>NZ_JBIWES010000010.1:31562-46540 GCF_044762665.1 Peribacillus sp. NPDC096622 | reverse complement strand
CGGGTTTCTGAAATCAGCGAACGTTCTTTTAAATAAAAAACTGCAGCAAACTAGTTCAATATGTTTTTTTATTGTTTTTATGAAACTCTCATTGGATTGAAGAAATTTGCGACACTCCTGCCGAATAACTGGTTAGCCGAGGTCCCGCAGACGCTTGCTTTGATGAGTCTTGGCAGCCAGTCGGCGGAAAGGGAGCGGGTTTCTGAAATTAGCTGGAACGTTCTTTCAAAAAACTTCAGGCAATCTCGCTTTTCTTCGAATTTGTCTACTGTCTGAGAGGGAGTTAATTCTCTCTTTTTTTGTTTTTGGTTAATTTAGGTATAAAGACCAAGGGGGTTCCCGGATGAAACTGATGCTATTTTACCATTAAATCATTTTGTTGATATATCATCTATCTTCTACTAGGTATTTTAGGGTGATTATAATGATAATATTCTGTTAATATTCGATGTTGTATTGTAAATTTGTTTTAAAATTGGATTATTTTGTTGTAATATAGGAGATACACGGATCTTTAGAGGAAAAAAGTAGGGTGGATTTGTGTATGGGTAAGTAAATTTGTCGGAATTCAATTTCTGGAAAAGTGCGCCAATTCTATCGATAAGTTAGCAGAATGTTATGCCAGTATAGAACTAATGGGGGGATTAACGATAATGGGGAAAAAGAAAATCGTAAAAATTGCATCAGCCACCATAATGGCTGCGACAACGATCGTAGCAGTAGCGCCGGCACCATCGGATGCTGCCACTAGCCTGAATAGTAAAATCAAAACGGCCAAGGCCGCCATCAAAAAACCATTCGACACCTATTTCTACACTTCTAAACTCGCTTCAGTGTCCACTGTTGAAAAACAAATCAAGTCTGCAAAACAAGCCAAAAAAGACATCAACTCTACCATTAAAAAATCAATGTTAAGCAAAAAAGAAAAAGATGCCAAATATAAAGAAATCGAAGCATATGATAAGTATATCACTCGTTCAGAAGGTTATGTAAAAGGATATAAAGCGGCTGAGAAAGCAAAAGCTGCACATGGCAAATCGATTGGCAACCTTACGAATTCAATACTTGCCAAGAAATCAATTGATATCAGGAATCAATACGAGGCACTGGACCAAGCCGTGAAAAAGGCAGATAAAGATATTAAAGATACGGTTTACGGTGCGAAAATCGAAAAGCTCCTATACGATAAATTCACTAAAGCGACCAAAACAGCTTTGAACGGTGACCTGAAAGTTCCATACTATTATGAAAAGGCTGCTTACTGGGTGAATAAGGGGGATTTAAAGACCGCGGACAAGCGGATGCAAACCGTTTCTTCGCAGTTGAAAAAGGTCAGCAAAACATCCAAGCTCGGAAAAGCCATACACGCCTATGTTAAAGAAGTGAAAGGTAAGTATGATGATGCGGTATATGCAGAAAAGAAAAAAGAAGTGGCAAAGCGGGTCAATGCCTATGTAGCTCTTGCCAATGGGGAACTTAAAACGAAAGAACAGATAAACGCGGCTAAAAAGGCGAAAGCAGCCATTAATTTGAATGGACTCAAGGAGTCGGACAGAAAGGAGTTCCTTTCGAAAATGGCATTGGCGGATAAGAAAGTCGCTGCTGCTGAAGAAGCTTTGAAAAACCCTGCGAAGGCGATCACGCTTTCCTTGATGCATACGAATGACACGCATGCCCACTTGGACAATGTGGCCAAAAGGGTGACGGCTGTCAAAGAAGTGCGTAAGAGCAAGCCGCAAGCTCTTTTGGTTGATGCAGGTGATGTATTCTCGGGAACTCTCTATTTTAATGAATTCAAAGGGCAAGCGGATCTTCGCTTCATGAACTTAATGAAATATGACGTAATGACATTCGGGAATCATGAGTTTGATTTGGGTTCAAGCGCCGAAGGGCATCAAGCTTTGGCTGACTTCATTAAAGGGGCAAAGTTCCCGTTTGTCAGTTCCAATGTGGATTTCTCCAAAGATGATAAGTTCAAGGGACTATTCTCGGATTTGATTTCAAGTAAGCCAGAGCAAGGGAAGATATACAATGGCATCATAAAACAAGTGGATGGCCAAAAGGTAGGGTTCTTCGGGCTTACAACTGAAGAGACGAAAGATATTTCAAGTCCAGGAAGTATAGAATTTGAAAACTATCTTGAAGAAGCCGAAAAAGCGGTCAAGGCATTCAAAGGCATGGGTGTCAATAAGATAGTTGCCGTATCCCATATCGGTTACGATGACAATGCAGCCTATGACAATGATTTAACATTAGCTGCCAAGGTCAAGGGCATCGACGTGATTGTGGGCGGACATAGCCATACGCAGTTAGACGCACCCATTGTTGTCGATAAAGATGATAAAGGGAAAACGAAAGAGCCGACTGTCATCGTTCAAGGGTATCAATATAGCGACTATTTAGGAACGATCGATGTGGAATTCGATAAGAAAGGCAAGATTGTCGGACAAGCAGGTCAGCTGATTAAGCTTTCTGAAAAACAGGATGATGCTGAAGCGGCAAAAGTCCTTGAAACATACTCCTCTAAGATTAAGGAGCTGAAGGAAACGAAGACGGGGGCAACTGCTGTGAAGGTCTTGGAAACACCGCGTGATTCAGGAGATGCAACGAAGCCGAGCGTTCGCAAAAATGAAACGGAACTGGGTAATTTAATTACGGATGGAATACTTAGTAAAGCGAAGGAATTCAATAAGGATACGGTCATAGCATTCCAAAATGGCGGGGGCATCCGCGCTGGCATCGATCAAGGCGAGATCACTTTAGGGGAAATCCTCACCGTTTTACCGTTTGGGAACACGTTAGCGACGATGAAGCTTACGGGTGCAGAAATCAAAGAAGCATTAGAGCATAGTGTAAGCCTCGCTCCTAAGGAAAATGGCGGCTTCCTGCATGTTTCTGGAATGAAATTCAGTTACGACAGTTCGAAGGAAGCAGGCAATCGTGTGACAAAGGTTGAAGTCCTTGGACTAGATGGAATATATTCCGAATTGGATGCAGCGAAGGAATATGTCGTGGCGACCAATGCTTTTACAGCCAAGGGCGGAGATGGATTCACCGTTTTCAAGAAGGCTTATGAAGAAGGAAGAGTGACGGATATCGGACTCGCTGATTGGGAGAATTTACGGGATTATGTAAGCGGGCTGAAAACTGTCGATCCAAGCATCGAAGGACGCATCAAGGATGTGGCCGGAAGCAATACAGGCCCGACTGTTGTATTGGCTAAAGACTTTGGCGGAACGGCTGATGCGCCAAAAACACATGAAGGTAATGTAGTTGTGGATATCACGGATATTGCTTCTTTGGAAAATGCAGTGGTCAAAGGGAATCTTACATTAACGGGAACTCCTCCGGATGATTTTACTTTTTCACAGGTTACGGTAGAGGGTAATTTGGATTTATCGGGATTTGACGGTAAGACCGTGAGCCTGAGCGGTGTCACCGTGAATGGCGAAACCATTCTTTAAGCGGTATTCAAATGATCGCTGGGCCTATGAAAAAAAAGTTGGAGGGGTTGAGGTCTTGAAGAAGAACGGGATAAGCAAGCTTTTCTTTGCCATACTGATCGTACTGTCAACGGTTCTGCCAAATGCAGCCGCTGCAAAAGCCGAAGGGACAATATCGGTAATGGAAGCGATTAATAATAACAGTGGAACGGCGACGGTGAAGGGATATATCGTCGGTACAGCTAAAAGCGGTACAAGCTATCAACAAACATCGCCTTTTACTGAAAGTACGAACATAGGAATTGCGGATAGTCCGGATGAAACGGATGTTAAGAAAATCATGCCTGTTCAGCTTCCAGCCGGAAATATTCGAACGGCTTTGAATTTGGTCGAACATCCGGAATTACTTAAAGTGCAGGTGACGATTACGGGGAAGCTGGAAAAGTACTTTTCAGTGCCCGGCCTGAAATCCGCAACGGATTACACGATCATCTCTGATGGGGGGACGACTCCTGAACAGCCTGATGTGAAGGTTCTGGACTCCATTGCCGAGGCGCGCATGAATACCGAAGATATAGTGCAGGTCGATGGGGTGGTCACCACGGGGATTGGTTATTGGGGAGGAAAAGGCTTTTATATCCAAGATGAAACGGCTGGGCTATATGTTTATGGTTCTTCGTGGCCTGCAGAAGTAAAGCAAGGGGATAAGGTTACATTAATCGGACAAGTATCCGCTTATAATAAGGAATTGCAAATCCAACCAACTTCCCTTGAAGTGGTTTCTTCCGGAAATGGACTTCCTGAAATCCAAAAAATTGATGCTTCTGGGGTCAATGAGGAAACACAAGGTGAGCTGGTCACCATTGAAAAGGCAACCATTACAGAATTGGCGGCATCGGGAACATACGGAACATTCGAATTCAAGGCAGAAGATACTGAAGGGAAATCCGTCATCGTTCGCCATGATAACCGGACCGGTTCGAATTATGAAGATTTCGTGAGGAGCTTTAAAGCAGGGGATGTCATTTCCGTAACCGGAATAGGATCGAGGTTCAATGACACGTTTCAGCTGAAGCCGCGTGGTATTGAAGATTATGAACTGGTGAACAAACCAGCCGTATACACGGATATTTTCCCTGGTACGGTTAGTGAAAATACAAAGGTATCACTTGAATCCGGTTGGGAAGAAGCGAAAATCCATTATACGCTGGATGGATCCACGCCGACGTCTTCAAGTGCTGTGTACACAGAACCTATCATTTTAACGAAAGATACGGTCATCAAGGCAATCGCTGTCAACGACAAGACATCGGAAGTTTTCACATTTGCCTATACCGTTAACAAAACCACTGAAGTGAAGATTCGTGACATTCAGGGGATGAATCATTTTTCATCCTATGAAACTCAACTCGTTTCAGGTGTGGAAGGTGTCGTCACTTATGTAAAAGATGCGAATAACTTTTACATGCAAGATCCCAACCCGGATAAGGACTTAACGACTTCCGAGGGAATACTTGTGTACAACAAAGCACATGGCCTGAAAGCGGGAGATCATGTCAAAGTGGCAGGTAAAGTCGCGGAGTGGTATATCGAAGGATACGCTGAAATGAAAACGACGGATCTGCCAACAACTGAATTAACCAATACGACGATTGAAAAGCTTGGCACTGCAGTGATGCCAGAACCGATCGTCATCGGAAAAGATGTCATTCCACCGTCTGAGAACATCGATGATGATAGATTGACAGACTTTAACCCAAGCGAAGACGGCATTGATTTCTATGAGAGTCTGGAAGGAATGCTCGTGCAAGTATATAACCCGAAAGTGGTTGCACCTCAAGACTATGGTGAATTAGTCGTGATTCCAGGGAATATGGAAACGACGACTGCAGCTGGAGGCGTCAAAATAACGGAAACGGATTTCAACCCTGAAAGAATTAACCTGGATATAAATGATGAATCATTTACAGCGAAAACGGGTGATTTCTTTGAAGGCTCGGTTACGGGTGTAATCAGCTATGGATATAGCAACTATAGGGTAGTGACGGATAAAGCTCAGCTGCCCGCGTTAAAGGATGGCGGTACGGATCGGGAAGTGACATCTTTAGAGAAGGATGCTGATAAGCTATCGATCGCTTCCTATAATATAGAGAATTTCTCCACTCAAACCGCTGATTCAAAAGTTGAAACGATCGCAACATCCATCATTACCAATCTTAAGCAACCCGATATCATCGGCGTAACGGAAATGCAGGATAATGATGGGGCAACGGATAGCGGGACAACGGATTCTGCTCAAAGTGCCAAGAAGTTAACCGACAAAATAAAAGAGCTGGGCGGACCGCAATATCAATACATCGATATCGCTCCAGAAGATAAACTTGATGGAGGTGCACCCGGCGGGAATATCCGTGTAGGCTTTTTGTATAATGTCGACCGTGTCAAATTGACTGAAGGAACAAAAGGGACGGCAACACAGTCCGTGGCCTTCAAAGATGGAAAACTTACCTTGAACCCTGGACGAATAGAGCCTGCTGATCCCGCCTTCACTTCAAGCAGGAAGCCTTTAGCCGCTCAATTCGAATTTAAAGGCGAAAGCGTAGTGGTGGTGGCCAATCATTTCAATTCCAAGGGCGGTGACCAGCCGTTATTCGGCAAAAACCAGCCTCCTGTCCTTTCAAGTGAAACGCAAAGGCTTCAAATTGCCTCTATCGTCAATCGGTTTGTCAGTGATATCAAGTCACAGGATGCCAAAGCGAATATCGTCTTGCTTGGAGACTTTAATGATTTTGAATTTTCGGCCCCGCTTAAAACATTAAAGGGCAAAGATTTAACCAATATGATCGAGAAAGTTCCTTTTGAAAAACGTTATTCATACACATATCAAGGAAATTCACAAGTACTGGACCATATCCTGGTATCGAATAATATGGCCGCATCCACAAAAGTCGATATTGTCCATATTAATTCATCCTTCATGGAAGTTCACGGAAGGGCTAGCGATCATGACCCTGTATTGATTTCAACCTCTTTATCTGAATCAGGTGGAGTTGAAACTCCTGCTCCAGAAAAAACGTATAATCTGACAAACGTTAAAACAAAAAAACTTACGATTGCTTCACCTAGTGTTTTGATCGATCTTGACGAAACATCCAACATCGAAGAAGGTATCTGGTTAAAAGGTTCATATGCTGTACTCAAAGGCCTTGGGCTGAAGAATGCTGCTGTGACGATAAAACCGGATAAGGATGGTGCAATCATTGATTTTGGCGGCATGGCGGTGAAGGAAGTCATCATTGATAACGCCAATGTAAAAGAAATCAGGGGCGCTGAAAATGTTCAGAAATGGTCGGTATCAGAAGGTGTCGACACATCGAATATCAAGTTTGTCAATTCCAAGGGGGAAGCGATTGCTTCCCCTTTCGACCCTAAAGAGAATCATGCGCCCGTCGTAATGAAAAAACTGGAAAATCTTGAAGTGAAAGCCGGTTCCAAGGTCAACATCGATTTGAGTGAGCACTTCTCGGATCCAGATGGAGATAAGCTGACCTTTTCGTCCACTATCGGTACAGTCACCGGCCAGACATTAACCCTTCCTGCAAATGCAGCTGGAACATACCTTGTCGCAGTCAAGGCCGAGGACCAGCAATCGGAAGCCGTTGCCCGTTTCACCTTGACCGTATCGAATGATAAGCCGCTTGAAACTTATTACCAAACGGCGGCAGGAAAAACGGGAACGGAATTGAAAGCGGTTCTGCACTCGATAATTAAGGGCCATACGATGTTAACTTATGATCAAGTGTGGAATGCCCTTAAAGAAACGGATGAAGATCCGGTGAACGAACAGAATGTCATCTTGCTTTACTCTGGAAAATCCATCTCGGAGAACGCGAATGGGGGCAATGCCGGACAATGGAACCGCGAACATGTCTGGGCAAAGTCCCACGGTGATTTTGGGACAAGCAAAGGTCCCGGGACAGACCTTCATCACCTTCGTCCCGCTGATGTGACAGTGAATGGCAAAAGGGGCCACCTTGATTTCGACGAGGGAGGTCAAACATATAGTGGATGTGAGTGTAAGTTTGATTCAGATTCATGGGAGCCGCCAGACCATGTTAAAGGCGATATAGCACGGATGCTATTTTACATGGACGTCAGATATGAAGGTAACGGCGAGTTGGATCTTGAATTATCCGATACAGTCAATACGTATCCGAAGCCGCTTCATGGAAAGCTATCGACACTTTTGAAATGGAATGATCTCGATCCAGTCGACGATTTCGAGAGCCATCGCAATGATGTCATTCATGACTGGCAAAATAATCGCAATCCATTCATCGACCATCCTGAATGGGCATCCGAAATTTGGGATGCCGCTGAATCCATGGATGAAAAAAAGGCGAGTTAAATCGGAGATCGAAGGGAAAAGCAGCCTGATGGCTGCTTTCAGACTGTAGACAAACTCGATGAAAAACGAGTTTGTCTACAGTTTTGTATGGTCCGCGAGCCTTCTCGGCTTGTGCCTGCGGGGTCTCCCTGGACCCGCTTTTCCCGCAGGAGTCTCGCACCCTCTTCTCCAATCAACTTTGTTATAGCATTTAGTTAGTAACCACACCTGAGGAGTTGAAAGGTGTTGGTTTGGGAACATTATTTGATGAAAGAGGCGTTTTCCGACCTCCATTTTGTCTGTAAACTGAAAGTGGCCACCAGGCTGCTTTTTTCATGCTTTTCTGCAAATTTAATGGATCGAATGTTAATTATCTTAAAATACTGAAAAGTCAAACATTACTCCTAAATTAAATAATAAAAATTATGGTAGGTATGTTATGTAATTATATGTTAATATGGGATATGCAATGAAAGGGTTTTCATTGCAGGAATGATAAAAATATCTTAATATAGTGATTATGCCGCTTTTTTATCTTCATTCACCCTTAAAAGACGGTTAAAAAATATATTGCCAGAAAAGGGGCATTAAACGATGAAATACAGATCTGCATTCGATATAATCGGTCCCGTCATGATTGGACCTTCAAGTTCACATACAGCAGGAGCTGCCAGAATTGGCAGAGTAGCAAGGACATTATTCGGAAAGCAACCGAAGAAAGCCATTATTTCTTTATATGGTTCTTTTGCAAAAACATACAGGGGACACGGTACGGATGTTGCTGTCGTAGGCGGGATATTGGATTTCGATACGGATGATGAACGAATCCCTGCCTCTTTAACGATCGCGGAAGAAGCCGGTATGGAAGTTTCCTTTACAATCGAGGATACGGTGACGGATCATCCTAATACAGTAAAGATCAGACTGTTCGATGAAGATAAGGAATTGGAACTTGTCGGTATCTCGATTGGCGGCGGAACGATAGAAATAACGGAACTGAATACGTTCAAGCTCAAATTGTCAGGGGAAAACCCAGCCATTTTAGTCGTCCATAACGATGTGTTTGGAATCATATCTTCCGTTTCGACAGTATTGGCGAATCATGAAATTAACATTGGACATATGGAAGTTTCTCGGAAAGAAAAAGGTCAAATGGCCCTCATGGTGATTGAAGTCGATCAGAAAATCCAGGGCGATGTCATGAGGGAAATTGAAGGATTGGAAAACGTGTCGCAAGTCATAAGGATGGTTGAATGATCATCATTAAAAGTGTTGGCATAGATATGGAGGTAAAAACATGTTCCGAAATGTAGCAGAGTTGGTTGAACTTGCTGAAAGTAAAAATGTAAAAATCGCGGAAATCATGATTTTACAAGAAATGGAGTTCTCAGGCCTGTCGAGAGAACAGATCATCGAAAAGATGGACAGGAATTTGACAGTGATGGAACAAGCGGTGGAAAGAGGTCTGAAAGGTGTGCAATCCGTGACAGGCCTAACGGGCGGAGATGCCGTTCTTTTGCAAAATTATATCAAGTCGGGCAAAGCACTGGCAGGTAATTTATTATTGGATGCCGTCAGTAAAGCGGTTGCGACGAACGAAGTGAATGCAGCCATGGGAATGATTTGTGCCACTCCGACTGCAGGATCTGCTGGCGTTGTGCCCGGTACATTATTTGCCGTGAAAGAAAAATTAAACCCGACCCGGGCAGAGATGATTGAATTTCTTTTCACTTCCGCTGCTTTTGGATTCGTGGTTGCCAACAATGCTTCCATTTCTGGAGCGGCTGGTGGCTGCCAAGCAGAAGTGGGCTCGGCAAGTGGAATGGCCGCAGCTGCGATAGTGGAACTGGCCGGCGGTACACCAAGCCAAGCTGCAGAAGCGATGGCGATCACTTTGAAAAATATGCTTGGATTGGTTTGTGACCCAGTGGCTGGATTGGTTGAAGTTCCTTGCGTGAAACGGAACGCAATGGGTGCATCCAACGCAATAACGGCAGCTGATATGGCACTTGCAGGCATTACGAGCCGCATTCCATGTGACGAAGTTATCGATGCCATGTATAAAATAGGCTTGACCATGCCAGTAGCACTTCGTGAAACGGCAGAAGGCGGTCTGGCTGCGACTCCTACTGGGCGAAAATTGGCAAAGGAAATTTTCGGTTCATATAAATAAACATTCAGTCCCATTAACATCAGGTTTTGTTAATGGGATTTTTAATTTGTCTTAAGAATAAATAAGACAATTTTTATGTATGAAAAAAGGAAATTAGAGGAAGATGGAGGGATTTGGCGTTTTTGGAAACGGAGATAGAAACAGTTGGTGAAAAATCTGAATTATCAGTGAATATGGAGCCGTAGCAACTTTGTGAGTTATCACTTTCAATGATAAGATGAGTACGAAATTCACTATGGGAAGGATTGATTCTTCATTAATTTTCTCGAATTAACGTACACGTCGGCAATGGAAAAAGCGATGTTTCAGGCTCATGGAATCGGCTATGCACTATATGCTCAACAACTGGAGCAACGCATGATGGTTGAACAAGAACGGGAACAGGATTATCTACAGGGCAGGCGTATATCAGAGGAGATGAGAGCCAATCTTTTTTTGGGGAGCTAATTTCGATTTACAATATCGATAACATAAGCGAAAATCAGGACAAAAGGAGCAATCTAAAAGATTGCTCTTTTTGTCCTGCCCTAAAAGGCTTGCTATTAATTAGATTTTCCATTAAAAAGAAGGAAACAACACTTTTAAATAGAATGTACGTTCATGAAGAGGAGGATGATCTTGTTGGAGAGAAGAGCATTACTTGTATCTGCATTACCGGGATATGAAGCGGAAATTGGGCGGTGGCTATGGTGTTTGGAGGATGTTCGCCGTACGCTTATATCGGAATTGACTGGAATCAGCCAAAATATACTCGATTCGAAAATCGATGAAAGGCAAACGATTAGCTCGATGTTATATCACATAGCGCTGATAGAGGCAGATTGGTTATACGAAGAGGTCCTTGTTACGGAATGGGATCCGGAAATATCCGCGTTGTTTCCATTAGGGTGCCGAGCTGAAGATGGCTCCCTAAATCACATTGAAGGAGAAACATTAGAAGAACATTTCTACCGCCTCAATAAAGTACGTGAGGTATTTCTTTCGAACTTTCGCACAATGGACCTAACGGATTGGCGTAAACCGAGGGTACTTGAACAATATGACGTCACACCTGAATGGGTCGTTTACCATTTGATTGAACATGAATCACATCATCGAGGTCAGATTTTTCAATTACTGAAGAAATTACGTAATGAATGAGAAGCGGTGAGGAGGCTTGGCAGGCAGTCGGCGGATAGGGAGCGGATTTCTGAAATCCACTGGAATGTTTAATAAATAAAGAACCTGTAGACAAACTTGCTTTTCTTTCAGTCTGGGAGCTGCCTTTATGGCAGCTTTTTGTATGTTGAGATACTGGATAGTTTTGATATTTATAATTCGACCTACAGAAAATGAAAAAAGTCCAGGAAATATTCCTGGACCGAGTTTATATCATTTAATCTAATTGGTGATATGACCGAATTTAGACTTTAAGATGCTGCTGGCATACCCAATGAATCCTCCAACAATAGCGGGGATGACCCACCCTAGTCCCGCCTCGTACATAGGAAGTATTGTAGTGAAGAAATCATTGATGAATGAAATGTGTACACCTGCTCCATTTAATCCATCGAATAAACTGACGATGAATGTTAAAAGTAAGCTGCCTTGATAAACTTCAGGTCTTCCTTTAAATAAAGAATGAAGAAATGTTAGGAAGATCAATACAATGGCTAATGGATAAATGGCTGTCATTACAGGTACAGAAATGGCAATTAACTCGGTTAGTCCAATATTGGCAATGATTGCACTGAATATGGATAAACTTATGGCAATCGTTTTGTAAGGCAGATTTGGAAATAGCTTATGGAAGTACGTCGAGCAAGATGTAATGAGTCCTACGCTCGTCGTTATACAAGCTACTGTGATCATCAATCCCAATAATAGCCCACCATATGATCCAAAATAGTAATCCGAGACTTTCGCCAAGATAATGCCTCCATTATCCAAGCGTCCAAGTTCCTCGACACTTGAAGCCCCCATGTAAGAGAGAGCTGTATAAATGGTAGCAAGGATGACGGCCGCAATGGCAGTCGCTTTTCCACAAACGATCATTATTTGTTTTTTTGTTTTGGCACCTTTTTCTTTGATGGCATTAATGATGATGATGCCAAAAACAAAAGATGCAAGAGTATCCATGGTTAAATATCCTTCTCTGAATCCATTGAAAAATGGTTGAACCATATAGTGTGCTGCAGGTGCTTGGAAATCCCCAATTGGATTAACGAAAGCGACAACAACCAGGATTCCAATGAACGTTAACTTGATGGGTGTTAAAACTTTCCCCACAATTTCGACAATTTTCGCGGGATTGAGCGAAAGAAGGCACGAAACCGTAAAAAAGATGATGGTGAAAATAAGTAAAGGCAATGGACCTGGATCTTCAGGCAAAAAAGGTTTTACACCGATCTCATAAGAAACGTTTCCTGTTCTAGGCATTGCGAATAATGGACCAATGGCTAAATAAAGAACGGTTGTGAATACAATACCAAAGACAGGATGGACACGGCTCGCTAATGATTGTAAGTCATCTTTTCCAGAAAAACCGAGTGCCAGCACACCAAGTAACGGTAATCCTACTCCTGTGACCAAAAACCCTGCATTAGCTGACCAGATATTCATACCTGCCGATTGACCAAGCATTGGCGGGAAAATTAAATTCCCTGCCCCGAAGAAAAGGGCAAATAACATGAACCCAATCACTACTATAAATGAAGATGGTACCTTATTAGACAAAATAAACCCTCCGAGAAACCAAAATTTTCTATTTTAGAAAATTATTAAATTTTCTAAAAATTATATAAGCACTAATACTAAGAACGTATCGTATTATAACTAAATTAAATTGATATTTCAATATATTTTTTGTTTTTTATTATTTCCTTGATGATCAGTGATTCGCCCTTATCTTATTTTGAACATCTATAAGCTGCTCATACTAATGAAATTTGAAATGTAAAGGAAATGAGGATGCGGAAAAAACTGCTTTGCATCGCGAACCAGTTTGAGATCACGATAAAGAGTGACGGTTTAGACGGTTGAATTAAATGGATTTTAGAGTGGACAAATTAAGGCGGTGTTTTAGAATGGGAGTATTTTTTGAAAAAATACTGGGTTTGTTCTATGAAAAACGGAAACAAAGCAAAAGGATGTTTTATTACTAATTTTGATATTCGCGCTTCCTATATTTAATATGGTTGGGTATTTCACGGATATGGACTTATTTTGGTTATCTGGCATTGTATTAATTGCAATCATTATTCTTGCGGCATCCATATATTTTGAAGGAAAAAGAAACAGGTAAAATGATGGTTAAACTTCGTTTGAGGGGACGTTAAACTAACTGTGGTTGGTGAATCACATTATTTCTGATTTTCCAAAATGCCGAGTGCGGATTGCAATGGCAAAAAATAACTTGAAATCACAGGGATTGTATATTCCTCTTCTGTCAATAATGGTATGGATAAGAATTTCTGCCGTTTGTATATAACTTACCGTTTTGTCGTGAAAGGAACTTATGAAAATGCTCGAGAAGGGTAAAATCGGAAGCCGTCAACTGATGATATTAGTGATTTTATATACGCTTGGAGATTCTATTTTAGTCATTCCCTCCGTCGTCGCTTCCGAAGCTGAACAAGATGGTTGGATTTCGGGCATTATAAGCGTGGCAATAGCTCCGTTATTGATTGTTTTTATATATGACGCCTTAAGGAAATGCTATCCTGATTTAACGTTAGTGGAATACAGCCAAAAAATTCTGGGTAAGTGGTTGGGAATGGCAATTTCCCTTCTATTTATAAGCTACTTTTTTATAACCACAGCGACTTACCTGAGTGAAATTGGGGATTTTATGGTAACTCAAATTATGCCTGATACTCCAATTCAAGTGATCATGATTCTTTTTATGAGTGTCGTCCTCATGGCCGCGCGTCTTGGTTTGGAACCTTTGGCCCGCAGCGCGGAAATATTTTTCCCCTATGTTGTATTACTTGTATCAACATTGATAATTCTTCTGCTTCCCGAGATTAAATTTCAAAACCTGCAACCCGTATGGGAGGGAGGATTGAAACCGGTTATAAGGGGATCTATACCATTTATTGTTTTTCCGTTTATTGAACCGGTTGCGGTTCTAATGATCCTCCCGTTCGTAAGTCAAAAAGACAGAATAAGAAAAAGCCTTTTTGTCGGTCAATTGTTGGCTGGAAGTGTATTGATCATTATAACCATGTTTGCCATCCTTGTACTTGGTTCCGAGTCAACGGCAAGACAAAATTATCCAATCTATATGTTGGCTAAGAAAATAAATATCGCCGATTTCTTGACGCGGCTGGAGGCAATAATGGCCATAATATGGTTCATCACAATTTTTATTAGATTTAGTTTGTTTTTTTATGTGACCGTTTTAGGTCTGGCACAAACGTTAAAAATGCAAGATTATCGTCCTCTGGTTTTTCCGTTTGGTATCCTTTTGATTGCCTTTACATTGATTATGTCACCGAATACTGTTCATTATAATAAATTCATTACAGAAATCTGGCCGTTTTATGCCATGACATTCGGATTTCTGCTGCCATTGATATTACTAATAATCGCCAAGGTTCAGAAAAATGATCAACGTAACTAAGGCGGGTCTATCAGTTAAGAAACTAGTGTAAAATTCCATTAGAAACTCAGGTGTCATTTTTTACTTTGTCTACATCTTTATTAAGACTTGTACAAGTTAGACGCCGATATCCACTACAGGCACTCGCTTTCCGCGGGCGGTCGGCCCTCGGCGCCTTGCGCCTGTGGGGTCTCCCCTCGACGCGCTTTTCCCGCAGGAGTCTCGCACCTTTCGTTCCAGTCAACATTGTTTTGAAATTTTAGATAAAACCCTTTTGTCTACATTTTTATTAGGACGTGTACAAGTTAGACGCCGATATCCACTACAGGCACTCGCTTTCCGCGGGCGGTCGGCCCTCGGCGCCTTGCGCCTGTGGGGTCTCCCCTCGACGCG
>NZ_JBIWES010000010.1:0-31465 GCF_044762665.1 Peribacillus sp. NPDC096622 | reverse complement strand
GCGCTTTTCCCGCAGGAGTCTCGCGCCTTTCGTTCCAATCAACTTTGTTTTGAAATTTTAGGTAAAACCCTTTTGTCTACATTTTTATTAGGACGTGTACAAGTTAGACGCCGATTTCCACTACAGGCACTCGCTTTCCGCGGGCGGTCGGCCCTCGGCACCGCTTTCCCCGCAGGAGTCTTACACCTTCCGTTCCAATCAACTGTACTAGATGATCCTTCATGGTTTTTTACAGTAATCCTTAATGGATGGAGGGAATTTGCGACACTCCTGCCGAAATACTGGCTAGTCGAGACCCCACAGAC
Source organism: Peribacillus sp. NPDC096622 (assembly GCF_044762665.1). Lineage (NCBI taxonomy): Bacteria > Bacillati > Bacillota > Bacilli > Caryophanales > Bacillaceae > Peribacillus > Peribacillus sp. NPDC096622. The sequence goes on along the minus strand of NZ_JBIWES010000010.1, from coordinate 31,160 downwards.
GCTTGCGTCGAGGAGGCTTGGCAGACAGTCGGCGGAAGGGAACGTATTTCCGGAATCACTGGAACGTTTTTTTAGTATTATGAAATAGAAAAATCGACAATGAAAAATAGTTTGACTTTTTTAACAACTATGTATATATTTGGTTTAATACTAACTACCGTTAGTTAATATAGTGCGAAAAGAAGGTGTTAGAAATAAAAAGTAATCTATTGAAGTATAGGTTGTAAGCGATTACACTTTGTGTTTGTAAATTTATATGAAAAGATTTTTATATGAAACCAGGAGTTGATACTTATGAAATATCCACTTACACCAGATGTTAAGCCAGAGTTTTGTACAACAGGAACTTTTATGCGTTTACCTTCTCAAAAGCATGATGCAAAGCTTGCCATTGTAGGTATGCCTTTTGATACAGCAGCCTCTTTTCGGGTGGGGGCCAGGTTTGCTCCTCAAGCCATTCGCCAAGCATCCATGACCCTGTTTCCATATCATCCGATTCATAATGTATATCCTTTTGAACAAATGAATGCCATTGATATTGGCGATATCCCTGTTATTCCCCATAATATTCATCGAAGCTATGAACTAATGAAGGAATCCATGCATGAATTGATGGCCAAAGGGGTCATACCGATTGGGTTAGGGGGAGATCATTCTGTTACTTTAGCTAGTTTACGCGCTGCGGCAAAGGTATATGGCCCTGTAGCCATGATTCATTTTGATTCCCATACAGATACCTGGGATACATATTATGAGGAAAAATATTGGCATGGATCTCCTTTCATTCGTGCACACGAAGAAGGTCTGCTGCAGACAGATAAAGTATTTCAAATAGGAATCCGCGGCACGCTAAACCACTCTGGTGATTTACAGGCAAGTCTTGATTTAGGTTATCGTCTGATTACAACGGGTGAACTTTCCAATCGTGGATTTGAAGATGTTTTGAAAGAGATCAGGAAAACGATTGGTAACACCCCCTGTTTCTTGACATTTGATATAGATTTCGTTGATCCTTCTTTTGCCCCAGGAACGGGTACGCCTGAAATAGGAGGTTTTAGCAGCTTTGAAACATTAAAAATGATACGTTCCCTAACTGATTTTAACTTTATAGGGTATGACCTGGTTGAAGTGCTGCCTTCATATGATCCAAGCCAAATCACTTCACTTTTAGCTGCAACACTTGTGCATGAATTTGCCAGCCTTGCAGCATTAAGTGCCAAAGAAGATCATTAATAATCACTTTAACTTAAAAACAGCCATTATATTTAATAAAGGAGGCAGCTCTTTGGATGAAAGGATTACCCGAGCTTAAGCGTTCACTGAATACCAGATATGTAATTGTATTTGGACTTTCCTTTATGGCTCCTGTAACAGTCTTTAGCACATATGGCATCGCTATTGATCGTACCCATGGAATGGTTCCGACAGCATACATAATCGCTTTGATTGTCATGCTATTCACTTCATATAGTTACGCAAAAATGGTTCAGGTATATCCCACTACCGGTTCAGCTTATACCTTTGTGCAGAAAGGAATTAATTCACACCTTGGTTTTCTGGTAGGATGGGTCATTTTATTGGATTATCTTTTCAGTCCTATGATCAGCGCTTTACTTTTTGGAATTATGGTGAATGCTTACTTTCCTGGTATTCCTATCATTGCAGTTATCATTTCTTTTATTATTGCTGTGACAACTATTAATATTTTTGGGATTAAGGTTGCTGCAAATGTGAATACCTTTTTGGTGATATTTCAATTTCTTTTTATCATTATCTTCAGCCTGCTTTGCATAAATGGACTTTTAGCAGGAAAAGGTACCGGGGAGTTGTTTTCTAAGGATCCTTTTTTTAGTCCTGACGTGAATATTAATAATCTGCTCTCGATCGTACCTCTATTGTGTTTTAGTTTTCTTGGGTTTGATGCGGTTACTACATTAGCTGAAGAAACCAAAAATCCCCAAAAAACACTTCCTAAAGCTATTTATGCTACGACATTGATTGGAGGGGTATTATTTATTGCATCCACCTATTTTGCACAATCGATTTTCCCGGATTTCAATGCTTTTGAGAACCCTGATACAGCTATAGTCGATATCATGATTTATACCGGGGGTAATTTTCTGAATAGTTTGTTCATTTCTGTCGTAGTGACATCTGCTACTGCTTCCGCGATAGCTTCAGGAGGAAGCGGAGCCAGGATTTTATATGCAATGGGGAGAGATAATGTTCTGCCTAAGAGGATATTCGGATACGTTTCTCCAAAATTTCAAACGCCGATATTCAATATCCTGATCATTGCTTGTGTTGCAATGAGCGCCGTATTTTTGGATATCGCAACGGCTACTTCTTTCATTAATTTTGGAGCACTGTTTGCTTTTACATTCGTTAATCTTTCTGTGCTTATCCATTATTTTGTGAGGCAGAAGCAGAGATCTCCTAAAAGTTTCATTTTATATTTCCTTCTTCCCTTAATTGGCACCGGCATAACCATATTGTTTATGACAAAGTTGGATATCCATTCTTTAGTATTAGGGATTACTTGGATGGCAGTAGGGTTCATTTACTTATTGTACTTAACAAAAATGTTTAAGGAACGTCCTCCTGAACTGAATTTTGCAGAGCAAACAGAAGAATTCGATGCAAAACTAGTGCAATGATAAGTTACTGTTTTATTATTTTGAATGAAAAGAGGTAAACTCCATGGCTAATAAAAAAGCAGATATCGTTCTTTCCAGTGATGCTATTTTCACAGGGCTTACACATGAGCCGACGTCTGGTGCAATTGCTATCTTAGGTGACAAAATTATGAGTGTAGGATCAAAAGCGGAGATTGATCCTTTTATAGGAAGTGGGACAAAAGTATTTAACTATGGAAATCAATTGATCATGCCTGGATTTCATGATTTTCATCTCCACATTATGTTTAGTGCACTAAGTTTAAATAGTATTAATTTATTTGAAGCCAGGTCAGCTCAAGAAGTAGCTGAAAAAGTACTGGAATTTTCTAAAGATTGTCCTGAGGAAGAATGGATCATAGGCATGCAATGGGACGCAGGTTATTGGCATGATAAACAAGAGCCCCATTATAAAATACTTGACGCTGTCATCCCAGATCGTCCTGTGGTTCTTTTTCATGCTGAAGGTCATTATACATGGGTGAACAGTAAGGCCATGGATTTAGCAGGTGTTACTGAGGATATACGTGATCCGGATTTTGGTCGCTATGAAAGAGATAAGAATGGTCTACTTACTGGAATTTTATATGAAGAAGCCCAGCAAATCGTTTTAAAAGAGGCATTACGGTTAACACAAAATAAAAAAGAAACGATATTAAAAGAGTTTTTAAGATTATTATCACAATATGGAATTACTTCTGTAAACGATTTGTTTGCTCCAATAGATGACTTCCTTCAAGACTATGACCTTTTTGAGAAATTGGATAAGCAAGGAGGATTAACGACTAGATTTCATATCACTCCTGAATTGGATGGCAATTTGGACAAAGCTCAAATACTGAGAAATAAATATGAATCAAAGAAACTGCAATTCTCAGGATTAAAGCAATTCGTTGATGGAACAGTCACGGGTCATACCGCTTACTTCCTGAAACCTTACTCCGATCAAGTGGATATCTGCGGTCATCCAGCTCTAGATCCAGAAGTATTGATCGATCGAGTTGTTAAAGCGGATGAACTTGGATTTAGAATCAGGTTTCACGCTATTGGAGATGCGGCAATTCGTTTAGCTTTAGACGCTTTTGAAGAAGCTGTACGCAAGAATGGAAAAAGAGACTCAAGGCATACAATAGAGCATATTGAAGTAATCGATCAGGATGACATTGAACGTTTTTCAAAACTGGGGGTCATTGTCTCTATGCAACCTGATCACATGGCTGCTTCATCAAGAGAGGTATATTCTTCAATAATAGGTCCTGAAAGGGAAAAAAATGTTTTCCTGACGAAGTCGCTTTTAAATTCAGGTGCATCTTTAGCTTTAGGAACAGACTTTCCGGTTTCCATCTCATTAAATCCAATGCGGCAAATATATACTGCCATTACAAGAGTTGATAGTAGCGGAGATCCAAAAAACACATGGCATCCTGAACAAAAGCTCACTTTGGCAGAGGCATTGCAAGCATATACATATGGCTCAGCCTATGGATGTTTCAGGGAGCACGAGCTAGGCACAATAGAAGAGGGGAAACTTGCTGATCTTGTGGTTTTAGACAGAAATCTCTTTGATATTCCAGAAAGCGAAGTACTTAATACTAAAGTGGAACTTACAATAAACGATGGGAAAGTTGTGTATAAAAGCGAAGAAACTTCTTTATCGAGCATACTCTAATTCTTATCTTTTAGAGAAAAAGGATTATTTCCAAGGCGTCAAATATTTAGTTTAAAAAAGGAAATGAGTTTATAATGAAATTAACTAACGTTTGATAGTTTGGGGGCTCATTATGACAAAAAATGAAATTAAAAACATTTCCTTAACACTTTTTACTAAGTACGGATACGAGGGAACTGCTTTATCGGAAATTGCCAAGAGGGTAGGTATACAAAAACCCTCAATTTATAACCATTTCAAAAATAAGGATGACCTTTTCTTGTGCCTGTTTGAAGAAATCCTGGAAGAGCATATACAACAGGTCGAACAATTTGTCGAAGAGATAAATACACTCTCTTCTGAAGAAAAGTTAAAGCACATCCTTCTTGATACTTGTAACTATTATAAAAACCATGAAGATAAAGCAACATTTTTAAAGAGGGCGATGATCTTTCCGCCGGAGCATTTGAAGCACATTTTGAATGAAAGTTTCCTTAGATCCGAAGAATCATTTTCCGCTATCTTACATGATATCTTTGTCGAAGGAATTGATAAAAAAGAAATACGCCAAGGGAAAATCGAGAACTTAATCATGTCCTATTTCTGTTTGATTGATGGGATATTCATGGAATTTTCTTATTATGGTAAAGAGAATATGGAACCTAGAATTCAGAATATATGGGAAAATTTTTGGTATGGACTAAGTGGATGATACATTCATACCTTTTCATACTCTAAAAACCAGATCTCCACTCCAGGCACTCGCTTTCCGCGGGAGTCTCGAATACCTGATCCAATCAACTGTACTGGATTATCCTTTGGTTTTTTACAGTAATCTTTAATGGATGGAAGAGATTTACGACACTCCTGTCGAATAACTGGCTAGCCGAGACCCGCAGACGCTTTGTTGTTTATTTTACCGTTTAATGAATCGCTTAAATTCGTAGCTATCTATTTAGCGTTAACTATTTTTCTAGGGTGGATGGCATTTCTTCAGTGGTCAGGGTTCGGCTCGCTGTTCAAAGATTTTTTTGTTAAACATGACAAGTCATTTCGGTTAATCATGTGTTTGTTATTGATTTACTCTGCCGGTTCGATTTTTCTGTGATTACTAAATTAAAGGAAGATCTGATCTGTCTTTAGGTTCTTATTAACAGTAAGCATTCTTATTTTATAAACACTGACATTAGTGCAGGCTGTTTTTTATATGATATATTTGGGGTGAAAAAATGCCAAGAGTAAGTTACCGAAGTTCAGATGTTGACTTAATGGCGAGGATGATGAGAGCTGAAGCCGAAGGTGAAGGACTACAAGGAATGTTGTATGTTGGAAATGTAATTGTTAATCGTCTTAAAGCAAATTGTTTGGACTTTAAGGATCTAAGAACCATTCGACAAGTCATTTTTCAAATACAAGGAGGAAATTATTCTTTTGAAGCTGTTCAAAAAGGTAATGTATTTTATCAAAGAGCGAGAACTGCTGAAAAAAGATTAGCAAAACAGAATTTGGATTATTGGAGAGAACACCCAGGGAAATATGCGCTTTGGTATTTTAATCCATATGCTCCATGCCCACCGACTTGGTACGATCAACCTTTTGCTGGTCAATTTAAAAATCATTGTTATTATGAACCAAAACCTGGAACATGTGAAAGTGTTTATACCGGCGGTTAGGAGGTCTGGGGGCCATTATTTCATTTCAAGGAGCTGATCGGCAGCTCCTTTTTTTATGCAACAATCGGGCACTTCAATAAGCTTTTTTTGTAAAATAAAGGAAGTGACGGATTGTAGTTTGGGAGGATTTTTAGTGAAGGCTATTATATTTTATATTGTTGGGTTATTCATTCTCTATATAGTTATTGAAACAGCAGTAAGAAAAGGAATTAACAATTCAAATATTGGTCAACTTCTTGAAAAAAAGTATGGAGTGAAAGAAGATAAAAAGTCTTTTCTTGATGATGATTTGGATAATGAAAATAAAACGGATTATTAAAATAAGGGAGGTTGCTGCGGCAACCTTTTTTTAGAGGGGAAGTAAATTTAGGCATTCTTTTTAACAAAATCAACAATACATCAATTTAGCTTCCTCAAACGGGTGCCAGTTTGTCGAATTGTTATTCAGCATCTTTCCGAGGGTGACGAAAATCAGCGTAGTAGACCTTTCGCTTTTCTGGTTCGGATTCAATATTTTCGATGAATGCCGTTTTGGCTTTCTCCAGTAACAGGCCCTTTAATTTCCGAAGCTTTATTGGTCCCACTCCTGGCACCTTATCAGCTATATGTACTTCGAAATCCCCCTGCCGTTTATAAAAGCGAATGCTAGCAAGCCCCGTTCTTTCGACTTTCCCCAAGGTATATGTAAATTCAAATCGCTGCTGAATGAATGAAGATAACTCAGGCAGCCCTAAACCTTCATAGAGGGGAGGGAATTCATGATAAACTGGAGGTTCTTTGAACGATATTGAAGAAATCTTCAAATGGGTACTCCTCCTTTGGTAGAATAAAGACAAGCATACGTTGCCTATATTATTGTGCTATGGGCCAATTTTTTAAACATCCTTACAGCTAATCAAAATCTTAACAGATCTCTAAATGTTAAGCCGCAGGAGTATTTTTAAAAAGAAATGCATGTACTGGGTTAATTTAATAATTATTATATAAAATATAACAAAAAATCACGCTCCCTTTATACGGATATAAAATTCAAGAGTTATTCTTGATTTACATCCAGAGGGAGGGATCGGAAGTTGTCAAAATTTCAGGCCATAACTTCTTTGTTGATCTTGGTATTTATCATCATTTTCGTAACTTATAAAATCACAGCATTCTCATCCAATCATTCCACAACGAACCTTTCCACATCCAACCGCTACATTCAACTACAATTATTAGGCGTTAATGATTTTCACGGCCAACTAAACAAATATCAAATGGTTTCGGGAACCATGGCAGGCGGTGCTGAATACTTGGCTGCCTATTTAAAAAAATATAAACAAGAAAACCCAAATACACTACTTGTTCATGCTGGTGATATGGTAGGAGGAAGTCCTCCGATCTCTTCTCAATTTCAAGACGAACCCACGATTGAATTTTTAAACCTCCTGCACTTTGATGTCGGGACACCTGGAAATCATGAATTGGACGAAGGCGTAAATGAAATGAAACGTCTTATTCATGGAGGATTCAATAAAAAAACAGGATATTTTCAAGGTTCCAATACTTCTTACAGTTCTGCAAATATCATCGACAGAAAGTCGGGTACTCCCTTGTTACCACCGTATGTTATTAAACAAATTGACGGAATTAATATTGGATTTATCGGTGTGGTCACAAAAGAGACCAACATGTATGTGTCCCCTGAAAATCGAAAAGAAGTGGAAATTACGGATGAAGTTTCAGCTATTAACCGGACCGTTAAGCATTTAAAGGAAAAAGGGATCAAAGTGATTGTTGTACTGGCACATGATTCAGCTAAATCAGATAAGGCAGGAGCAATTTCCAGTGGAGCCTTAGTGGAGATGGCTCCAAAAATCGATGATGAGGTCGATGTCATTTTTGCGGGTCACAGCCATGAATATGCTAATACCGTTGCAGCCGGTAAACTGATCGTTCAAGCTTATTCTAATGGGAAAGCCTTTTCTCAAGTAAATCTTGAAATCGACCCACATTCTAAAATTATTGTTAAGAAACAAGCAAGGATAATTGTCACTTCACATCATCATCTAAAACCGGATGAAGAAACGGTTGCTCTTCTAGATAGATATAGAAAAAGATTGGGAAGCAATTTTAATCAGGTAATAGGGGAAATGCCGGAAGAAATCAGACGAATTCAAGATGCAAACGGTGAATCCCCATTAGCGAAAATGATTGCAGAATCTGAGCGGGAAGCCATGGGGGTAGATATAGCTTTTGTCCATCAAGGCGAAATGCGGAAAGGTTTAAAAAAAGGGGAAATCACTGTAGAAGACCTCTATACAAACGTACCTATGGGTCATAATGTCAGTAAGTTAATTTTAACAGGAGACCAGATAAAATTTGCTTTAGAACAGCAGTGGACGAAAGATTATGAAAATAGGTTACAAACGGTTGGCTTAACGTATGACTGGGAACCCAAAGCTCCAATTGGCAGCCGCGTTGTTGAGCTGAAAGACATGAAGGGTCAAGAGATTCAGCCAAACAACGAATATGAAGTAGCGGTTAGTAATTATTTAGCTTCAGGCGGTGATAACTTCACTGCATTTGAACAAGGTAGACTCGTAGAATCCGGTCCACAAGTTGTCACTGCACTTATACGCCATATCCAACAGAAGTATCCTCCCCATTCATTGAAAGAATGAAGGAGAAACATAACAGGTGCGTTTCTGTAATAAGCAGGAACGCTTTTTCACTAACGTAAGCAGGATAGTTTGAATGAGCTATAAAAAATTTTTCATTATTCATATGTCAAATATCCGTTTCGGATCTATTCACTAGTTCATATCCTATTAATACTAGGGAGGAGATGAATAGATTGGCATCTAATGATGAATTAATTTGTCAAAAATTTGCTAGGATTATCGGCGGCCAAGAAGGATTTGCGGGTGGCAAATGTGTGGCAACCATAAATAGAAATGAAATAAAAGTGAAAATTTTAGGAAAACGTTTTAGAGTAACCTCTTCTTTCTCATTTGAATCCAGAGATAATCAGACTGGACGAGCATTGTGCCTAGGCAGGGTAGCACTCTTGCAAAAAGAAGTCGAGAATTTCGTTGCTTCCATTCTTAAACAAGGAATAATAGTTTCATCCATACACAATGAATGGCTTTTCGATAATCCGAATTTGGTTTACGTTAATATCGAAGCTGTTGATGATCCATTAGTTTTTGCAAGGAAAGTCAGAAAAGCGTTAAGGAACTAACGGATTTCCCACTAATGGGAAACCGGAGCTGTCTTTAAGGCAGCTTTTTCTTATGCAACTACCACCCCACCCCCGCCAATCTTAGGGTAAGGAAACGATTCTGGATTTCAGGGGCCACTATGGAAAACAAAACCAAAAATCAAGAAATAAGATGTTTAATGTTAATAAAATTGTTCCAGAAAAGGGCCAGATTGTTGAGGAACATAGCAATTAGAAGCAAGCTAGTTTACTTAATAAATCTTATATACAATAAAAAAGGATCTTTGATTGGAAGATCCTTTTTTTATTGCTTAATTTATTTTCTTATTGTCTTTACTTAGAACATGAATTTCATAAGGGCCAGGAAATGATTTTTTTATTTGTTTATATTGAAAAAATTCATTTGTGAGTTCTTCAATACGTTTTCCTATTTCTTTAGCTTTTTTATCTGTACTGTCTATGGAAGTATTAATAATAATGGGATTCTGATCATCTATTATAGTTGTAGATGTAACTTTGAGATCCTTTATTTCTTTCAACCCTTGATCTATTGATGGCATAACTTTCATTTCCCAATCTCGTTTTAAATTTGATTTAAAACGTATTGGAATATCCTTAACATTGAATCCTTTTTCTTGAGCTAACTTAAGAAATTCTTTATAAAAATTGTTAACCTCATTTGGCTCAATAACTTCTTTACCGTTTTTATAAAACATTAAATCTAACTGAACAATACGTCCGTCAGTAGCTGAAAACATAACCCCTCCTAGAAGGACATCTATTTTATGGACTTGCTTCATTTCTTTTACGACTTCTTGAATAATATTATCCTCTTGTTCTTGCCGTTCTGTTTGATTTGTGTCATTCCAATCAGCAAGAACTTTCACTTTATAATCCCCATATTTTTTTGTTTGTAATACCTCTTCAATATTGCTTTGAAGGTCATCTTTTAAATAATTAAAGTTTTTCTTGGAGTAAGGTCTAATCACGAGAACGACTTCTTTATTTGCACGGGAAATGGTTAAATCATAGCCATCTGGATGCCCTTTTTTCTTAAACACATTTTTGTTAAAAGAAGATTCAATGGCATTTTCTAATTTGATTGTTTCATAGTAGGAAATTAAATTATTTGGACTACCTTTAGATGTGACATTATTATCAGAGCTTTCCATTTCGTTATTAGTTTTATTTGATGTACATGCTACTACAAAAAATAGCATACCGAATAAAATGAATAACATTGATATTTTTTTCAAAAAATCATCCCCTAAAATATTAGCATTTTTACCCAACGTTGTTAATTGTAACATAATTTTAATGTTCTTATTAAGTTTCTCTTAGCCACCTATGAAGTGTTAATGTTTCAATAAGTGGGGAACCCTTAAACAGCTTTTAATCTTCCACAATCGGGCGCTTTTCTTGAGTAAAGAAAGTGCCTTTTTTCTTGTATTTTAAGGGTTCTCACGGTTCGATAATTGGTTATTGTCTGCGATTGTTGAATAACTTGCGTATAAAAAAGTCTCTCCTTGAACATAATAATATCTAGTTTGATTGATTTATAACATGGGAGAGTGAAAGAATAATGTTATTATCAGAAGCCTGGGAAAAGTATCAACTTGATAAAAAAATTGAGGGATATTCGCCTCTTACATTAAAAACATATTGTTTTCAATATAATCTCTTATTACGATTTTTCGGTGATATTGATATGGGTGAACTTACTACAGAAAAATTAAAAGGGTACCTAATACAGGCGAGCGAACACTTAAAGCCATCTAGTTTAGGACACAGGGTTCGTTGCATTAAATCACTATTCAAATGGACACATGATGAAGGGTTTATTCCTAAAAACCCTGCTGCTAAATTAAAAGAGCCGAAATTAGGCAAAAGAATTCCAAAATTCCTTTCAGAACTAGAGATTGAACATCTTAGGGAAGCTTGTCATACTTCGATGGAGAATGCGTTATTTGAATTTATGTATTCGACTGGCTGCCGTATTGGGGAAGTTGTAAAATTAAATTGTGATGATATTAATTTCTCAACGAATTCAGTCATTGTACATGGGAAAGGTGATAAAGAAAGGGAAGTGTACTTTAATACCCGTTGCTCGATTTAGTTAAAAAGGTATCTAGATGAGCGAGATGATGAGGATTCCTGTTTGTTTATTTCAGAAAGAAGGCCAAACAGGCGTATGAGTATTGATAATCTAAGATATATTATCAAACGCATATCAAATCGTGCTGGGATAAAAAAGAATATACATCCTCATCAATTACGACACAGCTATGCTACACATATGATTAATAACGGTGCGCCACTTGAAGTGATCCAAAGCTTGCTTGGTCATGAGAAGAGTGAGACCACAAAAATATATGCTCAGCTAAGTGGAAAGTTGAGACACGATTTTTATAGTAAATATTTTTGAAAGCAGCTATTTAAATTAAACTTTAACCGTAATCGAGGCGCGCATATAAAAAGGCGTGTCTTTTTGTTATCGGGCCATTTTCTGGAATAAGCGATTGCATGATTGATAGTAATGTCGGGCAAATAATATCTAATCGTATTAAAGTACGAATTGACAGGGAGTAAACCATGGATTGGCTAGAAAGAATGAATAATGCATTGGACTACATTGAAAACAGTCTGGATGAGGAAATAGACTACAAAGAAATTGCAAAAGTAGCTAATTGCTCTGAGTTTCATTTTTCAAGATGTTTTCTTCAATTTCTGGTGTATCGCTTTCAGAATATATTAGACGAAGGCGATTAACACTTGCAGCATTTGAGATACAAAAAGGTGATATTCGATTCATCGATGTGGCAATTGAATACGGACATGAAGCAAGAACATGCTATAAGCATATGGCCGGAAAATTAAGCACTGGGTGTGGTGGGTTGACAGTTTCGTTCATATCAGTTGCATAAGACCTATTGTAGAGTTGACACAAACTGTGCAATAAGTTAAAAGAATAAAAAAAAAGACCTTATTCAGGTCTCAATGATTGGGATTGATTTAAAAATTCTCTAATTTCATCAAATGATATACCTAAATCTCGTGCCTGCAATATCATTTCAGCCAATTCCTTATCTAAGCCTTTTTCGACAAATAATGAAATTAACATGTTCGCTCTCCTAATTTTAGGTACTCCAAACTCCATAGTTTGGGGACATAATGGACACGTTTCGAAAACAAATATGATTCCTCGGTTAAACTAGATTAGAAAGGGTAATGTTTTTTGGTACTTAATTACGAGTATTAAAATCTCTTAAGTTGATAGCGATGGGTGCTCCCCCACACTCATCAATTAAAGAAAGAAAAAGGAAAAAAAATGAACTGGCATCTTAAAGTGACTACCTGTAGAGAAACAAAATTTCGTTTAGGGGATACTTCAAGGCCCTAGTTTTATGGCGACGTGGCGGGACCTCATGCCTATCAACTTAAGAACTTGCTTTATTCAAAAAAATATTTTAGAGTAAGTTGTTTTTTGAACCAGAAAGGCATATTTTTAACTATAAAAACTATGACAAAATTTATCCGGTTTTCCTTTTTGCCTACTTGCTAAATTCAGCAAGTAAAATATTTTTAAAAGGATCAGAATGATTAGTTTTATGGCCATTCAAATTGATGGCCAATGTATGCTTGCCTCCAAGTGAGCCTCCAGCAAAAGTAGAAAACCCTGGAACACCGCCTGCGTGCCCCCATATCGAGACGTGATTTGGAAGCTTAATTTCATAGATTCCAAGACCATATCCATTGATTTCTTCTATTCCTGTAGGAACTGTATTAAGCATTTGTTTTAGTTGCTGTTCCTTCAGTAATTTGCCACTGAGTAAGTAAGAGAAAAATTTGTTTAAATCGTCAGCAGTAGAAATCATATCTCCATCCGAGCTACCTGGGTTAGAATAAGTAACGTCTTTTAGCTCACTTTCTCCGTCATATCTTTCATATCCACGGGCATGCTTGGTGCCTGGAATAACCGTTGAATTGCCAGGTAGGAATGTATTCGACAATTCAAGCGGTTCAATAATCCGATTTTCAACCTCTTCCGCATAGCTGTTTCCAGTTACTTTTTCAATAAGGATACCCAGTAATACGTATCCTGTGTTTGAATAAGACCAGCCCTTTCCTGGAGCAAAGTCTGGGGGAAGAGAAATCCCCATCTTTACGAATTCTTCAGCTGTATACGATTTTTTTGTATCTTTAATATCAAAGTCTTTTGACTTTATGTAGTCAGCGATACCACTTGTATGATTCAATATCTGCCGGATAGTAATCTGGTTACTATCATATCCGTTTCCTTGAATGACACCAGGCAACCATTTTTCAATGGAGTCGTCCAGATTCAAGCGGTTCTCTCCAGCTAATTGAAGTAGCACTGTTGCAATGAATGTCTTCGTCGTACTACCAATGCGAAAGCGAAAATCTGTTTTCATCGGCTTCTTGGTTCTCAGATCCGCTATGCCAGCGGCATAACTCCACGTTCTTCCACCCTTATAAATTTTAGCAAGTATTCCAGGGTATCCAAGTTGTAGTGTATCCCGCATTGCTTGCTTAACAGAAGTACGATCTCGTTGGGTACTTGTTTGTAACGAACTAGATACATTTTGAGTGGACTCTGCTTTTACAGATGTAATCTGACAATGCTTTTTCATAAAGATATTCCTCTCCTCTATTCATATTTTATCGGTAGTTATTTGCTGTTTTATACTAGTCACACAGCTTTCATCTTAACCAAAGACAAATGGATAAAAGTGGATTTGCAATTATCTTACTCAGTATTATTTTCACAAACGCTATTGTGTCCTAACAAACGGTAAATTCCTCTTTTTCCACATGTATGTTAATCCTAGAAATTACTTCTTTTCCTTAAAACACTCTTGTTACTGGTTTGTTTTTCATAAATAGGTCATACCTGTTTCCCCTTTCATGCCTCTTTATATTTTTATCATACACAATGAAAATCTCCCCTCCTCATTTATTGTTAATGCGTTAAAAACTGCTCCTTGATTCTAAGTGTTTTTCTGTCACATACGGTAGTGTCAAAATGTCATGGTTTTTATGACATAACTATTAATCCAGCCGTATCCCACTCAATTTTTGCTGTTCTTTATAAATATGACAAAAGTTTACTATCGACTATGACTCGCCTCTTGCTGCATGTAAAAATATTATGCTCTAGGAGTTCGCCTCCCTACTTCAATAAAATAATCATGGTTACCTTGTTGTGGGGATAAAAACCGTTGATTAACTTCTTGTTTCTTTACAGTGAATGATTCTTGAACACTCTTTGTACCTAGTTTATATTTGTCCTTATTTTCATCATCATATCGAAATACTACATCTTCAATTTTTGTTGAAAATGATGTAGTCAGCTGTCCAGAAAAAAAATCTGAAAACTTGATGGTTTCATTATATTTCTCTGTAGACAGTACATTATTTGATGTATCTGCATAGCTACATATCGGTAAACTAATTGATGTAGCAATAACACCAGCTGACAATAAAACTGCTAAACTTTGTTTCTTTTTTTTCATGTTTTTTTCTCCTTTGTTGTTACATCCTTAGTTAGACAGAATATTTTCACTTTTCGAAAAGTGGTACCACCACACATCAAATTAAGAACTTGCTTTTCCCAAAAATTTTTTAGAGTAAGTTGTTTTTTGAACCAGAAAAGCATATTTTTAACTATAAAAACTATGACAAAATTTATCCGTTTTTCCTTTTTGCCTACTTGCTAAATTCAGCAAGTAAAATATTTTTAAATGGATCAGGACTGTCAGCTTTAAGGCTGTTCAAATTGACGGCCAATGTATGCTTGCCTCCAAGTGTGCCACCAGCAAAAGTGGTAAACCCTAGAACGCCACCTTTGTGTCCCCATATCGAGACACTGTTTGGAAGCTTAGTTTCATAGATTCCAAGACCATATCCGGTTCCTTCTCTTCCTGTAGGAACTGTAGTAAGCATTTGTTTTAGTTGCTGTTCCTTCAATAATTGACCACTGAGTAAGTAAGAGAAGAATTTGTTTAAATCGTCAGCAGTAGAAATCATATCTCCATCCGAGCTACCTGGGTTAATATAAGTAACGTCTTTTAGCTCACTTGCTCCGTCTAGTTGGAAATAGCCACGGGCATGCTTGGTGCCTGGAATCACGCTTGAATTGCCAGGTAGGAATGTATTTGACAAATCAAGCGGTTCAATAATCCGATTTTCAACCTCTTCCGCATAGCTGTTTCCAGTTACTTTTTCAATAAGGATCCCCAGTACTACGTATCCTGTGTTTGAATAAGACCAACCCTTTCCTGGGGCAAAGTCTGGGGGAAGAGAAATCCCCATCTTTACGAATTCTTCAGCCGTATACGATTTTTTTGTATCCATAATATCAAAGTCTTTTGAATTTACATAGTCAGCGATACCACTTGTATGATTCAATATCTGCCGGATAGTAATCTGGTTACCATCATATCCGTTTCCTTGAATGACACCAGGCAACCATTTTTCAATGGAGTCGTCCAGATTCAAGCGGTTCTCTCCAGATAATTGAAGTAGAACTGTTGCAATGAATGTCTTTGTCACACTGCCAATGCGAAAGCGAAAATCTGTTTTCATCGGTTTCTTGGTTCTCAGATCCGCTATCCCAGCAGCATAACTCCACGTTTTTCCACCCTTATGAATTTTAGCAAGTATCCCAGGGTATCCAAGTTGTAGTGTATCCCGCATTGCTTGCTTAACAGAAGTATGATCTCGTTGGGTACTTGTTTGTAACGAACTAGATACATTTTGAGTGGGCTCTGCTTTTACAATTGAGGTTGGTGTTGTATATAACAGAGAACTTCCAGTCATTAAAAGGACTAAACATGTAGATGTAATCTGACAATGCTTTTTCATAAAGATATTCCTCTCCTCTATTCATATTTTATCGGTAGTTATTTGCTGTTTTATACTAGTCACACAGCTCTCATCTTAACCAAAGACAAAAGGGCAAGAGTGGATTTGCAATTATCTTACTCATTATTATTTACACAAACGCTATTGTGTCCTAACAAACGGTAAATCCCTCTTTTTCCACATGTATGTTAACCCTAGAAATTACTTCTTTTCCTTAAAATACTCTTGTTACTGGTTTGTTTTTCTTGGTCATACCTGTTTCCCCTTTCACGCCTCTTTATATTTTTATCATACACAATGAAAATCTCCCCTCCTCATTTATTGTTAATGCGTTAAAAAATGCTCTTTGATTCTAAGTGTTTTTCTGTCACATTCGGTAGTGTCAAAATGTCATGGTTTCTATGACATCGCTATTAATACAGCCGTATCTCACTCAATTTTTGTTGTTCTTTATAAATAGGGGTCTTACCACATGCCCATCAAGTTAATATTTTTCAAGTCCCTCAAGATGAAAAACTAAGATGTTTCTAGAAAAAGAAACTTAAAATTTTCATTTTGGGTATTCATTCTTCTTAGCTTGATGGGCATGTGGCGGCGCCCCAATAAGAAAAAATTCGACTTGATTGAAAAACCATAAGCGGTCAATGTGATTTTATGTTCTAGTGTGTAATTTTCCATGTGAGTACTCCTTTTTTCCAGGTTTATCTTCTCGGGATTGTTTTGTAGAGGATTAATAAAACCATCTTGTTTTTAACCAGGAGTAGGCTGTTCCCCCTTTTTGCATTATTTAAAAGTATCATATGACATTTTGACACTGGTAAGTTTGACAAAGTAAGCATTATGGTGGGGTTATTAAACAGAGAGGAGTGATGAACCTTATGAAATCAAGATTCATCCAAAATGGTTATTTTTTATTGCTAACTTTCGTTACAGGATTGTTTTATTTTTGTTTTTACCTTGTAGCTCTGCTACTCAGTTTTACCCTTTCATTTACAGTAGTTGGGATTCCACTAGTTATACGCGTACTACAGACTACCACAAGTTTTATACAATTCGAGCGCATACAAACGAAAATTTATGCTGATATTTCGACAGACTCTTACAATAGAAGTGTCACAACGGATACATCGGACTGGGCTCAAGTGAAATTAGGGCTTACGAATCGTCACACCTGGTCTGCTGTCTTTTGGTTAATGCAGAAATTTGTTATTGGAATTTTCAGTCTCATTAGTGCAATCATTTTTTATGTAATGCCATTTATGTTTCTGTTGGCACCAATACTGTATCGATACATCGACATGAATATCCTTTTCATGCAGGTAGATACTTTTGCCAACTCACTCATTGTAATGTCTATGGGTATAGTGTCTATCTTCATAAGTATTAAAATAGTAGATGGTTTGGCAAAAAAAATTGGAGGTTATACAAACAGTATGATTCGGCAGCTAAATCGATAGAAATTTTCAGGCTAATCTTAAAAGCTTAAAAATATAAGAAAGAATAATCTATAATATAGGAAATAAGAAGGAAGGCACTTAGGGGGTAAATTACTTGTTAGATATGGTTAAGTATTGGTTTTGGTATGATTGGATTATGTTTGGAATCCGTCTACTTGGTAGTGTGTCAATCATTTTAGCTACATTAAATTTTCAGGATGGTTTAACATTACCACTTTGGATTATTATTCTTTGGGAGGTTGTTGCCTTCTCTATTCCATGGGCAGCCTTACTGTTCAATTACAAATACTACTTGTTCACAGAAATACTGCTATATGGCGGACTATGTATATATTTAACCTCTTTATTTCCAGAAGCTTACACTTCATTTCTTATATCGGTGTTTTTTATCGCAGCAAATAGTAAGCATTTGTCCTATTATTGGACAGCTCCAACAACAGTTTTTATAATAACTGGAATTTTCTATGCGGTTGCACCAAGTAATAGCTATTGGATTATGGTCACCTACTACGGACTCGTTTATGTAATGGGGTTCGCTTTTCATTTATTAATCGTCAATCATAAGCAAAATGAAGCGATTTGTAAACAAAACGTGGTACTTGAGCAGTATATGTCTCAGATCGAACGTATTACACTTGCAGAGGAACGAAGCAGGCTGTCTAGTGAGCTTCATGATACAGTCGGCCATGCTTATACTTCCATTATTTTGGGGATGGAAACATTGCGTACCGAGCTTGTTACCGAAATGGGTATACAGAGGCTAGATTCTCTGCTTGAAATGGGACGTAAAAGCATCGAGGACGTGAGAGGTTACCTACATCAAATGGAGTCTCCGTGTCAATCGCTTTCCTTGATTCAATCTCTACAAAATCTTGGAGCTGAATTTCAGGAGTACGCTCGGGTGAATGTAAGCTTTCGAGCATTCGGAGAGGAATACCAACTGTCTCGGCAAGCGAGGATAGCGTTCATTCGTTGCTTACAAGAGTCCCTTACGAATGCAGTACGTCATGGTCAGGGGAATGAAATTATAGTTTCATTGCATTTTGAACAACAATATACGAGGTTGGAAGTGCAAGATAATGGAAAGGGAAATGTAGAATGGCAGGAAGGCTTCGGTATTAATGCGATGAAAGAGCGGGCAATGAATTTGCAAGGTCAATTGTCTGTATATACAAAGCCAGATGAAGGAATGCTTGTTACATGTACCATACCTAGACAAACTAAAATAAAAGATGGACTTATCCGTTTGTTAATTGTCGATGACCAGCCATTTGTTCGGGAAAGTTTAAGTACACTACTCGACAAATATGAAGATTTAAATGTAGTCGGTTTGGCTGAAGATGGCGTTCAAGCTATCGACTTGTGCGGGCGCGTTCAACCCCACGTTGTACTTATGGATTTAGATATGCAGCACATGGATGGAGTCGAAGCAACCAAAAAGATTAAGCAACAATGGCCACATATCCGCGTATTGATTTTTACAACGTTTCAGGATACGGAACAGGCGTTGGACTCGCTTCGTAACGGTGCGGATGGTTTTTTACTTAAATCTGTTGAAACGTTGGAACTAGCTAATACGATCCGACTTATTCACAGAGGTGGGACACTGATTGATCAGGGAATGTCTCACAAAATATTTGAGAAGTTTGATGAGCAAAACGAGACACCACAATCAAAAGCAACTGCTTATGAGCTAACAGCCAGAGAGATAGAAATATTGCAGCTAGTAGCAAAGGGACTCCGATACACTACCATAGCTTCAAGGTTATATTTGTCGAATGGTACGGTCAGAAACTATGCTTCCGCGGCTTACATAAAGTTAGGAGTGCGTAACAAGGAAGAAGCTGTCCTTAAGGCTCTAGAAATCGGAATTATTGAATGAGAAAAATATTTGTTGTTTCTTTAGGATTAAGTGGGGGAGCACCACATCACAATCAAGCTAAGAAAAGTAAATACCCTAAAACGGGAAAATTGGCATCGCCAGGTGAAAATGTTCAATTATTGTAATGTTCATTGCTTTCTCTGGAAAAAGAAGGTTTCTTTTCTAATTCAACTAAGGACGCGTTAGTTGTACAACAATAGAGGATGTTCAAAAATGATCGTCCTTTATTTCGCTAAATGGCAGATTAGTAGTTTAATTGTAAAGTTTCACAAATAGGTATTTTAATATTTGTGAATTGTTTCATTTTTTAAGAAATAAGTAAGAATAAAGATAGGAAAATGAAAGATTGAAGAGCTAATCTTTGTTTATAAACTATAGAGGATATGAATAGATTCAAACATTTCTATCAAGATATTTTAAGGAGGAAGAGATGAATAAAAAAATTATTTTTGCAATCGCAACTGCTGCCTTTGCATTGACAAATTTTCTAGGCACTACTTATGCTAGTACAAAAACAGAGGTTTCAATAAATAATATAAGTGCACACGAAGGTATTAAAAATGACCTGAGGAATGTTAAATGGCTTGAAAAGCATTCAAAGGCTATTAAAACGACGATCCCTACTGAGTCCATTCAAGATCTGAAACATCTTAATGAAATGGTCGGTTCAGCATCGATTGTAGGTCTAGGTGAAGCAACTCATGGAGCCCATGAAATTTTTACAATGAAGCATCGAATTGTTAATTACTTAGTTTCAGAAAAAGGATTTTCAAATATAGTTTTAGAAGATAATTGGGATAATGCATTAATGCTTGATAAATATGTTCTTACGGGTAAGGGGGATCCGAGTAAATATCTAAATCCTGTCTTAAATACGAAAGAAATCGTAAACATGTTGAAATGGATAAAAAATTATAATGCAGATCCAAATCACAAAAAGAAAATACGTATCATTGGAATGGATATACAAACAGTAAATAAAGGTGTTTATGAAGAAATAAAAAGATATGTAAAGAAATATAGTCCTGACCTAGTTCCTAGTCTAGAAGAAAAGTTAAATGGACTTATGCTTGTTACAAAGGATCTTAACACGTTCAGTAGTCTACAAAAAGAAGAAAAAGAAAAATATATTTCAGATGGTAAGCAAATAAGTACGTTATTAGAGCAGAATAAAAGTAAATTAAATGGAAATTCAAAAGAATTTGCTTGGATTCAACAACATGCTCGAATTATCGAGCAGTTTACAACAATGACAACTGAAATGCTAGAGAACCCCTCTGAATTTTATTTGAAACACGATATAGCAATGTATGAAAATGCAAAATGGACAGAAGAACATTTAGGGAAAACAATTGTTTGGGCACATAATGGACATATTTCTAAAACGAATATGTTACCATTTGTGTATCCAAAAATGTCAGGTCAGCATCTAGTTGAACATTATGGAAAGAGGTATGTAACAATCGGAACGTCTGTCTATAAAGGGAAATATAACGTTTATAATACTAACGATGAGTATGGGCCTTATGGGGAATTGGACACAAAAGATTCAAACAGTTATAACTACACTTTAGGAAAAGTCAAAAAAGACCAATACCTTATTGACCTGCGTAAAGCAAACGGCTCGGTAAAAGCTTGGTTAAATGAACAACATCCAATATTTGCTGGTATTACAACTGTTGGACCTGGTTTTCCATCTACAGTTGATATTAAGTTGGATCAAACCTTTGATATACTTGTACAAATCCAAAATGTAAGTCCGACTCAAATAAATAAATAATTATATAAGTTGTTTGAGATAAAACGTTTAATTTATAAATAATCCTTGGGAACCGAAAATGAAGTGAACCCACTCTTTTGGATACCAGTTCAAAAGACTACCCATTTTATTACAACAAAGCAACATACCGATTTTCTAATGATGAAGCAGACTTTGTTGTAACACTTTCTCCCACCTATGGTGAAGTGAAAATTCAAGTGTCCAGATGTGGTTCAAATATTTTATTATCACTTATAGATTTAAAACGGGTAGAAAAATTTGAAATAACATCAGATAAAAAAGACCAATCAAGTGTACTGTTAACGGTTATAAATGAAGAAACTCAGCAAATGATAGAAATAGATTTTAAACCTTACTTTAAACAGATATTTAAAGAACACCTAACTAGATAGGTCAATTATTAATGATGGAAAATTAATTATCTTATGCAACTGATATGAACGAAACTGTCAACCCACCATACCCAAATGTTTTTAAATGGTGTTTCATTCAGCTATGAATAGAGTTATTCCTTGTTCAACTTATAAACTAAATATCCTTTCGGATTTAGGATACAATTCTAAAAGTTGAACAAGGATACCTTAAAAACTTGGCACGAAGGCAAAAACGTTGACGGTGGTATACAAACTGATATGCGTGGGTTGGTTACCACATTTCACTCCATCCGTCACGGAGCTGCCTCGGACTAACGGCGCACGTTCAGTCCCTAGACCTAGTGCATAGTTGCACATGAGGGTTCTCCTTCGCCTCAGCAGCTCTTTTTCTTATGAGTTAAAGGGGCTGGTTTGCGTAAGGTAATATGTGGAAATCATACAAATTATATGTTTATATTAAACTGTAAGATACAAAAAATTCAAGGAGGTACTTCTATGGAAAGAACTATACTTTATACAATAGAACCCCCTGAAAATTTTAAGCAATTACTAACCTTATATGAATCTTTAGGATGGAATTCACTTAAATTAACAGTTAATGATTTGAAACAAATGTGCAATCAAAGTTGGTATGCAATTTATGCTTTTGATGAACAACAGTTAGTGGGTATGGGACGTGTTATTTCAGATGGTGTGATTACTGGAATTGTATGTGGAGTGTGTGTACTACCGAGCTACCAGTCCGAAGGAATCGGCAAAGAAATGTTGAATCGAATAATTGAACATTGTGAGCAAAATCGAGTAATTCCTCAACTTATGTGTGTAGAAAGTTTAAAATCATATTATGAAACTTTTGGATTTGAGAAGTTTACCATTGGTATGACAAAGAATATAAATCGATAAATTTAATTTATTGTCTAATTAACGGATGTTTAGTTCATTAAGGAACCCAATAAAATATATGGTTATAATAAGAGTTGTTTTGTAACTCTTTTTTTGTATTACCATTTAATTGATAATAGGTTAATAAACATTTTGGAGGTAACTAATGAAAAATAAACAAGTTGATTGTTTTTTTTGTTGTCCGATGTTTGGAATTCTAGTACCTTACTAATGTTGTTCTTTTGTGATTTTTAAGCAAAACGGGCGCTTAATTGAATAAGGATCACAGAAATCCTTTTTTATAAAGTTACAATTGTTAAGAAAAGAACAATAAATAAATATTTGATTATTTTGAAAATTCGTGATAATATTTACGCATAAAAGAATCAATCGGCAATGGCGCCTGTTTCAATAGCTAATAACGAGCTATTGGGCAGGCGTCTTTTGCATTTTCAGGGGGGATAATATGAGTAATAGAACCAAATTAAAAGCTTTATTTGGCATGATCGTTATTTGCTTGTTTTTGTATGCTTCCTTAGGAGAGGCTGCAAGCGGAAAAGCAGTTTCGACTCCGCAAAATAGGGAGGGCCATTGTATTCAAGTGTTGGATAAAGGGAAATGGGCTCCTGACACCTATAAGTCTGTTCAAAACCTAATTAATAAGCATGGTGCTGGAAGTACAGGATACGATCCAAATCGAAAACCTTATGTTGTTTTTGATTGGGATCATACGAGCATCATGAATGATACGGAGGAGGCCCTCTTTCTTTATCAAATTGATCACTTGGCATATAACATGCAACCGGAAGAGTTTTATGAAGTGATCAAAAAGAATGTGCCGAATGGACCCTTTTCACACGAGTTTAAAAACCTTCAAGGCAATGAGGTCACTCTTAAGGAAATCGCCGATGATCTGAAGCGCGATTACGAATTTCTTTATTCCAACTATAATGGGATGAATGGAAAAGAGAGGTTAGAAACGCTTCATTCAACTGATCAATTTAAAGATTTTAAAGCGAAAATGTACTTTCTTTATGAAGCCATTGGGGAAACATACGGTGTTGAAATCGGATATCCATGGGTGCTTTATTTATTTGCCAACATGTCGACCGAAGAAGTTCAGCAGCTTGCAGAGGCTTCAAATGATTATAATTTAGGGGCGGAAATGGCATCAGTGACGCTTATTAGTCCTGGGTCAATGTTAGGAAAAGCCGGTACTGTTCAAGTTACCTATACAACAGGACTGCGTCTGGCCTCGGAAATCGCAAACTTAATGCATACTTTTATGGAGAATGGGATTGACGTTTTTGTTATTTCGGCTTCGATGGAAGAGGTGGTGGAGGTATTTTCGTCAAATCCAAAATACGGCTACAACGTTCCAAAGGAAAATGTCTTTGGGATGAGATTAAAAAAGAAGGAAGGAATTACTCAAGCAGAATATGAAGACAATTGGCCGATCACTGCTAGAGAAGGTAAGGTGGAAGTGATCGAACACGCCATCTCCAAAACGCGGGGCGGATACGGTCCGATATTCGTAGCAGGAGACAGCAGCACAGATTATGAAATGCTGACAATAAAGAGTTTGAAACTCGGTTTAATTATCAACCGCCTCAAAACAGGTGATATCGGCAAGCTTGCGAAAACAGCCGCAGAACGGATGGGCAAAAACAACCCGAAATATGTTCTCCAAGGAAGAAATGAGAATACAGGCTTATGGATACCGACTGAATACACGATCAAGCTTGGGTCAAATGAAGAAAAATTGTTGACGAATCCATAAAAAGATTCGTCCAGGGAGATTCAGTCAACCTTCTATTGTTTCGTGTATTGAAGGTTCACTTGCTTACTTTGAAGCAGAACAAGAAGTTGGTTCACCTCCAAAATTTTTACTGAAAAGGTAAACATAAAAGTTACTTCTTCTTATGCAACTTCGGGGCAGGTTTGTTCAATAAGGGACTTGGGAGTACAATCTGCTAAAATAGTTAGAAATAAGCAGGGAAGGATAAAGTAAATGTGTGGAATCAATTTCATTTTGGCTAACACCTATAAAGAAGCGTATAAGGAAGAAACATATGTAGAATTTGAAGAGGGAATACACTCATATCTTTTAAGTAAGGAAAAGGACTCTAATAATGAGTTTGGTTTACTTCTAAATCTTAATATTTATGGTGAAACGATATGGTATAGAGACGAGATTAATGAATTAATAGGTATATGTGATGGCGTAATTAATAAATATACAGGGGCGGACAAAGAACAAAAAGTTAGACGTTTTGCTAAAGAGTTAAAGTTTCTTTGCATAGAAGCGTTACAGCGAAAAAAACATATATTTGCCATAGGTGATTAGTTTTAAAAAGTCTTAAACTTGGTGCGTTAGCTCAAAATCGGAGCTGTCTTTAAGGCAGCTTTTTCTTATGTCACTAACGGGGCAGGATAGTTGCATAAGAAGTAGTAAAATAGAGTTGATAAAAGATTGTAATCCCTCATCTTATATTGCTTATAAATGGTACAATTGGGGAAAAGAGGTGTGAGTATGAGGAAATTATTATGGAGTTTAAGTTTGGTTGTCATCATTGTGGCGTTAGGGGGATGTTCAAGTTCCTCTAAAACTTCGGGTTCTCCTGAAGCAAAAGACGTTGGCTATCAAATAGTAGAGTCCGGTGGATTAAGTGATAAACGAGCTGTATTGGATAAAGATAATGTCAAAAAGATTGAAGACATTATAGCAGATATCAAATGGGATAAAACAGTATCAGTTGATAAAGGTAGCAAAGAAGATGCTGTATTTTGGTTTATAGACCAAGATAACAAGGAAGGGCAAAAATATAAGGTCTGGTTTAACGAAACTGGCTCCGCAGACGTGCAAGATGGAAAGCAAGTAGGCGGCGTTTTGGAAGGGAAAGACGGTGAAACATTATCCTCTATTTTCAAACTTAATGATCAGAAATAAAGAATAGAGAAATATTAACCTAACAGGTGTGTTAGCTGAATATCAGAGCTGTCTTTAAGGCAGCTTTTTCTTTATGCAAATATCGGGGCAGGATAGTTGAAGAAGGATAGAAGTATAATAAGGTTATTAAATAGAATATTAATACGAATAATTTAAGTTTAAGAAAGGTATATTATGCTCAATATTTTAACTTTATTTTTAAGTTATTTGATTGGTTCAATTTCATTTGCTTTAGTTGTCGGTAAGCTATTCTATAAAACCGATATTCGAGGTTACGGCAGTGGGAACCTTGGTGCTACCAATACTTTTAGGGTTCTTGGAAAGAAAGCAGGACTAATTGTTGCAATTGCTGATTTATTAAAGGGTACATTTGCTTGCTTACTTCCCCCAATATTTAATTCTACTGTTAACCCCATTATATGTGGTTTATTAGCCATATTGGGACACGTATTTCCTGTTTTTGCAGGGTTTAAAGGCGGGAAAGCTGTTGCGACATCAACAGGAGTTTTATTATTTTTGACACCTTTAGGTACTTTGACTGGTTCTGTTGTATTTATATTAACTTTGATACTTTCTAAATATGTTTCACTAAGTTCAATGCTAGCTGGAATAGCAATATTTATTTATAGTCTAATATTTGAGGATAAAGTCATTATAGCTCTTTCGTTATTTATTAGTGTTTTAGTGATAATTTTGCATAGGCAAAATATCAAAAGAATTATAAAAGGAACTGAAAACAAAATAGGTATGAAAAAATAATTCTTACAGAAAATACAAGTTATTTCGTAATAGCTAGAGAGCAGATTGTGAAGAGTTGTACTTAAACTAACGGGTGCGTTAGCTGAAGATCGGAGCTGTCTTTAAGGCAGCTCTTTCCTTATGGAACTAAAAGGGCAGGATATTTGAAGAGTGCTGTTTGACCTTTGTTCTACAATTGGGCCAGATAATTGGGCAATAAAATAAGTTATTAGAGTGTCTTTAAACTCTATCATTCTTACAGCGATTTCAGAAATTCTAACATTATGTATTAGAACTTATGTTACTTTATTAATGGAGGTGACATTTGACATTTATGAAAAACAAACCAATCTATGTGGAAATTCCAATTCAGGCAACTATAGACGAGGTATGGCGTATGACTCAAAAGCCTGAACTACATGAACAATGGGATTTGCGTTTTTCTTCTATTACCTATTTACCGAAAAAATCAGAAGATGATCCGCAATCCTTTTTATATGAAACGAAATTGGGATGTGGTGTAAAAGTCGCTGGCTGGGGTAAAAGTATCGGTACGCATAATAAGAAGGATGGTTCAAAAACATCTTCTCTTCACTTTGGTACCGATCAAAAAATTTCGCCAATTTGTGAAGGGAAAGGGTATTGGCAATATATACCGACAGATAACGGAACCACATTTCTCACCCAATATGATTATGATGTACGTTATGGTTTATTTGGACGGCTTTTAGACCTCTTTTTTCGGCCAATCATGGGGTGGACAACAGCTCTAAGCTTTGATGTGCTAAAACGCTGGATTGAAAAGGGGGAATCGCCACGATCACAGTATGTACGTGTCATTATTAACGCTATAGTAACAATGCTCTTTTTCTTTGTTTGGCTTTATCAGGGGCTAGTACCGAAGATGATTGCCAAACATCCTGAGGAAGTATCGATGCTATCTAGTTTAACTTCCTTGGAGGGGACTGCTGCTGTAAAGGGTGTAGGAATAATAGGCGTTCTCGAGATTTTATTTGCAGTGGTTTGGCTTCTTTATCGTAAGAAAAGACATTTACTTGTTCTGCAGATAATTGTTTTTCCAGTATTAACTATCAGTGCCTTAATCGCTAGTCCTTCATTCTCAACGCACCCGTTTAACCCTATTACATTTAATGCTAGTCTGTGGGTCCTTTCCATTATTAGCTTCTTACTAGCAACTGATTTGCCATCGGCAACAAGTTGCAAGCGTACGAGAAAGGGTGAATCATAATGACAATCTACCAAGACCTCTTAGGTGAGGATTTTCAAAGACTTCATCCTAAGCTACAAGAGCGTTATGCCCTACCAATTGATAAACCGTTTAATGGGGTCGGAACGATGTCAAAGATTGAAACGGGGGCTTTCTGGCTAAAACCCTTTTTAAAATTAGCAACACGCTGGAAATTTCTTTTTCCCGAAAACGGGAAGGATGTGCCGTTTTCAATCAAAAATACCTGTAGATCATTGCCGACTGGTGAGGCAGAAATATATTGGGAGCGTACTTTTTATTTTGAAGAGATTACTCGGGATTTTAATGCATTTATGACGGTTGATACGAAGCGTAGAGTTGTGAAGGATTATTTAGGGGAGCCGAGCTTATTTTATTCGGATTTAAAGTTTGTGGTGACACCTGAAGGGCGCATAAACATTCGCTCTGGTCCTCAACGTATCGTTATAGGTAACCTAGAGTTTCCAATTCTTCGGTTATTAGAAGGAGTTGTGACCGTTGAGGAAGGGTACGATGATGCCCGAGAAGTATTTACGATTCAAGTCGATATACGAAACCGAATCGTAGGAAGGTTGATGGCTTATGAAGGCGAATTTAAGGAGCAGACTGTTTAGTTCAATCACCATTGCAGGTGTGTTCTTTTTCATAGCAAGCAGCATTTTGACATCTGAACCCTATTTGTTAATGCTGACAGCTGCACAGTTGATTTTCGTGCCACTTATGCTCCAGCTACTATTAGAAACAAAGAGGAAACATATTATTTTCAATTGGATTGCTATGCTCTCCATCTTTTTATTGCAAGTTGTCCCATCAAGTACAGGACAGATGGTACTCGCTTTCATTTATATGATTTTAACCTTTTTTGTGGCGTGTTATGGGCTAAAGCGATTTTTTCAGCGTGGTTTTACAAACTGGGCAGAAATATCGATTGATATCGGGATGATGTATTTATTTGTAGGCGGACTATGGTTCTATGCTTATATTGCGGGAATTGATACAGGTTTTAGTCCACTAATCACTTGGTTAACAGCTATTCATTTTCATTACTCTGCCTTCTTATTGCCCATATCTCTTGGGTTTTTTGGACGCTTACACGATTCAACATGGTATCGATTAATTGTGCCTATTATTTTAGCAGGTCCCATGCTCGTCGCCATTGGCATTTCATTTTCGCCGTTACTGGAATTCATCTCTGTGTTGCTATACATATTTGCCATTTACACCTTAATCGTACTTGCATACCGAACACGCTTCCTTTCACACTTGCAGACGATATTGATACGGCTATCATTCAGTGCACTAGGCATCACAATCTTATTTTCATTGCTTTATGCGACAAATAATTCGTTTGGACTTTGGTTTGTTAGTATTGATTTTATGCTAAAATTTCATGGCTTATTTAACTGTTTAATTTTTGGCATGTTAGGCGTACTCGGTTGGGTGCTTGAGCCTCCTAAAACGAAGCAGGATGTCTGGAATTTCCCAGTGAGCCAAATTCGAGGTGCGTTAAAAGGAGCAGGCAAGCAACACCCAGGACTAGTGGATGAACTAAGTGATTTTGTTGATATCAAAACTTTACCAAAAAAAATCGTCCATTTTTATGAGAACACAGATCAGTATTGGTTATTTGCTTCTGTAAAATGGGCAACTTGGTTTAAACCATTTGCGGTGTGCTATAAATTGATAAGTACAAAACTACAGCAATTGAACTTGCCCATCTCAAGTAAACGTACTGAAATGACATATAAAATACGTGCTGTTGATCAAACGCTAGATGGGAGAAAAAATCCACGCGCATGGATTCGCCAGGTGAAGGAGAATACCGTATTTGTGGCCATTTATTCTCAGCATAAAACGGAGGGCAGGACGTATATGAATATAGCACTTCCTCTTCCCTATTCGTCAATGATTGGTATTTTACAGCTTGACGCTATCGATGGCTCTCTTATTCTTTCGAGCGAGGGAGAAAGTGACTCTGGAATTTATTTAGCAGCTGGCAAAGCGCTTTTCAAGCTTCCATTATCCGAGCACTTTTTAATTAATGAAACAATTACAGGAATACTAACAGCACATCACAAAATGCGAATTTTTGGCATTCCTTTCTTACATATTGATTACACCATTCATCAAAAATGATGGTGTAGGTTATTGAAGGGTATTAATGCTTATTTGGAGAGATTTAAAGTGGGGAAATCCAATAATTAGATGAATTGGAGGATAATAGTTTTTCTAATTATTTATACAAGAATTGATACGACTTATTCCATTAAAGGGCGCGATTCTTTAATAAGGATCGTATTTCTTATGGAACTAAAGGGGCAAGATAGTTTATTAAGAATTTATCAATATCGAAGTATATATGGTAAAATTAGTAATTAAAAATTGGTGGTGATGTAAATCGAACCTAAATGGCTAGAATGGGCGAAACAACTTCAATCCATTGCACAAGCTGGACTAACCTATTCAAAAGATGTTTATGACTTAGAGAGATTTGAATTAATAAGAAATATTAGCATTGAAATATTGTCACAACAAACAGATATGGATAGGACAGTAATAAAAGATTTATTTGCAAGTGAAACGGGTTATGCAACCCCTAAGGTAGATATTAGGGCTGTGGTCTTTAGGGACAATAAAATATTAATGGTCAGAGAAAATACTGATGGTAACTGGGCGCTACCTGGTGGGTGGGGTGACATCGGATTGACTCCAAGTGAAGTCGCCATTAAAGAAGTAAAAGAAGAATCAGGATTTGAAGTAAAAGCAATCAAATTGTTGGGTGTACTTGATAAGAAGTGTCACCCCCATCCTCCTTCGCTTTATCACGTTTATAAAATATTTATCCAATGTGAAATAATTGGCGGACAACCAATAAAAGGCATAGAAACGAGTGCAGTTGAGTTTTTTGCTGAAAATGAACTACCAACGTTATCAATAGCTCGGAATACAAAAACACAAATTGAGATGGCATTTAGGAATTTAAAAAACCCTCAAGAACCCGTTTATTTTGATTAATCTTTTAATAGAGTTCCGTTCTACCCAGTTGTTGAACTAACAGGTGTGTTAGCTGAAAATCGGAGCTGTCCTTAAGGCAGCTTTTTCTTATGGAACTAAAGGTTGCATAAGCCCTGGTAAAATATGATATACAGATAAAAAGTACGGGGGGGTAAAATGACATCTTTAGTTGTTTGGTTATTAATATTAGTTTTCGGTG
Source organism: Peribacillus sp. NPDC096622 (assembly GCF_044762665.1). Lineage (NCBI taxonomy): Bacteria > Bacillati > Bacillota > Bacilli > Caryophanales > Bacillaceae > Peribacillus > Peribacillus sp. NPDC096622. The sequence goes on along the minus strand of NZ_JBIWES010000010.1, from coordinate 554 downwards.
GAATTGGTGGAATAGTTATTTGTAGTGTCTTCGAGGGAAATGAAGTGTTTTCTGGCTATGCTGCAATGTTAGGAATGATAATAGCTTTATTAAGCGCTATTTTCTTCCAATTGAATTTGATGCACCGAGATAAAGAATAGTTGTTAAGCAACAGGTGGGTTAGCTGAAGATTAGAGCTATTTTTAAGGCAGCTTTTTCTTTATGGAACTATCGGGGCAGCAGTCCTGTATTAACTGAAATACTAAAAAGTATGTGAAGAAATCTACTTAAACTAACAGGTGCTTTACTTCAATAACAGGGGTTGCTGTGGCAGCCTTTTTCTTACGGAACTAAAGGGGCAGGTTAGCATTCCTGTAGATCGTTAAATATCAGGTTTGAAAAAAATAGAGCCCCTCAGTAAGATACGAGTATAGAGTCCAATCTAACTCAAAGTCTTAAGGAGGAAGCCCTACTATGAATTTTAAAATGCAAGACAAACAAAATCAACTAATAGAAAGAATTTCCGATACACATCTAATTGTAGGTGTGGATATAGCCCAACAATTACACGTTGC
>NZ_JBIWES010000009.1:0-213411 GCF_044762665.1 Peribacillus sp. NPDC096622 | reverse complement strand
CGGGAGTTTCTCGCTCTGGTTTTTATAACTACTTTTCTTCACAAGCTCAGGAAAGAAGAGAGCGAAGAGAAGAAAAAGACTTGATACTTAAAGAAAATATTTTAAATGCTTTTCATTTTAAACGCCGCAAAAAAGGTGCACGCCAGATTAAGATGACGTTAGAAGGACAGTTTCGAATTACATATAACTTGAAGCGAATCCGAAGGATTATGAGGAAATACAAGATTGTTTGTCCTATTAGAAGAACCAACCCTTATCAGAAGATGTTGAAAGCTACTCAAGAACACACCATTCTGCCGAACTTATTAAACCGAGAGTTTAAACAAGCAATTCCAGGAAAAGTATTACTTACTGATATTACATATTTATATTATGACAATAGACAAAAGGCTTATTTATCCACGATTAAAGATAGTTCAACGAATGAAATACTTGCCTTTAATGTGTCTAGCCGAATGACATTAGATTTAGCTACAGATACATTAGTAAAGTTAACGAAGAATAAACGAGTAAAGTTTGCCGAAGGGGCCTTTATTCACTCTGATCAAGGAGTACACTATACTAGTCCCACTTTTCAGAAACACGTAAAAAAACTAGGACTTGGGCAATCCATGTCTAGAAGAGGGAACTGTTGGGATAACGCTCCCCTAGAGTCCTTCTTTGGTCATTTCAAAGATGAAGCCTATATTAAACCTTGTAATACTATAGAAGAACTTAAAAAGGAAATAAGAAGTTATATGACGTACTATAACAATTTCAGATATCAATGGAACTTAAAGAAGATGACTCCTGTTCAATACAGAAATCACCTTCTCCAAGTGGCATAACCTTTTTTAAAAATGTCCTTTACATAGGGTACAGTTTAAAGACTGGCTAACCTTTTAATACGAAGGAGCATCGATATAGCACTCTATTACAATATTTTTTCATTTTCAAAGTTAGTATTCGACTCCACTTTCTTAGCCAATTTAAATTTATAGAATAATATACAGGCTACCAAAAATCCTATTCCATAAAACAGACCAACTCGTTGAGTAGGGTCAAAGGCAAGGAATACTAAAATCAGCAAACAAAAGCCTAAACAAAACAACGGGACAAATGGGTAAAATGGTACTATGTATTGTAAGTCTTCCGTTTTACCACCCGCTGTAATAAATTTCTTTCTAAACATATATTGTGATAAAGCAATTCCCATCCATGAGATCGTTACGGAAATACCAGCTATGGACATAAGTATCACGAACACAGTATCCGCCGCAATGAAGCTAGTCAATAACGAGAGAAGCGAAAAGCATATCGTAAAAAGAAGGGCATTCAAAGGCACTTTCCTTTTGGACAATAGACCAAACACCTTTGGCGCCATCCCATCATGGGCCATCGACCAAAGCAACCTTGTAGATGCATAAAGACATGAATTCCCCACTGAAAGAATGGCTGTCAAAATAATGAAATTCATGATACCTGCTGCATAAGGAATCCCCGCAATCTTCATCAAAGTTACAAAAGGACTTTCCAATAAACCTAATTCCGAAGAAGGGAATATGGCGGAAAGGATGATAATGGACGAAATGTAAAAAACGATGATTCTAAATAATACGTTTCGAATGGCTTTAGGGATGTTTTCTTCAGGTTTTTCACTTTCACCTGCCGCTATTCCTATTAGTTCTGAGCCTTGATAAGAAAATATTACATTCATCATTGTCACAAAGATAATTGTAATGCCGCCTGCCGGAAAAAGACCAGAAGGAGCCAAATTCTCGAAGAATGGGGTCGGACGATCAGATAAAGAGACAAAACCAAAGATACCTGCGATTCCAATCAAGATAAACAAAATCACTGCAACGATTTTTATTCCAGCGAACCAATATTCCGCCTCTGCAAAACCTCTTGTCGTTAATGCATTCAATGTAAATAAAAGCACTATGAACGCAGCACACCAAATCCAGGTAGGACTATGGGGGAACCATTGTTTCATCAATATTCCTGCTGCCGTAAATTCAACTCCTGCAGTTGCGGCTGAACCTACGAAATACATCCATCCTAGAGAGAAACCGGCAGAAGGCCCAATATATTCGGTAGCATACTTTTGGAATGATCCTGTAACCGGCATATGAACGGCTAGCTCGCCCAGGCAAACCATGACCATATACAAAATAAGACCGCCGGCTAGGTAACCGACCAAGGCACCTCCTGGCCCCGCTTGGTTAATTGTATAGCCTGCATTTAAAAAAAGGCCTGTACCAATTACGCCGCCAAGTGAAAGCATAAATAAATGGCGTCTTTTCATTGAGCGTTGCAGCTGATCATTATTCTCCAGTCCATACCCCATATAATCACGTCCTTATTTTATCTATTAAGCATATGCCTTCTCCCAAACCAACTTAGAACCTCAATGAAAGACAACTAAGCCCGCCATCTTGTTTTTGAAATTCTGACATTTCCACTTCAATCACTGTGTATCCCAAATCTTCAATTTTTTTCTTTGTACCCTCAAATCCTTTAGGGACAATAACGCAATCGTTCATTCTGACGCAGTTACCGGAATATTCTTCTTCCTGTTTTACGGTTATTTGATTGAAGCTAGTAAAAGCCTCGTGATTAATGAATTCCCCTGCCACTAATAAATTATTGTCTCCCAGGTAATTGACGCCCGTTTTTAAATGAAAGAATTTCTTAAGGGGAATGATGGTCGTGCCATAACCATATTTACCCATAATATCTTTGAACTGCAGAGCACCAGCTTCATTTGTTCTAGTTGAAAGGCCAACATAGAAGTGATCTTCAACTTGCATTACATCTCCGCCATCTAACATACCTGGAGATTGAATATATTCGATTGTGTCATAAAAGTCCTTTAAAACTTCTTTCATTTCATTAATCTCACCATTCCGGCTTTCTGCACCAGGATTGGTTACAAGGGCACACTTTGGCGTCAACACCGCGGTATCTTCCACAAACGTGGAATCAGGGTATCTCTCATCCGATTCGAGAACGGTCACTTTCACACCGCAGCGTTTTAATGCTTCTACATAAGCCTCGTGTTGTACAAGCGCTTTTTCATAATCCGGGTTTCCTAAATCCGATGTTGTTAATCCATTTACAAAACTTTTTCCAATCTTTCTTACAATCGCGTGATTAAACATATATATTCCTCCTGAATAGGTAGCTTATTTTTAAAAAATTCGGTAAATTGACCTTTTTACTGTTCAAGCAGCTGCTTAACTATGACAAAAGCGAGAGAAGAGGCAACCGAAAGCCTTTCTTAACTATAATGGGTGTCCCTTCTGAGCCCATGCTTTCTCAATTATTTTGATGACCGCATAATTTATCCGCTATTCCTACAAAATATCTTACTCCATACCCTAAAGCCTTCTCATCGATTTTAAATTTAGGATGGTGCAAAGGATAAGCTTTTCCAAACTCATTATCATGGACGCCTAGAAATTGCATGGAAGAGGGAACGATTTCGGAAAAAGCCGAAAAATCTTCTGTCCCAAACATAGGATCATCAACCTGGATGATATTATTTTCTTCAAAAATCCCCTCCATGACCGTTCTTGAAATATCAACGGCAGCTTTATCATTTACCACTGCTGGATACCCTAAATACCAAGTGACTTCACATTTTGCCCCATGTGCTTCTGAAATCCCCTTAACGATTTGCTCTAGATACTCCCTTGCTTTCACTCGGCTATCAGAGTCCAAGGAACGAATGGTGCCACCGATTTCTGCATATTCAGGTATGACATTGAGCGCACTTCCGGAATGGAACTGGGTGACTGAAATGACAGGTGTCCTAAGAGCTGAAATTTTTCTGGAAACGATATGTTGAATATTCGTCGTGATTTCTGCACCAATGATAAGCGGATCTACCGTTAATTCCGGAGTCGACGCATGACCGCCCTGACCAATAATTTTAATTTCAAAATCATCGGCTGCTGCACAAAATACCCCTTCCCTTAAACATATTGTTCCTGTTCGTTCATAAGGAGTAACATGCAGTGCGAATGCATAATCCACTCCTTCCATGACCCCTTTTTTCACCAATTCCTGAGCTCCTCCTGGCAGAACTTCTTCGGCGTGTTGGAAAATGAACCTGATTTCCCCATTAATTGCATCTTTTTTGCCAGAGAGGACTTTAGCAGCACCTAATAACATCGCAGCATGTGCATCATGTCCGCAAGCATGCATAACCCCAGGATTTATTGATTTATATTCAATATCTGCTTCCTCTTCAATCGGGAGTGCATCAATATCTGCACGAAAGGAAATGGTATTCGATTTTCGGGGTGATTTTTCAGCTCCTTTGAGAACCGCTAAAACGCTCGTTTCGGTAGGTCTTGTCACTTCTAATCCTGTAAAGGTTTTTAATTTCCTATAGATGAATTCGGAAGTCTGGTGCTCCTGATACGAGAGCTCCGGATTTTCATGAAAATGACGCCTCCATGAAATCACTTCATCCACAACTGTCTCCTCTATTGTCTTCATCATAAATGCCTCCTCCATCCAATAGTGCCAATATTCCGATTTTTAATCTTTAAAAAGGGCCATACTGTATGCTTTGAGCAATGATCAAAAAGATAATCGCTATCGCAACCTGAATCAAAAGATAGGGAAATACCCATTTTACCCATTTCGTAAATGATATGCCTGCCACTGCCAGTCCAGCCAATAGCACTCCAGAAGTCGGAAATATCATATTCGATATCCCATCCCCTAATTGGAAAGCTAAAACTGCCGTTTGTCTTGTCACACCCATTATATCCGCTAATGGAGCCATGATCGGCATCGTCAATGCTGCTTGTCCACTTCCGGATGGAACAATGAAGTTAAGGAATAATTGGACAATGAACATTCCGATTGCATTTATGGCGGGAGGAAGCTGCTCAACCAATCCTGCAGCATAATATAAAATAGTATCAAGCAATCCGCCACTTGTAATGATGACCAAGATTGTCTGCGCAACGCCTATTATCAATGCCCCTGAAACCATATCGCCTGCTCCCGAAATAAAACCATTAGCCATCTTTGACGGAGTTAAGCCTCCAATTAGGCCCATTATGATCCCGCTTAATAAAAACAAGCCGCCAATTTCACTTATATACCATCCTAATTTAATAACTCCATATACTAATAGAATGAAATTCACCAATAAAATAATTAAAGCAGCGCAATGTCTTTTGCTCATCCTAAAGTTTTTATCAAGGTGTGCATGTTCTTCACGCCTGAATTTCCCATACTCCCCCAGTTCAGGGTTTCTTTTAACCTTCATGGCATGGAAATAGATGTACAATACTGTAACGACATAAAACACCGCAAGAAGAGCGATTCGCAATCCCATTCCCGAATACATGGGCAATTCAGCAATGCTTTGGGCAACTCCAACATTAAATGGGTTCGTAATGCCCGAAATGAATCCAGTCGCCAATGTTCCAAGGATGACGATCGCAAAACCAGTAAGTGCATCAAAGCCTAATGCAATCGTCATCGGAACAATGATTGCGATATAAACTAATGCATCTTCAGCAGACCCGATCAGTGTCCCTAACGATGCGAAGATTAATACCATCAACGGAATAAGCAATTTCTCTTTTGTTCCGAATCGGACAGCCACAAACTTAATGAAAGAATCCAGTGCCCCTGTTGCCTGCATGATTCCCAGTGCTCCGCCAAACAAAAAGACGAACAAGATTATTGACGCTCCTTCAATCATCCCTGCGTGAATACTGCTGAACATTTCCAATAATCCCACTGGTGTTGATTCAACGAATTCAAAAGAAGCAGGATCGACTACACTTCGGCCATCCTTTTCAATTCTCTCATATTGGCCAGCTGGTAAGATATATGTTAAAACCGTCACTATTACAATTACGATAAACATTAATACAAAAGGATTAATCCCATTTTCCGGTAACTGTGTTAGTTGGTTAAGTGGCTTATTATTCGGATTAAGCGGCTCGGAAGTGATTTGACCACCAGGCAGGTCATTCATATAAATACCCCCAGTTAAAGTTTTATACTTTTAATCCAGTTCTCCTGTCGGACCATCACTTCTCTACCAAACACTTAAACATACTCTTTATTAACTTTTCCAGCATAACCGGCGTATGGACGAAGGCGCTATCGATGTGAAGGCGCTCAGTACGCTGGTGTGCATCCTTGCCGAACGGACCCACATTAAGTACGGGTGCCTGAAGTTTTTGCATATCGGCAAAAGGAATGCTGTAAGTATCGCCCCAGACTGGTGTATTTTTTTCAAAAGCCGTCCAGCCATCGGACTCATCACTATATTGAACATAGCTTAAATCGCAAAGGCCATTAAAATAATGAATTTGGCTGACTTCACAATCAAGCAAGCTGGCAGTTTCCTTCATTAATTTCACAGATTTGATGATCAGCGGATCATCGGACGTATTGACGGCTGGATAATATGGCGGTGCGAACAGCAATACAATGGCGGGTGAAAGCTCCTGACATTGTATCATCAATTTTTCAGCGATCCGCACTGATTTTTCCCGCTCATCCAAATCGGTGTTTCCTTTAACTTCACTCTTTATTTCCTCAACAAACCTCCCGCCAAATTTACCCTCGGCATATGAAAGTAACTTTTCATAGCGCAACACTTGTACTTCGCCTACACCTTCAATTTGTTCACGCAGACAAAGCTCTTTATAAGATTCATTGCATTTCATCGCTGCTTCGTTTGCAACCTGCTCGAATAGATCCATTATTTCTGCAGCTGTTCTTTTCATGATGAACACATTATAAAGCGCTGCTGCCCGATAAGGTGTCTGTGTTGAATATTGTAGTTTTAGATCTTTTTGCTGAAGCGATACTGGTAAAGGTGTTTCCTCGCCAAGGTCACTTTCCAGAAAAAGAGTGTTCCACTCCATGAGCTGCGTGAGGAACGAGGCTATATAGTTAGCCGTTATGCCCTTTAATGGCTCACCTACATGAGTTTCTTTCCCATAAAAAAGGGCAGCCGGCATGATTTTCCCCAAAGTTCCGGAATAAATATAATGTCTATTATCGCCCGGTTTCTGTGAAAAGGACGGTTCACTATTAAAAAACATTTTATAGGAAAGGTCATATTTATCACGTAAAGTCACAAGTTCTTTAACTGCAGCCCTCATTCCCGCAGAATTCACTTCCTCATCTGGAACCGTTAACAGCAGGAGATTGATCGGCCATTGTTCGATGCTTGCCTTTTCGATAATAGCCATATGAAGGGCAAGCCCCATTTTCATATCCATCGTTCCTCTGCCAAACAAGTACTTTCCTGATTCCAGATCAATGCGAGCTTCTTCCGGCAGTTCATCTTTCCTGTCATGAAGTTTTTTCGTGAGCTCCTCTGGTTGAAATGCAAGAGACTCAAGATCACCGTATTCTTCAGTATGAACCGTATCAAAATGGCTAATTAATACAACAGTCTCCTTGCTATCGGGATGATTATAAAAGGCATTGACAAAATTCCTTCCTAAATCTGCCTCGTGAAGCGATAAGTATGCCGGATTCCTTTTAAAATAATCAAGCTCCCTTAATTTCTCTTGTACCTTATAAGGGAACATCCGCTCCCCTGGTGTAAGAGAACGGCTTTCCCAGCTAACAAGTTCACACAACAAAGCACGGAGCGTTTCTGGAGTACCCCATAGTAATTGACTCATTCCAATCCCCCTTCATCATTATTTGCGCGCACCACCGGGCAGGTTAAACAGGTAGGACCGCCAGTGCCTTTGAAACTGATTTCAGTCCCTTTGTACTCATAAACTGTTGCTCCCGCATCAATAAGCCTTTGCTTCGTGTAAGCGTTCCCAGAAGATATCACGCAAACCCGCGGAGCGATGGCAAGCACATTACAACCCAAGTTCAAGTACTCATCAACCGGCACTTCGATAAGCTGAATGCCTCGTTCAATAAGCAGTTTTCTGAAAAAGACAGGCATAAGACGGGAATGAACTACCGCTAAATCATGGTCGACCATACTGATGAAAGACATAAGATGGAGACACTCTGCCTCTCCTTGATCATGCGGAAGCTGAACTACGATGAATTCATCCACCAGATGTGCGGTCATTTCCTTTAATTGCCGAATGGCTTCAGCGTTTGTACGATAACCATGTCCGACAACCAAGGTCTTATCATCAAGCCAAACGATATCACCGCCATCCGCGACCGCATCACCCGTTAAATACCCAATGATCGGGATGTTCTTTTCCTTACAAAATTCCTTGTATACATTCGCTTCAGGCTGCCTCGATTCTTTCCCGGACTTTAAAATGATGGCCCCTTGGCTTGTGAATTTGACCGGGTCATGCGCATATAAGGAATCAATGCCGACTACCGAAGATGCTGGCAAATAATCGATGTTTGGAACATATTTCTCCAAAATGGAAATAAAGTCACGATACTCCGTTAGCGCTTCGTTGAAATCTGGCTCTTCCAGAAAGTTGAAGTTCCGCCATGTTTGGCTTAAATGCTCTTGACTAATAAAAGCTTCTTTCGGATGTTTTACAATGACATGTTCCAATGGTTTGTACATGGACGAACAATAAGTCACTGCCTCCCCCTCCTTTTCCGCATATCGGAAAACGTTTCCGCTAATAGGAATTTTTCTTTTATTATAAATTTAGTTTTGTTATAATGTCAATATGTTTTAAATTTTCAAATAAATTAATACTTCATTTAACTTGGATTGAAAGATAGGTGGTTTGTTTATGCAATCAATTGACCGTGCAATGAACGTTATAAAGGTGCTGGTATCCAATTCATCGGAAAACTGGCTGTCAATTACGGAACTTTCCCAAGAATGTGATCTTCCTGTCAGCTCCATGCATCGTTTGTTAAAAGCAATGTCCTTGCATGGATTAATTCAACAGGACGGGCAATCCAAACAATATGGTTTGGGGAATATTTGGCTCGAATATGGTTTACGTATGTATGACAAAATGGATTATATTAGCCAAATAAGGCCTGAACTGGAAAGGCTGATGAACAAAGTGGAAGAAAGCGTCTATCTTAGCCAACCAGTCGGGATGGAATCACTCGTAATCGAAAGAATCGACAGTGAAAAAAGCCAAATCCGGGTTTATGACCAGCTTGGCTCACGAGTACCTATGCATATCGGCGCTGCCAATAAAGCGATGCTAGCCTATATGCCATATAATCAAACAAAAAAAATCGTGGATACTCTTCTGCCACCTCAAGAAAGAGCAGCTTTTTGGGATATATTGCAAGAGACTAAAATGAAGGGACATGGAATCAGTCACAGTGAAAGAACAGAGGGAACATGTTCTGTTGCCGTGCCGATATTGAACCATTTTGGGGAAGTTCACGGTGCGGTGAGCATTGGTTTTGTCAGCTTTAACCTGACAGATGAAAGACTTGATTTCCTCATTAAGAATGTGATGGAAACTGGCAATAGGGTTTCTGCAAAATTGGGGTATAGGGGAACATGAAAATAAGAGAGCAGTGGAGGGTTATCGGATAAGCCGAAAAAGAAGATGAATCATTTCATCTTCTTTTCGTTTATATATCAATCGCTGCCGGTCACGAATAAATCTTCCCTGAAATAGGCGAGGACCTCGCCGGCCACCACTGGTTCGCCCTCCAATACCTCCAATGATTCTATTTTCCCGCTTACACCAATATCAATGATTTCCACACTTCCATCTGCCTTCTTAACCTGAAATAATTGTTCCCATTCGTAAAATCTGGAGTTTTTGGATATTGAAATTTTTTCAATCCTGCCATCACAAGGGCTAAGAATCACATCGACGTACATTTATATCATTCCTTCCTTCAGTATTCTTCAAAATGAAATGGGGTTTGTAAAACTAACTTGAGAAAGTTTTGGAACTCAGATATATCTTCTTGTTCAATGCCAAGGGTCGGAGCCCAGTATTGATCTAAATTAATATCATTGGCACAAAGCAGGATCATTCTTCCGCTTTGCATGGAAGTCACCATTGCTTTACCGAAAAACTGGGCCGAATATACAATGGTCACATCATATCGATAATCTTGTGACAATAAGCAATAATGATGAATGGCCTGGTTTTCTTTACTTTCGGAAAGAATATCAAAATTCAACGGATTGCCTCCTTTCTTGTAAGCCCTAAATTCGTTCAGAACCTGACCCAGCCCCGAAGCTGGGATGCTTCTGCTATTTTGCGAATCCCTTCAATATATGCAGCCACTTTCATGTTCACGGAATATTTTTGGGAAGTATGGTAGACATTCAAAAAGCTGGCCGTTATCTTTTCCTTCAAACGTTCATCTACAAGCTCTTCCGTCCAGTAATAACCTTGGTTGTTCTGGCACCATTCAAAATACGAGACTATCACCCCTCCTGAATTCGCCAAAATATCCGGGACTAGCACTATACCTTTATCATCGAGAATTTTGATCGCTTCCTTTGTCGTCGGCCCATTTGCTGCTTCAATCAGGATTTCACATCTCAGTCGTTTTGCATTATCCTTATTCACCACTCCGCTAATAGCTGCGGGAATCAGCACATCACACTCTTTTTCCAATAATTCCTGATTGGATAATGAATCTTTGTATAAGTTCGAAACGACCCCAAAAGAGTCCCTGTTCTCCAAAAGGTAAGGAATGTCTAATCCATTCGGATCATATAAACCTCCAAGCTCATCCGCTATTCCGACAACTTTGGCCCCCATTTCATGTAAATACAATGCTAAATGACTGCCAACATTCCCGAATCCCTGGATGATTACCCGCATGCCTTCAATAGGAATCCCCTTTAAATCACATATCATTTGAAGTGTATATAATACTCCCTTGGAAGTGGCCTTTTCCCTGCCCTTCGATCCTCCTAATCTAAGAGGCTTTCCTGTAATGAAGCCTGGTGAATCGAATTCCCTGATGTGATCATATTCATCCAGCATCCAGGCCATGATTTGTGAATTCGTATACATATCAGGTGCCGGAATATCTTTTGTAGGGCCCACAATTTGACTTACTGCCCTGACATACCCTCTGCTTAATCGTTCAAGCTCAGATGAACTCATCTGTCTGGGATCACACACAATGCCGCCTTTTGCCCCTCCATATGGAAGATCGGTTATTCCGCATTTCAAGCTCATCCATCCGGCCAATGCCTTAACTTCTTCAGGAGTGACATCCGGGTGAAACCGAATCCCCCCTTTGGTAGGACCGGCTGCATCATTATGTTGAGCCCGATACCCTTGAAACATCCTTGTCTCTCCATTATCCATTTGAATAGGAATACAGACTTCCAGAAAACGCATTGGCGCTTTTAGAAAATCAAAAACTTGATCTGGATAGTCCAAAACTTCAATCGCTTCTTTTAAGATATCCTGGAATTCTTGCAGTGGATTATCCAATTGACGTTTTTCAATAACCTTAATTTTCTCTGTCATTTTAGCACCTCACTTTTATTCTTATTACTTATTAAGCAACTTTCATGCCAGCTTTGAGGATACAGTACGGATAGCAATACACCGCCATTTGATCACACATACAATCATCAGGATATATGTATTAATTCATAAGCAATTCAGGTTTGCATATGTAACAAGTGATGATTAAATACATAGAAAAAAACGCATCCTTTTAGGATGCGTCAGTCGGTGACAAACTAGATGACGCCTACTTTCGCTGTGATGAACTTAAAGAAGAAGGACAACTGGAGTTGGCAAAGGGGCCGAGGTCAACCATTCCCTATACCTGCTTCATTCAAATAAAAAACCAAAAAGGTTTTGGAATGAAACGATTCCAAAACCTTTTTGGCTACAAACTGACTCATTCTTATCGGATGAGTTTTTACTTGCAAAGTCTCATAGCTGAATTTCTTCAACTTGGTATTGGGGCGGAGCCTTCCGGAATGCCTTTGTGATATATAATAGATAACAAAAACCAATAATGAACCAACTTGTCCCCATTATTAGGGAACTTGCCTCAAGGTTGATCCATAGAATGCCAATTGCTATAGCTCCAATTAAAGGCATTATTAAGTATTGAATACACCCCTTTATCGTTCGGTGCTTCTTTTCCCGAATGATAAAATGGCTGATCACTGACAGATTTACAAAGGTAAATGCCATTAATGCACCAAAGTTGATCAGTGACGTGGCTGTCACTAGATCAAAGAATAAAGCCGACATTGAAATGACTCCAACTATGAGTACATTAATGGCTGGTGTTTTCCACTTAGGATGAATAAATCCAATCCATTTTTCCGGAAACACTTTATCACGCCCCATAACATACAAAAGACGGGAAACGCTGGCATGCGATGCTAGTCCCGAGGCTAGCGTATTGACGAAAGTCGTACAAAGAAAAATGGATTGAAATAGCTTCCCACCTACATAAAGGGCGATTTCCGGTAATGCAGCATCCGGTTCCTTAAAACGGGAAATATCCGGGAAAAAGAGCTGAATAAAGAAAGATGCGGTAATGAAGATGATTCCACCCCAAAGTGCAGTTAAAAATATCGCTTTTGGAATCGTTTTTTTCGGATCCGGCGTTTCCTCAGATAGTGTCGTTACCGCATCAAATCCCAAAAAGGAAAAACAAAGGATCGTGGCCCCGGTAATTATTGCCGAAAAGTCCATTCCTTCATTTACGAAAGGCGTTATCGTAAACACTTCTCCTGTACCTTCGCCATCATTCAACCCTTGGACAACAAGAATGATGAACACTGCCATGATGGCAATCTGAATTAAAACAAATAGCGCATTAAAGTTAGCAAGTACATTGACGCTCCGGAGATTGAGTATGGTGACGATTGCTACGAATAATACTACCCAAATCCATGTAGGAACTCCTGGAAATAATGCTGTCAGATAAATTTTGGTTAACAATGCATTTACCATAGGTAAAAACAAATAGTCTAACAGCGAAGACCATCCTACAAGGAATCCTAAATGCGGGTTCATGGCCTTTTGAGTATAAGTGTAAGCAGAACCTGCAGCAGGAAAAACCTTTACAAGTTTTCCATAGCTTGCAGCTGTAAAAAGCACCCCCAACAATGCAACGATATAGGCAGTCGGCACATGGCCGCCCGTAATCCCAGATACAATGCCAAATGTATCAAATACGACCATGGGTGTCATATATGCTAACCCCATCATAACGATTTGCCATAATTTCAGTGATCTTTTCAATGTAACTTCATTTTCCACCTATCATTCCTCCTTGAAACCGCTTTCAAACCAGTAGATTCAATTTCTTAACTAGAATAATCCCCATGCCTCCCTCTTTTTTAAAAGTTTTACCTGTATACCTTTATGCAAATTCCGTGCCATATGATTAAGGTTTACTTTGAAAAACGAAATAAGCCAAAAACGCTACTTAATTCCTGTATTTTTAACGGCAAATGATTGATTCATAGATATGATGTCTTTCAGCAACTCTTATTTGGCGATTCAATTCCCCATAAATTATTCTTCTTTGCATACCCCAAGCCAATGTTTTTGGTTAAACCCCTCATAAAATCACTTCCTGTAACTTGGCATGATAATTGCATAATAAATATTCTATAGGAATTCACCTATATGAGTTTCAAAACAATAATAGTTATAAGAAAATGGAGGAATAGAAAAAATGAAATATCCTTTATCCCCTGATGTAATGCCAGAGTTTTGTACCACCGGATCATTTATGCGCTTACCTTCTTCAAGAGAAAATGCCAAATTGGCAGTGATAGGTATGCCTTTTGATACAGCTGCTTCATTCAGGGTAGGAGCCCGGTTTGCTCCACAGGCAGTCCGCCAGGCATCGATGACGTTGTTTCCTTATCATCCCATTCACAAGGTATTTCCGTTTGACGAATGCAATGCAATTGATATTGGGGATGTTTCGGTGATTCCCCATAATATACATCGAAGCTATGAGTTAATTGAAAAAGCTATGGCAGACTTGATGAAAAACGGCATCATTCCAATAGGCATCGGAGGAGATCATTCAGTAACATTGGCTAATCTAAGAGCTGCCGCAAAAATACACGGTCCTGTTGCACTTCTTCATTTTGATTCACATACAGATACTTGGGATACTTATTATGATGAAAAATACTGGCATGGTTCCCCGTTTATCCGTGCATATGAGGAAGGCTTGCTCCAAACAGATAAAGTTTTCCAGATTGGCATAAGAGGTACGCTCAATCATCCAGGAGATATAGATTCCAGTACGGATCTAGGCTACAATGTAATAACTACGCCCGAGCTGAAGAAAAGAGGGATCGAAGACGTCGTGAAGGAAGTCAAGAAAACCATTGGGGATACGCCATGTTTCTTGACCTTTGATATTGATTTTGTCGATCCATCCTGTGCTCCTGGAACTGGCACCTTGGAGGTCGGCGGTCTAAATAGCTTTGAAACCCTGGAGATGATACGCTCACTGCAAGGATTCAACTTTATTGGGTTCGACCTGGTGGAAGTCCTCCCACCGTACGATCCAACACAAATTACATCACTATTGGCAGCCACCATCATTCATGACTTTGCCAGTTTAGTAGCCTTACGACTAAAAGAAGAACAAAAAAAGGAGAATTCAGCCGAAAAAAGTTTATAGGAGCAAACACCGACAATTAATGAAGGGACATTTCAGGTCCAAACTGTAATCGTTCAAAAGGCATCTGCTATCAGTGAAAGCAGATGCCTTTTTTCTATGTAATCTTTATTCTTGTCCTGCTATTTCCACTATAAATCATTTCATATAACAAGTTCGTGCTTCTATCGGTGTGGAAAAATAAAAAACACATCCCTCTGAAAATGGGATGTGTCATCATTTTATTCGTCTGCTTCTGCCCCAGGACGATTGGTTTGTGTTGGCAGGGTGTCCCAAAAGCTTGCATCAACAGTTTCAATTGAATCATCGGCAAGAGCTCTTACAGCTGCATCCAAAGTGGTTACTGTTTGCTTAATTAGATAGCCATTACTTTTTTGCCCAAGCGCTACTGACTCGACATTGTGGTCCGACATACCTCGCATCTCAAAGAGCAGTGTGGCAATATCATAACGGACGGCTGCACCATTACGGCCTATATTTTCTCCAGAACCGCCATCATACCTACCAATATGTCCCCAACCAGATGGTTCAATGGAGTTATATACGACAGCACCCAGTTTTTTTGACGCTTCTAACACTTCAGGCTTTACGTTAGCGTTTGTTGGATAAAGAATTGAACCTGAAACAAGTTCACCATATGTTTCGCTTAACGTCCCTTGATGATGTAAATCTATCATGTAATCTATATCGTATTTCGCGAATACATTTTCGTGTAAAGCCTTTACCTCTACTTGCATGGAATCAGTTTTTTTATCATGCTCACGGTTTAAGTCGATCCCATTTGCATTTGCCCGTGTTAGATGTCGATCACCTTTTGCTAAATAGTCATCTAGAGGGAAATTAACATCTCCCATGGCCCCATCTGCATTTAGCATGGGAATGATCAGTATATTAACATTTTCCAAAATACCTTTAGTCTTGTTCGTGCCTAGATGTTTAATGAATTCGAGAGCACCCTCTGTAGTCAGTTGTTCATTTCCATGCTGTTGAGTTAAAAATAGTATTGTAGGATTCTTAGGATTTGAAATGTACTTCGCCAGGTAAATATCCCTCCCTTTTACCGTTTCCCCGATTACTTCCAGTGCCAGCCTTTCTTGTTTAGCGTCCTGCGTTTCAAGATAGCTTACCAGGCTTTCATATGTATGAAGATTTGAAGTTGTCACTTGACCATTTCCAGCACTTGGACCATTACCAACCGCTCCGACTGGTAGTGAAAAAGCCGTTACTGCACTTAACGTCATTAAACTAGATAATGAAACTGCTAGAACTTTCTTTTTTAAATTCAATAAAAACCCTCCTTATCAAATATGATAACCATAAAAGAATAACTATTACTACTATTCTGACATTTTTAACACTTTGTGTTAATAGTGAAAAATGACTATGTTTCCAAATAGTTTTCTTCTACACAATATAACTTGAAAGGAATTGTTATATTAAATCATCAACTTTCTTTAGTCAATGAATTTGTCAGAATATTTTATTTACTCCCTTCCTTGAATCAGTTAGCTGCTGAATTGCCCATCAATTTTCATGACGTCCACTAGAACATCAAATATGATGCAACCCCTTCTTACTTTTTTCTAATTTTCCCAACCATTAATAATAACAATGGCAGAATAAAACAAATCGTTAAGGATAATGGTGTCCAAGCTGTAGCCATGAAGTTTTGATAATGCACGATATCGGGATGCGAAAAGATGGTAAAAGTGAGAATTAGAAAAGCTAATGGGAATAGAAGTATTTTGTAATTTTGCATACCCAGCAATTGAGCTAGTCCCAGGGCGAGTCCATAAAAGCATATGGTCAACTTAAAATACTCTGTAAAAACCCAAATGAAGGCCACAATGACCTCGACCCTTTCAAAAAAATTACCAATGCTTATCATCATTCCCAGTTTATAAGAAGGGTAAGTTAACCTTGCTGTATTATCAGCACCCAATACAAGGATACTGAAAACGATCACTAAGAATAGAACGCCGCCACCTAATATAGTCCCTAAATAAAAGTTTTTCTTCATTTCAGCCTTTTCATTTACATATGGGGTGATCATTAAAAAGAAAACAAGCTGAACATAAGGCAGTGCTAATGAGTGATATGATCCCCTCACTATCGGTTTCATGCCTTCTTCAAATACAGGTTGCATATTTTCGATTTTGATATCCGGGATAAGAAATACGAATAATATGAAAAGCAGCAGTACAAGCCAAGGAAAAAAGATTAATGCAGTCCTGCAGATAACTTCCAATCCTAGCCGTGCACCAAATAAGCTTGTTAATATAAACAAGATCATAATCATTTCCATAGGTGTCTCAACCAGAACCTGTGTTGAAAAAAAATTCCCAATTTCACTAAGTAACGCAGAAGAAAGGTAATATAAATAAAATAGGAATAGCAGGGCCGAGATTTTTCCGATCCATTTCCCAAATATTTTTTCATTAACTTCTATATAAGTCATGGATGGGTAGAGCGAGGCGAGCCGGATAAATAAGAAAACGAAACATAAACCGATGAGAGTAGCGATAATATAGGCAATCCAGCCATCCTGTTTTGCTAATGAAACAAGTACGGAAGGTAAAGTAAGTATCGCTCCTCCTATGGTGAATATGATGACCATTATAAGAAATTCACCAGAGCTGATTTTTCCTTTTTCGAGCATATTCGATACCCCCCTAGGATAAAATACGATCCATGAAATGAGCGAGTGGACTATATATTTTCGTTATCCAGTCGATGGGAGTGGGAATGGTAATATCCTTGATAATTAAAATACTCAACGTCATGCCAAGTAATAGTAATAAAATAAAAATGACAATTTCCTTCCAACATTTTTTTTTAATAAGAGGAGGTATTTCGAAAAATGAAATAATAGCACCAGTACACACTGTTCCAATAATTGCCCACATTGATCTTTACTCCTCGATTTCTTTTTGAAAGGATTCTGATATCGTTCCTAAATTGCGAATCTTTGCTTTAACGGTTACATTCACGTCTAAATTTGCGAATTCCTGCTCCCAATTTCCTTCTAAACGTTTCCATGCTTCAGGATCGGTTCTATGAATTTCGTCACCGAAACCGAAGATGTCACTTTGATACTTCTCTTGAAGCGTTTTTATCGATCCTTCTATTTTAGCTTTAATATCTTTTTCGTATCTTTTATTCAATTCTTCGATTTTTTCGGGTTTAGATAAATCGATCGTGCATTCTACCTCACCTATACTCCCTTCTGTGGTGACATTTATATCAATTTTCGGATTTCCTTTTTCCATTTCCCCCTTGATTTTCGTTTTTGAACTAGTCGTGTTAACCGTAATTTGGTCACCTTCACATGGAATATTTACCGCAGTGGACTTAACATGATCTGTAATGTAACTAACACCTTTACTATCGTTCCTGTTTAACCAGCCGACAAGTTTATCCTTCTTGAATACTCCAAGATAATCCAAACGCAAGCCGGATTTCGGGGAAATATTTTGTGCATTCGTAACATTGCTTCCTGATTCGGGATCACCATAAACGTAAATCCCCGTTAGCATGGCCTGTCTGCCTTTACTGACGATACTGCTGACCAGCTCATCCAAAGTGACCGTCCTTGTCGGCGCCCATCTTCTCTCTGAATTTTCCAAGGAATCAAACACTTTATTTGCCGGTATTTTTTCAAGAGCCGTTTGAACATTAAGCGTATCATAAGCAGTTGAACCCTTCGCAACGGTCATATAGAAATCGGAACGCAACTCCTTCTGCCGGGAAAGGACATCCAGAGGTTTTGCAATTCCTGCCCTGGCCATTTCCTCACCAAAGACAATTTCACGAAGATGTGCGACATATAACCTTCTTGGTATATCAGTTGATAGGCTTCTAATTGCTTCAGCAATGGTTTTACCACTTTTCCTGAAGGTTACAACTTCCGTACGGCCGGACCTGGCATCACCTGCCAGTTCACTCGAATTTAGAACTTGGACGCTGACAAGATACCCATCTTCCGTTTTATCAATTCCCATGGCAGTAACGATGGCAAGTTCATTCAACTCAATGCTGCTCCAACAGCCGGATAAACAAATTATAGGTAACATTAAAAATACCTTTAGCATTTTTTTCATCGTAAAACCCTCATAATCCCATCAATTTTATCTAGGTGGTTTCGGAGAACTGACATCTCCTCTGTCTGTATCATTTTTACTGATCAATCGAGGCCGCTTTACTAATGACCAATGTGGCATACGAATGATGTTGTCTTTTTGATCTTGTAAAATGAATGGTGCATTTGGAGCTAAATATGGTAAACCAAAAGATCGTAAGCTATTTAAATGCAGGACCACCACGATCAGCCCCAAAATGATCCCGTATAATCCAAATGTAGCGGCAAGGATCATGAACAAAAAACGAAGCATCCGAAAAGCTATGGCCATACTATTGGATGGAAACACAAAACTACTGATGGCTGTTAATGCGACGATGATAACCATCGTTGCTGAAACGAACCCTGCTTCGACAGCAGCCTGCCCAATAACTAATGCACCAACGATGGAAATGGATGAACCGATTGCCCTAGGCATCCTCACACCTGCCTCACGCAAAATTTCAAACACTACCTCCATCAGCATCGCCTCCACAAAAGCAGGAAAAGGAACTCCCTCTCGTTGTGAGGCTAGACTTATGAGTAATGGAGTAGGAAGCATTTCTTGATGAAAAGTCGAGACAGCTACATAAAGTGACGGTGTAAGCAAAGCAAGGAAAAAAGATAAATACCGTAATACTCGAATTAATGTTGCAATGTCTGCCCGTTGATAATAGTCTTCACTCGACTGGAAAAAATGCACCATCAGTGCTGGAACGATAAGGACAAACGGCGTTCCGTCAACCAGTATCGCAATCCTTCCTTCTAAAATGGCAGCGGCTACAGCATCAGGACGTTCCGTATTATAAATGGTTGGAAATGGAGTGTATACTTCATCCTGAATAAGCTCTTCAATGTATCCACTCTCAAGAATCGCATCTATATTGATTCGATTTAACCGGCTTTGCAATTCTGAAACCGTTTTATCATTGGCAACACCTTTTAAATACATAATCGCAACGTCCGTTTGCGTTTTTTCTCCAATCTGCTTTGTTTCAAGCCATAGGCTAGGATCTTTTATTCTCCGTCGTATTAAAGCAGTATTTGTCCGCAGCGTTTCAGTAAACCCATCCTTTGGTCCTCTTACTACTGTTTGGGAGGAAGGTTCTTGAACCCCGCGATCGACCCAATTTCTTGAACCGAGTGCCATTCCTTTAGTGGAGCCGTCCAATAATAACATCGTGTCTCCCGATAAAACATGGTTAAAAAACTTTTGAAAATCAGTTATTTCCACTATTTCCCCTATAGGCAGAGTATGTGATTTTATCATTTCAAAACAATCAGGGACCTCCACGTCCAAGTCAGAGTTCCGAATTTCAACCATCAAAGTGTCGAGGATTAAATCTTGGATGGAAGCTGAATCCGTTAATCCATCTGTGTAAACGATGCCTAACTTAATTTCCCCATTTTTACCTGCTTGAAAATCCCTTATAATTATGTCTGAACTATTTCCTAACGTTTTCTTAATATGATCAAAATTATATTGAAGATCAGAGGATATAAGTTTGGTTTGATGATTCTTTGAGTCTTTACTTCTGTTTTGAGCATTTTGAACTGGATTTTGGCTTTGATTTTTAGTTTTGCTGGAGTTTGGATTTCCGCTTTGATTTAGCTCTTCTTGTTGTTTTTTATTTTTCACTGATTGTTTATCTTCAATTAACTTCCTCAATGGGATAGGAACTCGAGATTTCAATGCTAACCCCCTCATAACCATAAGCTAGTTAAAATTATGTTTTCACCTTGGCTGCAATTATATCCATCTAAGTAAAATAAATTGCAATTAATAAAGAGCTAAATCATTGTAGACATGATAATTTTTTTCTCCAACAATCACGCTCCATTCATCGATAATTTAATTAAAGGTTGCTGAAGGTGGCTCGGATATAGACTTTCTGTACCTAGACTATTTTCCAGAGAATTCAAAACACGATAAATACAAACCACTTTCCGCCATCTTTGCAAACCCTGACACTATTTGTCTTTTGGAGTCAGATCAGCAGGTATAATCCGGCATAAAAAAAGGATTATCTTAGCATCAATTGCAGGCAGTTTACGATGAAAATACTTAAGGTAATTTGGATGTTAATTTTCTTTTAATCCCAACTTTCTTGCCTATGGCGACAGTTGCCTCATCTAATCGTTTATAGGCATCCTGCAGTACAATCTAAATCAAATTCATTGAAAGTCATGTTTAAAAGTATCCTATGAGTAAATGCATAGATTGCCAATATTCGCATAATCTATTATCGGACTAAATTGATAGAAAATAGGATGGTTAGGGGCAAAAAAAGAAAAAACTCTGCAGACCTCCACAGAGTTTTTAAAAGCTTTCAACCAATTTTTGGATGGCAGGTCACCATTCCCTTAGATTAGGTGCATAGAACTTTTTTTCCTTTAACTTGTTCAGATATATGTTTCATCCCAAGTTTCTTAATACCTGGTTTCCTACTTAACTTCATGTTTTACCCCAATTTTCCCCACACTCTTGAAGTCGCAAAATTCCATCTCTGGTATATATATACGAAAAAAAGGCTACACCCAATAGATACCGTCTCCATCCTAAAAAATTGTACATTCATGGATGTCAAGGGGTAGAATTCAGGATTCCAATGTAATATATTCAGCTCCTTGTTCTTTCGCCCATTTATGTATATAACTGAGCAGATTATATCCAAGGCCACTAGGACGATGATTTACATCAGTAACCAAATCTTGTACATAAACATAGCGTTCATTATATGAATCTTCGCGCCAGCTAATACCTGCTAATGCTACGATGCTTGTATCATGATATAAAGCAAATAACTGTTTACCCTCCTTACGCATATCACTTAATAAATCTAGATATTCCTTTAAAGTCAAATCAGTACGTAACTGACTCAATATAGGATATGCCTGTAAAAATTGATGTTCAACAGTTAACTCTACTATATTTTCCACTGGTATTTTCATGCTAATACTCTCCTAACCTTTTTAAGTTTAATTGCTTCGCCGCCCTTTTACGAACCCTGTTTATCTTCCTGACATATAAACCTGTCCAATTTGCTTTCAAGGGCTTAAATATTTTTCAATGATTGTATGTCTAACAGTTTCCATTCCTTTCTCCATAAATTAGATATACCAATAAATCATATGCAAGGATCGTGCCATACCGAAGGAAATATACTACTTATAATACTAGTGCAATTAACATGCTTAAAAATTCATTCCTAACATTTGCACTAAACTCTAACCAATAACAAATCAGAAACTTAAAAACCTTCTCTTGGACAGGAGTTCGAAGATTGTATAGTGAAGCTACATCAGGAAAAAATCCATAAAAAAATTGAGAAGAACGTAACGGGGATGGATTGTTGAAGAAAGGCAATTGATTTCTGTGTGAATAACTTGAACATGAATCGCCAAAAATAAGGAGTATTAAGAAGGAAGGAACCAATAGGTGAATAATAATGCCTGGTAGTTTCAAAATTTCATCACATCAATTGATGATTTTAATCCTTTTGTACTCGGTAGGAACGGTTATTTTACATACCCCTTCTCCTTTAGCTGGTTTTGCAAAGCAGGATGCGTGGCTTGCTGCATTATTTGGAACAGGAATCGCATTGATTTTTGTATGGTTTTACATCAGGGTTGGAAATTTATATCCTGATCTCGCCCTAGATCAAATAAATGAAAAGGTTTTCGGTAAGTTAGTCGGAAAGATCATCAATCTCACATTTTTTATCTGGTCCTTTTCCACTGCTGCCGAGAGCACTTATTATGTGGGGAATTTCATTGAAACTTTTTGGATGCCGGATACCCCGCTTTTAGCTTTAAATATATTGTTAGCTGCAGTGGTGATCTTTACAGTTCGCCTTGGTATGGAAACTTTTACACGCACGTTGGAAATATTCTTCATACCCGTATTAATATTACTGACTGTTTTTTTGATTTCCATCATTCCTCAAGCAAATATCCAAAACATTCAGCCGGTATTTGAAGATGGAGCCAAACCTGTCATAAGGGCGACACTTTTTTATGTCAGTGTGTTCACGCTGTCCCCTGTTATGTTCTTAATGATTTTCCCTTCAAAAGTCAATGAAAGGAAAAAAGGGGGAAAAGCTTTTTATATTGGCACTTTGATCGGAGGAATCATTTTAATTCTGGTAATCATGCTGGATATCTTGGTTCTTGGTCCCGATACCACAGCAAGAAATATCGCTCCAAGTTATACGATGGCAAAAAAAATATATGTGGGGAATTTCCTAATGCGGATTGAAGCTATTATTGCCACGATTTGGATCTTTACAACCTATACCAGGACGGTTATGTATTTTTATGTATCGGTTGTTGTATTTTCAAACATATTTAATATAAAAGATTATCGCCCCATTACTACAGCTTTAGGGATGATAATGGTTTTTTATTCATTGATTGTTTTTCCGACGGTCCCATCATCCGGGGAATTCAATAAGAATATATGGTTATTCTATGCATCGACTTATGGTCTGGTCATGCCTTTATTATTGTTTATTACGGCTAAATTTAAAGTCACCATTAAAAATCTCCATCATAGCCAACAATGATAATACTTAAGTGAGTTGGGGAATTTAAAAAAGAACATCATAAAAATACCCTAAAAATTCAATTTTGCCGGATTCCATCTGGCTGAATTGGATATGATCGTAATGAATATTTACGAATGAGGTGAGTATATTGAAACATAAAATAATCATTATTTTTAGTCTGGTTTTTATT
This sequence comes from Peribacillus sp. NPDC096622, assembly GCF_044762665.1. Classification (NCBI taxonomy): domain Bacteria; kingdom Bacillati; phylum Bacillota; class Bacilli; order Caryophanales; family Bacillaceae; genus Peribacillus; species Peribacillus sp. NPDC096622. The sequence continues at coordinate 190,004 of NZ_JBIWES010000009.1, read as the reverse complement.
GTATTCATGACAGGTTTACTCATCTTTTACCTCAAAAAAGATGATTCTTCCCGATGGATGGTAGCTCTTGGGGGAATATTGGTAAGTGCTATACCCATTTCATTACTGTTTGTAAAAAATAATCCCTTTAACATTCCAATCATAATCGGTTATTATGTTTTTGTTTTCTGTACGACATTTTTAGGGTCCATCGCAAATTTTTATGTTGATTTTAAATGGTGGGACTCTGGACTTCACTTCTACAAAGGTATTTTCGTGGGTTTTGTTGGGATTGCTCTTTATAAACTATACATCCCTCAAAAAGCGAGAAAAGATGTTTCAAGGTGGGTCATTTTCCTTTTTGTTCTCTCACTTTCAGTCACTTCCACTGTTTTTTGGGAAATATATGAGTTCGCAGGAGATCTCACTTTTACTCATACCATGCAGCGAGGCGGTAACAAAGATACCATGTACGATATAATTTTCGGTCTAACCGGCGGCCTGCTCATTTCCATTTATTCTAGTGTACAAAAATTAAAATTATGATGATTTGTTGAGGTAATCATATGAATCGTAAGCTAGTTATTTCATTAAGTTTGGTGTATGTACTTTTCATGGCAGCTTTATCTATTTATTACTTTACAGCCGATGAAACTTTCAAATCACTGGTTTCGATAGGCGGTGTGGTATGTGGGGCAATTCCCCTTTTACTGGCCCTATTTACCAAGCTTCAATTCAATTTGCCAATTATCATTTCCTATTTAATCTTCTTATTCGGTTCACAATTTTTAGGATCTATTTTAGGTTGGTATGGACTGGGGTGGTGGGACACATTTTTGCATTTACTAAGCGGTTCCCTCCTTGCTTTTACGGGAATTGCTTTATATGAACGATTGGTATACAGAGATGCAGGCAAAGAGATATCCCCTTGGTTCATCTTTTTGTTTACCCTCTCTTTCTCAGCACTTGGAGGCGTCATATGGGAGATTTACGAATTTAGTTCTGATCAATTATTCGGAATGACACTACAAGGCGGGGGAAATAAAGATACAATGATCGATTTAATCGCGGATACGATTGGAGGACTTATCATTGCAGTGTGGGCCGGTGTACGGACAAAGATTAAGTTAAAGAAGCTATAAAAAAACGTTCCAGTTGATTTCAGAAACCCGCTCCCTTTCCGCCGACTGGCTGCCAAGCCTCCTCGACGCAAACGTCTCCGGGGTCTCGGCTAGCCCGTTATTCGGCAGGAGTGTCGCAAATTTCTTCAATCTAATGAGGTTTCATTCTATTTGAATGAATAAAAAGTCATCCCCTATGTTGTGAACAACAGAGACCAGCATATTCTATTATCAGTCTATACTCTATTTTATTAAAAAAACGTTCCAGTTGATTTCAGAAACCCGCCTCCTTTCCGACTGTCTGCCAAGCCTCCTCAGCACAAAAGTCTCCGGGTTCTCGGTCAATCCAGTTATTCGGCAGGAGTGTCGCAAATTTCTTCAATCCATTGAGGATTACGGTAAAAAACATGAAGGGTGATCAAGTTTTTTCTAAACAAACGTATCATTTGATTGGAATGTAAGGTACGAGACTCCTGCGGGAAAAGCGTGGCCAAGGGAGACCCCGCAGGCGAGCGCCGAGGAGGCTCCCGGACCGCCCGCGGAAAGCGAGTGCCTGGAATGGAAATCAAAGGTCAGAATTACTAACCCTCAAAAAAAAAACGTTCCAGTTGATTTCAGAAACCCGCTCCCTTTCCGCCGACTGGCTGCCAAGCCTCCTCAGCGCAAACGTCTCCGGGTTCTCGGTCAATCCAGTGGGGGGAACAGTAAAAAGAAATCATTCCCTCGGTAATATCGTGAAAGGGGTCCGGGATGAGACCGTACCCCTTTCGTAGACAAACTGAAACGACCATCTTATCGATGGTCGTTTTCATGTTCATTTAAATATGATGGAAATTATTTTTTCCGTCGTCATCGCACTGTCCACCACATATGTTCCAGGTCTTAATCCGTTGGCCTTGCCTTTCTTTTCAACCGCGTCGGAAAACTCATTGGCATTTTTAATGACTTTTGCTTTTTGCAGGGTTTTACCCACATCGATGCTTGTCGAGCCTTTAGACACAGTAAGAACAGTACGGTATATGATTTTTTCTGTTGGTTCTTTTACCGTTTCTTTTTCCGCCTCCGCCTTATCTTTAACAGACTGTGCTTCAGCAATCTGATCTTCCCATTCTTTTTCGGAATGGATGACATACCCTTCTGAAGCCAGAGACTCTTTCATTTCATCTTCCGATAGTTTCTCGGATGTGCCGGTCGCTTCACCTTGACCAAAGAAGTACACTGCTCCGCATAAGCCTGCTGCAACAACAAGGCCTCCGGCAAAGCTGCGCATTGATTTAGATGTCATTGGCCACATTTCTCCTTTCATTCGTCGTTTTCATGTAAGGAGTAAGCATCCGTTCTATTTCTTCTTCTGGCTGTTTTGTCTTCAGTGCGATGCTTTCAAATGAATAGCCTCGCTTATGTAGGTCGAGTACCTCACGTAACATGTTTCGCTTTTCGGAAGACATTGCTAGAATGCCTGCCTCTTGCACCGTAATTTCAGCATCTATCTCGATGTTCCTGATTTTTTCCTGTAATACATTCATTTCATCTCCAAAAGTGCTGGCAATCTGCTCCAATTGACTGTCCACTTTTACAGAATCCTTTTTAATAAACGATAAAATGAACAGTAATACTGCTGCAGCAAACAAAATGATCAGAGCCCATTCCATCATTCTATGTCCCTCCTTAATCTTTGAATCTATTATCTCGCTTTCTAATTATATATGGATTTGTTCCAAAACTCGATTTAAAAGTACTAAATGCCACAATAGTCACGAATTTATGACATTAAAAGGCGCGAAAAGGCCATCCATAATTATTAATAATCAAAAAACGAAAAATACAGCTTCCATTTAAGGACCATTTTACCATAATCCATTCATCATTTATACCAATGTTAGCATATTAAGGCAACATACTGTAATAACGCTGTCTAACTAGGTGATTCAAACGTATAAATGGCATTCTTATTCACATCACTGCTTGTACTTTCCCTTTAAAAAAGTCCAAGGGTTATATTAAATGACAAACACGTTTCCGAACGATAAGATATATATTATTAGGTTCCTTTTCCTGTTTCATTTAATAGGTACGAATTTTCAGTGCCATTGATTTATTGGATACATGCAAGATAATAAGGAGGAAGCAATGAATATCAAAATAAATAATATACCGGGTTTCATGCAAGACGATATCGAACAACTTCAATCAAAATTGTCCCCCTTGTTGAAGAAAAATATGAAATACGGTTTTTTTTCGACGGTGATGATAGGCTTTTCCATCATTAATCTTTTTTTTCTATTATTTAAGAACGACTCTTTTCCCATCTCGAAAATCGCACTCGGAATCTATGCATTGGTGGGAGCTGTGGGATTTGCCTTATTAAAAGAAAATAAACACAACCAAAGAGAAATAGTGAAAATGAGTCAAAAATATATGTTGGAGAGAATCAAACAAAGCAGCTATTTAACAGATGCCCGAAAAAGTAATTACTTTAAAAGAGTTAATGAGCATCCGCTTACTGCCATGAATGTTTTTTTTGAGTTTCTTGCTGAAGAACAACAATGGAAGAACAAATCCTCACACCCGGAATAATATCTGTTGAAATAAGCAATAAAATTAGCACTAAAAAACAACTCAACCAGTGTGATCCGGTAAACTGCCGAATCACACTGGTTGGATGCTAGACTATTGAAATCAAAAAATTGTCTGGATCACGTTTCTTTTTTTAAGTACATTCAAATTATCAGCTCAGTTGTTAGTTCTGGAGCTTTTCATCAATGAGTTCATGAAAATAGACTGCAGCATGCTCAGTTGGAGAAAAGATACCATTTGTAAATGCCTCGGAACTTAATCCTTTTTGCAATTTTTCCACCAGTTCAAAATCTTCCTGCCGTACTTGATCAACAAATTTAAAATATTCTTCTTTTTCTATGGTTGTTTTTTCATCCAGTGAGTAATCACGATAAATACCTAACGACGTCACAGCATCAACAGGAATTACTTGAATGGTATTCACATTCCCGTCTCCTGGATAAACGTTAATCATCATATTTGGCCATACCCAATAAAATCGCGCTTGGTCCCCTTCGCCATTCTTGCTTGCTGTCATATATTGATAGGTGAATTTGTCGTGTGTCGTTGTGCAAAAGTTTGATAAATCAAAGGATTTTGCAAAGCCAGGATGAGCAATGGAACAATGATCACATTCAAGGTAATTGTCAACAACGGCTTTCCAATTAGCTTTTACTACACGGCGGGTTTCCCTGACTAGTTTCAGTGAATCAAAGAAGGGATACTCTTTCATTTCCTCTAAGAATTCCTGATATGCTTCTGCCATAGAAGGTGCATTTTTGTCAAGATTGACAAAAATCAAGGCATTCTGAACTTCTAAGCGAATTGATTTCATACAGCTGTGTATTCCCAGTTCATTCGTTTTAAAATTAGGTGCTCTATGCACACTTCCGTCTAATTTGAACGTCCATCCATGGTATCCGCATTGTAAAATTTTCTTATTTCCTTTATCGGAGTTTTCTACTTTCATTCCGCGATGGGGGCAAATATTGTAGAAAGCACGCAGTTCACCATCGGTACCGTGAGAAACGATAATAGGCTCTCCGGCGATATCTAATGTCATGAAATCACCTACCTTTTCGACTTGGCTTGCATGCCCGGCCAATATCCAACTCTTTCTGAAGATTTTTTTACTTTCTTCATTGAATACCTCTGGATCGACATACCGTGAATAAGGCAGTGTAGGGCTGAACTGTACATTTTCTTTCGTGGACATATTGAAATCCCCTCCTGTTTTTGATCTAATTTAATAGTTTAAAAAACGTTTAGTACAATTTTAGTTATACCCGATCCATATAGACTGTCTTGACTTCTGTATAGAATTCAACAGCACTCTTCCCTTGTTCACGGCTGCCTGCACTTGAATTTTTACATCCGCCAAACGGCATTTGCGGTTCGGTTCCTGCTGTTTCCGAATTGACATGAACAAGACCCACTTCAACGTCTTCAATAAACCGTTGAGCCGAAGTTAAATTATTCGTACAAATGGCTGCGCTCAATCCATACTCTGTATCATTCGCCATCTTAACTGCTTCCTCATAATTTCCGGCCTTAAAAAGGGCGATGACTGGTCCAAAGATTTCTTCACGTGCAATGCGGGCATGTTGAGGAACATTTTCAAAGATAGCCGGCCTGACATAAAAACCATTCGCCAATTCCTCTTCTGCCGGAATCTCTCCTCCGCACAAAAGTGTAGCTTCTGATTTCCCAACATCAATCATTTCAAGCACGCCATCGCGTTGTGATTTAGATACAGCGGGACCGATATATGTTTCTTCGTTGAGCGGGTTGCCCACTTTTAATTCTTTCGTACGAGCCACCAGAAGTTCCCTGAATCCTTCATAAATTCCTTCCTCCACAATCACGCGGCTAGTGGCTGTGCACTTTTGCCCTGTGGATTTAAAAGCTCCGCCTATGGCTATTTCCACTGCTTTTTCAAGATCAGCATCAGCCAGGACGACGAGCGGGTTTTTCCCTCCCATTTCCACTTGCACTTTCTTACCATGTTCAATGGCTTGTTTTTGAATTTGTTGACCCACTTGATTCGAGCCCGTAAAAGATATAGCCTTCACATCAGGATGTTCCACTAATGCAGCACCAATGACGGAACCCCTTCCGAATACACAATTGATGACACCAGGCGGTAAACCCGCTTCATCAAATGCTTTTATCACATGATAGACAGACTTAGGTGTAAGATCAGCCGGTTTAATCACGACTGTATTCCCGTAAATCAGGGCCGGCGCCAATTTCCATACAGGGATGGCGATAGGAAAATTCCATGGTGTGATCAAACCCACCGGACCGAGCGGTGTACGGGTAGTGTATAAAAATGTATTGGCATTAGCTGAAGGAATTACTTCCCCTAGTGGCTGCCGAGCTTCAGCAGCATAATATTCAAGTATGCTGGCAGCCCGAGTGGCTTCCCCCATCCCTTCAAAGAATGTTTTCCCTTCTTCCTTTATCAAATCTTGACCTACTTCCTGTATACTCTTTTTCAAAATATCAGCTGCTTTTTGCAAGTATGAAGCACGTTGCTGAAACGACAGTTTTTTCCAGTATGGGAATGCATTTTTTGCGGCTGCCACTGCATCTTGTAAATCAGCTGCCGCACTAGATGGAAATTCACCTAAATTTTCACCATCATGTGGACTAAGATTTTCTTTATACTCCCCTGTAGTGGGTTCTTTCCATTTTCCATTTATATAATTTAAGTAACGCATATCATTTCCTCCGTATTCTATTCTACTTCTCTAAATTATAGGTTTGCTTTTAACTCGAAACTTCTAGATGAACGACCGTTTTCTTTTTTCTGGCATATAATAATACTATTGAATAAAATCATTGGTCTGTTCATTTGTTAATGCTGGCACCTCGACGTTCCTTCTCGCATATCTAAAATAGTAAAATATATAACAAGCAACGACGAAACCCAATCCCCAATATAACGAAGTTCGCTGTGTCGGATCATAAGCGGTGAACACGAAAATACCTAGACACATCGTGATGCAGAGAATCGGGGCAAACGGGAAAAAAGGTACTCTAAACTTCAGATTTTCAACCTTTCCGCCTGCTCTGATATACTGCTTACGGAATCTGTACTGTGCGAACGCAATCGCCATCCAAGTAAGCACCCCTCCGACCCCGCTTATGGAAAGTAGCACAACGAATAACGTTTCTTCGGCTACTACACTAGTAAGTAGCGACAGCAAAGCAAAGACCATGGTTACGAGCAAGGCGTTAAAAGGTACACCGCGCCGATTAAGCTTTCCAAATGCAGAATGCGCCATACCATTTTGAGAAAGGGAGAAAAGGATCCTGGTACAAGCAAACAGACCCGTGTTCCCAACAGAGAGGACCGCAGTCAAAATTACAAAATTCATAATGTCGGCTGCATAAGGAATTCCAACCATTTCAAACACGGTGACAAATGGGCTTTCCAGTACCCCAACTTCTTGCCAAGGAACGATAGCCGATAGAACAAAGATTGCTAGTACATAGAAAAGCAGCACACGTATTACAATGTTTCGAATTGCTCTCGGAATGCTTTGCTGCGGGTTTTCCGTCTCTCCTGCTGCAACACCCATGATTTCCGATCCCTGGAATGCATATACGACTGTCATCATCGATATGAATACACCCGTGAATCCTGTTGGGAATAGTCCATCACCTATAAAATTGGAAAATAAAGGAGCGGTTTGTGCATCCTCCATATGAATCAATCCAAACATCGCTGCCGCACCGATAATTATGAAGAGAATGACGGCAAGTACTTTAATCCCGGAGAACCAATACTCTGTCTCTGCGAAACTCCTCGTAGTTAATGCATTTATAGTGAATAAAAGTACCGTAAATATCACACACCATATCCATACTGGTATATCGGGAAACCATCTAGTCATGAGTAAACCAGCCGCTACAAATTCCAAGCCTACGTAAAGTGCCCAGCTCAGCCAGTAAATCCAGCCAATGACAAAACCAGTGGCGGGTCCAATAAATTTCGTTGCATGAACCTGAAAGGAACCGGACACCGGCATCACTACCGATAATTCGCCGAGACAAATCATCGCCAAGTACATTAATAAACCACCCACCAAATAGGCAACAATCGCTCCTGTGGGTCCGGCTTCACCGATTGCATATCCTGATCCCAGGAAAAGACCTGTTCCAATTACCCCACCTAATGAGAGCATGAATAAATGTCTGCTCTTCATTGAACGCTGTAATTCTTTTGGCTGATTTTCATGTTCTGTTTGCATGAATTCCCCCCCTTTTCTGATCGATAAACTGCCTAAGCACCTTTATGGTTAACACAAGTTAACGAGAGTTCCCCGATAACGCTTCGGATGGCTCTTCATATTCCGGCAAGTCGCTGATTGTCGGTTTAAATATTTCATAAGCTACTTCTCTTTGATATTTATTTTCGTTTTTAGCTTGTTTAAACAAGTGATACGTATTTTTCCTGCATAGTTTTTCAATATCATCAACGACAGCTTGTGGATTTGGTTTAACTAGTCCGAAAATAATCGCATCATAAAATCTTATCGCACCCAGGTTGGCAACGAAATCATTGACAACATCAATTCCTCTTTGTTTTATGATTGCGTCTCCCTCGGAAGAAAGGGGAATGTTTGCCGCCTCCACAATCAAACTCGCTTTTACGCTTTTAGCATTGGATATGTGGATGACATCCTCCAGTGCGGACGGAATTAATATGTCGCAATCAATGTCGAGCCATTCCGTGTTGGGCCTTACATCATAACTCGGTTCAAAAAAGGCTTTATCCATTTCTCCGTACATATTCTTATGATCAATAAGCTTTTGGACATCTAATCCTTCTTCGCACGTTACCAAAAGAGCTGCATCAGAAATTCCCACAACTTTATAATCTAACTGGGACATTTTCAATGCACAGCTTGCTCCTACACAGCCGAACCCTTGAATGACAACTCTCGCTCCAGCTTTCCCGCTTTTAAATTTCCATGCCTCATCTGCGGAAAATGCCACACCATAGCCTGTTACGACATCGTTTAAAAACAACCCGTCGATTTTTGTCGTCAACAGTTCATCGAAGTCTTTTATCCCCTGCAGAACATCCGGATTCTGCTTCATTGATTTCGTTAGAGGGATATCAATGCCAAATTCATTGAATATTTTCAGCACATCTTCATATTTGGTGCCAAAATCACTGCCTAAAGATACCCCTATATCTATATAAGGCATCATCGCAATCAGAAATCTTCTTAACACTGCATATGCGTCTGGCGCTTTATAATCATAGGCAATGCCCGCTTTACAACCGCCAGTCGTCTCAGACTCACAGGCTACATACTTATAAGCCATAGCCTCGGCCAACCTTTCGACCTCTTCTCTTGTAACCGTTGGGTGCATTCTTGTACCGCCGCCTGTGTATCCTTTTACAAAGTTATGAACGACCAGCCAGCCTTTAGCATCTGTTTCAGTATCATTCCATTCCACAACTAAATATGGTTTTGACAACTATGAAACCTCCCTTAAATGGCTTACTTTTATTGGTTTCCGTTAACTTCCAATGTTAATTGTTCGACACTAGCTTTTCGTGTACTTCCTTCTTGTCCTGACCTACGGATAGAATCTTTGGATTGACTGCAACTTCAATTACAGCCGGCAGCCCTGAATTAATCGCCCGTTGCAGCGCTGGCGCAAAATCGCTATTTTTTTCAACCTTTTCACCATGTGCCCCAAATAAGCGGGCCAATTCGGCAAAATCAGGATTAAATAAGTCAGTTCCAACGACCCGGTTTGGAAAATGCCTTTCTTGATGTGCTCGAATTGTTCCGTAAATATTGTTGTTAACAACAATTGATATGGTCGGAATTTTATACCTTACTGCGGTTTCAATCTCTTGGAGAGTCATCATAAAGCCGCCATCTCCTGAAATAGAAACTACATGTTTGTGCGGCTGCGCCAGCTTTGCCCCAATAGCAGCAGGCAGTCCATATCCCATCGCACCCGACGTTGGCCCGACGTATGTGTTTTCTTGTTCAAAACGATAATATCTTGATAGCCATCCAAAAAAGTTGCCTGCATCATTTGTAATGATGGTATCCTTCGGCAGGCAGACAGCTAGATCATGCATCAATCCGTCCATATCCACGAAATCTTCTGTGTAGTCGGCCTTTGTTTCAGAAAATTCTAAATATTTATCATGCAATTCTTTCAAATGATCGCTTGAAATTAAAGATTCAGATTCTGGCGCCTGCAGTGCTTGTTCCAAAAAGCTCTTGGCATCTGCTTCAATGGCAAGAGAAGGAGCATACACTTTACCAAAAATATCGGGACAAATATCCACATGGATCAGCTTTGAATTTTTAGAAAGCAAGGTGTAATCTTGTGTTCCTACTTGAGAGAATCGTGTCCCTAATGCCAAAACTACATCTGCTTCCCGGATCGCATCAAGTAAATATTGAGGTGTCCCAAACCCAAGCCATCCTATATAGCAAGGATGTGAGTTCGGAAACGCGTCAAATCGACGGAAGGCTGTAACGACAGGAAGTTTCATTGCCTCCACAAACTGTACAAGCAACCTGTTGGCCTTAGCATGAATCACACCTCCGCCAGCAATCAATACGGGGCGCTCCGCATTTCGTATCATATCCATCGCCTGCTTCACATCTTCCATATGTGGTTGAGGAGGAAGCGAGCGATAAGAAGGATTTATGTTCAACACTGCCTCATCTTCTAACATGTCATGCGGCAAAGCCACTAATACAGGGCCCGGACGCCCCGATCGCGCAATATGGAAAGCCCGTTGCAATAATTCCGGGACTCTTTCCACACGATCGATCTCTACCGTCCATTTACATAAATGACTGAAAAAACCAGTCAAATTCACTTCCTGGAATGCTTCCTTTTCTTTAAAAGGGCGTTCGACTTGGCCAATAAGCGCAACCAAAGGGGTTGAATCTTGAGCAGCAGTATGAATGCCGATAGCTAAGTTTGTAGCACCCACTCCACGCGTTGCCATACAGACCCCTACCTCCCCTGAAGCCTTGGCATACCCTTCCGCCATAAAAGAGGCACCTCCTTCATGCCTGGCGGAAATAAGTTCTATTTCAGGATGTTGATATAGTGCATCCATAACACTAAGATAACTTTCACCTGGTACACAAAAGGCTTTTTTCACCCCTTCTTTAGCCATTACTTCTACGACTGCTCTTCCTCCACTGACTTTCATAATCAAGCCTCCCGCTCTTAAAAACGTGTTTTTGTTCTAGTAATTTATGATTATATTAATTTTTGGACTCATTCCTACTGTCATTTAACAAGCTTTTCCATTCCCGAAGCCTGTTTATTATCTTCTTTCATCCCGATTGAAGTTTTTCGTGTAACGGCACTCACTCCCAAAGTTACTGCAATGTTGATGAATAATACAGCCAACCCTACATCAAGATCTTGTATTACTTGCGGCAGGGATGGAAATAATGTAGCAAGTGTCGTACCTGATTTAGTCGAGTATATGACAATTAGAATTCCAACGATCATTCCGGCAAAAGCTCCTTGAACGGTGACAGGATTCTTTTTCCACAAGCTGAAAAATAGCGCTGGAAACAACTGTGCCATGAAGCTGTATGCCATAAGATACAACGTAAAAATTGACTCCCCGCCGTTGAACGTAAAATATAGAGTCACTATAGAAATGACAGGTACTAACATCCTGCTCAATCTTTGAAGCTGATCATCTGATGTATTCGGCTTCCACACCTTATATACATTTTTGGAAAGTATCGTGGCCGTAGCCGTCAACACGAGTGAACTGGGAATAAGGGCGGCCATTGCCCCTGATGCTCCAATAACTCCAACAAACCAGGGATCAAATGACATCTTCGCCATTTTAAATAAAGCTAAATCTGCTTCTGCTCCCTGTAAATTCGGGATTTGGAGAATCGCAGAAAAACCAATAAATAACGAAAAAATGATGATTACTTGATAAATTGGCATAACCCCAGCATTCCAACGAAGTGATTTTGGACTTTTTGCAGAGAACACTCCCGCTAACATATGTGGAAACATATAGAATGCCAGTGCTGTCATGATCGTAGCTGAAATAAACCAAGAGATACTCAAACCTTGTTCCGGGAAAATCAAAAATCCTTGTTTTGCTGTATCGATTGCTTCAAACATCGGCTGTATACCACCGTAATAATGAAGTGGAAAATAAATCCCCATAAAGACGACAACAGTCAGAATCATGATATCTTTAATGACCGCGGTCCACGCTACTCCATGCATCCCTGAAGCTGTTACATAAATTGTGATCGCAATTACACTAACAACTATAGCTACATTCGGCGAAATGGACCCATAGGAGGCTTCCGATACGATTATTCCTAACCCTTTCAACTGCATGATCAAATATGGAATAATTGAAATGACACTAATTACCGCCACAAGAACACCTAAAGCAGGACTGTTGTACTTTTTGTCATAAAAATCAGATTGAGAAATGACATTATTTTTTTTGGCATATCTCCAAATAGGCGGCAACAGCCAATAGGCGATTACAAAATAGAAGCAATTGAAAGCGTATAAGGCTGGAGGCATACCAGATCTATAAGCTCCGCCGCTTGCCCCCAAAAACGTATATGTCGTAAACATTTCACCTGCTATCAAGAAGAAGAGCAATAAGCTGCCGAAACCTCTTCCCCCTATAGCCCATTGTTCCAAACTCATATTTTTACCTTTTCGAGCTTGAAGCCCTAACCAAATACACAGAACCAGAAAGAAAAGGATAACGAGCAGGGCTTCATTCATCAGTCTTCTTCCTCCTCGGTTGCAGGATCAAGTTTATTAGCAATTATTAAAAACACGGATGTAAGACAAACCCATAATATAGCCCAAAAAAGAACAAATGGCATGCCTAATACATAAGGTTCAATTCGATTGATAACCACTAGCGAGCCAAGTGCCGGTATTGCACTTATCACATAGATTATTTTCTTCATTTGTTCACCATCCTTATCAACAAATGCCAAACTTGAACCTTCTGGAATTTTTCCGAAAAAACAGATAATTATTTCTATTTCATTACATTGGCAGCCTTTTAGTTAAGGGCTCATTTACAGCCCAATTCGGTTTCACGCCAGTAAGAACTTGTTCCACTTGCATTGCTGCATGTACTGCCATGCGTATCGAACCTTCCTTCGTCAATGCCGCATTATGAGGACTGACAATCACATTATCCAATTTAAAAAGGGGGTTCCATTTATCAGGAGGTTCAACCTCAAATACGTCTATTCCAGCACCAGCAATCTCCCCCGCTTGCAAAGCATTTACTAAATCAGCTTCCTTCACCACACCGCCTCTGGAAGCGTTTACAAAATAGGAGGAAGGTTTCATCCAGGAAAGCTCACGGCATCCTATTATTCCTTTTGTTGTTTTCGTTAACGGCAGATGTAGACTAATTACATCAGAGTTCCTGAATACCCATTCTAAATCTGTTGCTATCTCCAACTCCGAATTCGTGCAGGCTGTAACATAGGGGTCGTAGCCAATTACTTTCATATCAAAGCCTTTGGAAGCCTTTTTCGCCAGTATTCTGCCGATTCTCCCTAGTCCAATAATCCCCAAAGTCTTGCCTTCCAAGTCCATGCCGAAAAGTTGATTACGGATAGCAAAATTCCCGCTGCGCAGCTCTTTGTCAGCCAAGCTTAAGTTTTTGGACAATGATAAAATTAATGCCATTACATGTTCAGCTACAGAATTTGCATTTGCCTCTGGGGTATTTGTTACATAAATGCCACGCTCTGTAGCGGCTTCGATATCAATATTATCCAAGCCCACTCCATACTTGGCTATTACTTTGAGGTTTTCGGCTGCTGTAATGACTTCTTTATTTATCACAGCCGTTGATCTCGTTAGTACTGCATCACAATCTTTGATTTCTTCCATAAGAATTTTTTGCGACAGATCTGACCCTACTTTAACCTTATAGCCTTTTTCTACTAAATAACGTTTCCCCTCTTTCTCAATATCTTGAGGAATAAACACTAAATGACTCACATTGCCACCAACCTTTCATGTTAACCTTGAAGGAAAAATCTTTCCTACACCATTGTATATATACAATTATTGTGCCAACATAAAAAACATCAGTTTATTCAAGAAAGAAGCCAATTAGTTCTCAAACTAAGACATAAATAAAGTTAACAAATTGTTTCAATATGAATTAATTAGTTTCATTACGTTTCAATTTGATTCAATATTCAGATTTTTCATCTTTCTCCATAAAGTCGTGCGGCTCATCCCTAACTCAAAGGCAGCTTTTCCTTTGTTAAAATTCACCTTTATTAACGTTTGGACAATTCTTTCACGCTCGGATAAATGTATCCCAGGTGACAAATCCATCTCTTCGTCTTGTTCAGATAACAATATTTTCTTTTTACTTTTATTCGGAAAATACATTTCGATATCGTACACATCAATCAATTTGTTCTTATAAAGAGCGCATAATCGCTCACAAAAATTTTGCAATTGGCGAATATTCCCTTCCCAATTCCCTTCACTTAGCTTTTTCATGGCAGTATCCGTAATCTTGATTTGTTTTTGATCCGACTGACCTTTCCGAATAAAGGCATTCACCAATAACGGAATATCTTCTCTGCGTTCCCGAAGCGGAGGCAATACAAGGTCCAGCACGCTCAAGCGATAATACAGATCCTCCCGAAAGTCATTGCTCTTTACCATTTGCATGAGGTCTTTGTTCGTTGCCGACACTATTCTCACATCAACCGGGATTACTTTATCATCCCCGATGCGCATGATTTCACGCTCTTGCAGGACACGTAGCAGCCGGCTTTGCATTTTTGGGGAGATTTCTCCTATTTCATCTAAAAAAATCGTACCTCTATGAGCCAGTTCAAAAAATCCTTGCTTTCCGCCTTTCATGGCTCCCGTGAAAGCTCCTTCTGCATATCCGAAAAGCTCACTTTCCAATAAATTTTCGGGAAGCGCTGCGCAATTAATGGCAACAAACGGGTTATTTTTCCGGTTGCTATGATTATGTATGCTTTGGGCGAATATTTCCTTGCCCGTACCAGTTTCTCCAATTATAAGAATGTTTGAATCCACTTCACTATAACGTTGAGCTGTTTCAATCTTCCTCTTAATTTCCGAACTCCGGTACAATATATCATCAAATGTGTACTTAGCCACATGTCCGCGTGAATGAAGCTTTCTAAAGAACTTTCCTTCCATCTCCTGAATCCGTGTAACATCTTGAAAGGCGACCATATCCCCCACTTTTTTACCCTTTAAAAATATCCCAACCTTTTTTACCGATAATTGAATGGATTGGTAAGCAACGGTATCTTTTTCGTATTCATCGTCGCTTAAAAGCATATTACGAAATTTCCCGGGCTTTATTATATCGTTTACAGAATTTCCAATTAAGCTCTCCTTGGAAATGGATAATATCTCCTGAGCCGCCGTATTAAATACGGATATCTGTCCTTTTAAATCTATTGCAATGACCCCTTCATAGGCATAATTAAGAATCGTTTGGTAACGCTTGGTCTTCTCCTGTTCCCTTCTGCTGACAAGAGCCACTCTTTTCGCCTCAATCAACGCCTGCCGAAATGATTCCTTTCCAGTGTCAACAAGAATGGCTCCCAACCCTATCTCTTCAGCATATTTACAGGTGCTTAAACCACTTAACACAACCTCACAGCCATCTCTGGCGGCTAAATCCACTAGACTGACGGAGGACTCGATATCATTTAATATATAGGACTGAATTGGCAAATCCACGATATCCGAAAGGTTTTCCACGCCATAAATCATATTTAACGCTCCTATAACGGCCACTTTTTTACTGCCAAAACGTGCCTTGCAATCATGCAGGGAACGAATGAGGTCAATTCCTTGTACAGGTATATCAACGATAGGAATGAATTCATTGCATTCTTTTAATAGTTTCGTGATTAATCCCCTTGAGATGATTACATCAGCATCCAGTTTCAACTTCCCAATCTTATCGGCATCCTCAACTACTTCCTCTAAAACAAACTTCACTGAACCGTTATCATTGTTTTCCGATTCTTCCAACTTGTTGAACTCCTCAAATCTTTCAAAAGCATCCGTAATATACCCTTTTCGGGGAACAACTAGTTTAATTTTAATCAAAACACCCACCTCCAACGTAAAATCATTTTGGTTTATTGGAAATACTGGCAACCTGTTAATCTAGCCCCGGTCATAAAAGAAGGACGAGATATAATAAAGTTTGCCAAGAATGCCGTCAAAGTTTTTATTCAAAGCCGAGATTAGAAAAGTAAAAACCATAATACCCTTGAGACTTTCTAAAAAAGTAATTCTGTATTTTATTAAGATATTTCATATTTTACTATGAAAAATAAAAAACCCTGTTACCTGGGTTTTTAAAGGATTTCGATTGATATTAATTATAATTATTACAAAAATAATAAACATTCAAATCATATCATTAAAACTTACTTTTCATCACTAGAATACTATTTTTCACATTAACATCAGTATAATGATTCTTAAGGTGAAAGGTCATCATAATAAAATCCTCATTAATTTCTTAAAGTGGCAGTGTCATCTACTTCATTTTCCATAATCCCCCTTCCTCTCACGCTAACAGGACTATATTCCTTTTATTCTTCATACAAATGTAGAATTCCTTTTGATTTTATAGTTACTGACAATAAAATTCGTCTACAAACATATTAACCCCGTCAAGAAATCCTGAACGGGGTTTTTCAATAAATAATAATGTTAAGTTTTTGCGGGCTTGAGCTCAGTTGTCAAACTTCGTAAATCTGTTCATTCAAGTGGCTTTACTTACGAACTTAAAAAAGATCGGCGATGACAAGGATTTTCCCTGCCTTAATATCCTCCACATATTGATCGACTTCGGCTTCCTCCAGTCCAATGTCCAATAATGGCTTTCTTAATCCGCCTGCTCCCGATGCTGCTCCGGCTGCTGCTCCCCCAAAAGTGGTGAAAATCGGTCCTGCTGCCAATATCGGACCTATTCCTGGTACGGCCAATGCACTCATTCCAATAAGCAGGCCTGTCAATCCGACAGCTCCGCCGGCTGCTGCCCCAGCTACTAATCCATCAGTCTTTGCCGGGCTGACTTCCTCGGCTTCATTTGGTAATTTATCAATGTTTTTTGCCACTACTGATATTTGATCGGATGTATATCCTTGTTCCTTTAAATTTTCGACTGCTGAAGTCGCTTCATTTTCAGTTTCATATATTGCTATAAACCTCTTGTCCATGGTATCTGCTCCTTTAAAAGTAATGTATTATACAATACCCTTAATTGAGTTTTAATAACCTACCATGAAAGAAATGAATTTCATTCCCGGATTTGCCCCTGGCCATAAATGAAGTACTTGCTTGATGTTAATGCAGGTAAACCCATTGGTCCACGCGCATGCAGCTTTTGTGTGGAAATGCCGATTTCTGCGCCATAACCGAATTCAAAGCCGTCGGTAAAACGGGTGGAAGCATTGTGATAAACTGCTGCGGCATCCACTTTATTCAAAAATGCGGAAGCATTTTGTTCATCCCTCGTTAGGATTGCTTCAGAATGCTTTGTACCGTAGCGGTTAATATGTTCAATCGCATCGAATACGCCTTTTACAGTTTTCACGCTGATTTTTAAAGCGAGGTACTCAGTTGACCAATCTTCCTCCGTAGCCGTTTTCGCTCTCGGAAAGGCGCTGCAAACCTCTTCATCTCCATACACTTCAATACCCTTTTCATCAAGGAGTTCCAAAATGCGCACTCCATTTTCTTCAAACCATTTTTCATGAATCAGAAGCCCTTCGATAGCATTGCATACGGATGGACGCTGAGTTTTACCGTTTAGGACAATTTTCTCGACCATCGTGATATCTGCGGTCTGATCGATGAAGATATGGCAATTGCCTGCACCTGTTTCAAGGACGGGAACAGTGGACTCCTTAATGACCGTTTCAATTAAATTCTTTCCGCCGCGCGGAATCAGGACATCTAAATAGTCATTAAGATGAAAAAGTTCCTTAGCGGTTTCACGATTCGTATCCTCGATCAACTGAACAGCTTCTACAGGAATTTCCGTATTCTCTAATGCCTTATGAATGGAAGAGACTAGTGCGATATTGGAGTTTTTGGCTGACGAGCTCCCTCTTAATAGGACGGCATTCCCCGTTTTCAAGGATAATGTAGCTGCATCGATGGTCACATTCGGCCTTGCTTCATAAATCATCCCGATTACCCCGATCGGCACCCGTAACTTTTTAATCAATAAACCATTTTCTTTTTCGATCGTCTCCAATTGTTCCCCAATTGGATCATTTAATTCGATTAGAAGCATAATGGCCGCTGCCATGTCATCAATACGGTTACCATTCAACATAATTCGATCTAATGTAGACTCACTGAAGCCTTTTTTCCTGCCTTCTTCCAGATCCTTTTGGTTTTCCTTTATCAAAAAATCTTTATCGATGATAAGTTGCTTAGCAATTTTTTCAAGTGCCTCATTCTTCTTTTCCGTACTCAATCCGATTAGCTGATAACTGGCTTTTTTGGCTTCCTTTCCTTTCGCCGTCACTTCACTCATTTCTAAATGCCCCCTTATCTTTCATGAAAATTGATTTTTTATGCTTTCACCCATTTATCACGATGGATCACTTCTATGGAAGTGATCACAAGCTCGGATGTCCTCTTTCCCATTGCCTGTTTTAATTCTTCGTCGGAATAAAGGACCTCACCCCTCCCTAATAATCCATTTGCACCAAAGACTTCGACAACATCCCCCTTATTGAATGCTCCTTTAATTTCATAAATTCCAGCTGGCAACAGACTGCTGCCATTTGAAACCAGAGCCCTTTCGGCACCTTCATCAACGAAAATTTTTCCGGAAACTTGTGAATGAAGGGATATCCATTGTTTGTTTTTCGTTACCGTCGCCATGTCTTCATTCCCTATATACGTGCCATCACCATTGCCTTCAAGGATCGTTAAAAGTTTATCACTCCCCAAACCAGATCCGATGAATACTTTCACCCCTAGAGACAATGCAGTTTGTGCTGCAATCAGCTTCGATTTCATACCCCCGGTTCCGACATTAGATCCTGCACCTTCTGCCATTTGCAATAAATCCGCCGTTACTTCGGATAATTCATCAAATCGTTTCGCCCCCGGATTTGTCTGTGGATTGGAATCATAGAGCCCATTAATGTCCGTTAATATGATTAAGTTCGTCGCGTGGACCAACCCGCTTACTAAGGCGGATAGCATATCATTATCACCAAAAGTCAACTCCTCGACCGATACTGTATCATTTTCATTTATAATCGGAAGGATGCCGCGTTCAAGCAATTCCATCAATGTCGCATATGCATTTTTATATCTATCTTTTTTCGAGAAATCTTTCCTTGTTAATAAAATCTGCGCCGGAACGATTCCAAAATTCCCTAATTGTTCCATATATGATTGAATCAATAGGCTTTGCCCTACTGCTGCAGCAGCTTGTTTTCCTTTGAGAGTGACAGGTCTCGTAGGGTAGCCGAGCTTGCGAAAACCTGTCGCTACCGCACCTGATGAAACAAGGACAACTTCATGTCCCGCTTTCCTTAATGCTGCAACTGCCTGGATATGATCGGAAAATTTGTTTTGGTCGATTTCACCTTGTGTGTTGGTCAAAGAACTACTTCCTATCTTTACAACGATGCGTTTCTTTTCCATCGATTACTTCCTCCAATAAATATCTAAGACATGAAAAAAAGCCCTTTTCATCCTCGAAATAAGGACGAAAAGGGCTGCTCTCCGTGGTACCACCTTCATTGAATGCAAGTTCATGCATTCCACTTTGCCTGATAACGCCAGGATTTGCGCCTATGTTTTGCATAGGACTCAAGAAGCAGGTTCTGCGCTTTCCTGTCGCGGGTCTTCCAGCAATTGACGCCGCTCTCTGTCACAGTGATTCTCGCATACTAATCTTCTCTCAACGTTCATTGTTTTAATATAGTATGCAAAATTATCTGCTTAATGTCAATAACATTCCTGCGATGAATGAACCTTATAACGCAATTGCCGGGCCGAAGAACTCATAATGAATTTTATCCGTATCTATCCCCAATTCTTTCAGGTAAGTGATGATCGCCTTCATGAAAGGAACAGGGCCACAAACATAATAATCAGCTTCAGGTTTAATAAAACTGCTCAATAATTCCTTATCAATATACCCTTCCTTTTCAAAATTCGGCAGCTTCTTGTCATCCTCACTCGGATTTTTAAAGATAAAGGATAATTGATAGTTGGTAAGCTTGTGGGCTAGTTCTGTCAGTTCCATTCTGAACGGCTGTAAATTGCCATTATCGGTCGCATGAATGAATTGTACATCACGCTCAGGTGTTTGTTCAGCTACCGCATGGACCATGCTCATGAAAGGCGTTATGCCAACGCCTCCGCTCAAGAATACTGCCGGTGTTCGTTTTTCCAAATCGATGGTGAAATCACCTGCAGGAGCCGTTACGTCAATACTGTCACCCATCTGAATGGATTCATGCAAGTAGTTAGAGACCCTTCCATCAGGAGAGGTTCCCGGCTTTTCTTTTTTAACGGAAATCCGGAAATAATCTTTTCCTGGAACATCAGACAAACTATACTGACGGTTGAATAAATAGCGTTCACCCGGTATCTCGATCCGAACAGTAATATATTGTCCTGGTAGAAATGCCGGAACCTTATCTCCATCTGATGGCTTTAAATAAAAGGAAGTGATTACGTCACTTTCCCGTACTTTTTCCACCACTGTGAATCGTTTGAAATCAGACCATCCACCGGCCTGACTGGAAGCTTCGTCGTACATTTCTTTTTCGATGCTAATGAAGACATCCGCAATGACTCCATATGCCTCTCCCCAGGCTTGAAGGATTTCTTCTGTAGCCGAATCTTGTAACACTTCCTTGATTGCACCTAATAGATATTCTCCAACAATGGGATAATGTTCGGCTTTAACTGCAAGACTTCTATGTTTTTGTGCTATTTGCTTCACGACAGGTATTATCGCTTCAAGTTGATCTATATATTTAGCTGCTGCCAAAACCGTGTTGGCAAGTGCAGTTTGCTGGCGCCCCTTTTTTTGATTGGCATGATTAAAAACATTTAATAATTCAGGATGTGCTTCGAAAAGATTTTTATAGAATACAGTTGTGATAGTTGTACCATGCACTTCTAATACAGGTACGGTTGATTTGATAACATCGATAGTTTTCTGGGATAGCATAGGTAAACCCCTTTTCATAAACAAGTATTTTAAATACATGTTTATATTAGAACTTAAATGCGTTAAAAGCAATATTTTTTATACATCTTTTTCAAATAATAAGTTTTCATGTTTATAAAATGTTCACATTTATGATATAGTCAAATAGGGATAGAATGTGAGGCGATAAACATGAGGTTGACGAGTTATTCCGATTACTCACTTAGAGTGTTGATTTACCTGGCTACCCACGACCAAAGCAAATTATCAAATATTAAAGAGATTTCTGAAGTCTATCAACTGTCTAAAAATCATTTGATGAAGATTGTTCATAATCTTGGAAAATTAGGCTATATTGAGACGATTCGTGGAAGAAATGGCGGTTTTCGGCTTGCAAAATCACCCGCTGAAATAAATGTAGGGGAACTGGTACGGCGAACCGAAGAGGATTTTTACTTAGTGGAATGTTTTAAAGATCACGATAACTGTGTGATTTCTCCCGTTTGTTCATTGAAATTTGTCCTTAACAATGCCTTGGATGCTTTTCTAAAGGTCCTTGATCAATATACGATTGCAGACTTCAGCGAAAATAAAGTGATGCTCAAAACCTATTTCGATTCGGTAAAGCAGAATGACGAAGAGCCCGATTTATTATAATCGGGCTCTTTTTTCATTAACCGATGATTCGTTTGATCTGCCATTCTTTTTCCATTCGCAAATCTATGATCTCTGTACTGGTTTTCAATAAAACCTTAAGGGGATTGTAGGGATTGATCATGATGATCGTCCCAAATTGTCCATTGGTAAGCATGACTTCTTTTCCGACCAAAGTGGACATTAATCGGCTTACCAACACCAGCAGGATTTCTGGATTGAATTTACTGAACATATCACTGTTCATTTGCTCAATCACCTTATAAAACGGCATGGCCTGATGATATACACGATTTGAAGACATCGCATGGAATACGTCGGCTATAGCGACGATTTTCCCATGATGATGGATTTCATTCGCACCCAGTCCAAGTGGATAGCCTTGCCCATCTTCCCGTTCATGGTGCTGGAGGGCTGTTAATGCAATCGATGGGGGTATTCCAGGGATATTTTTAAGTAATTCATACCCATAAATGACATGGCGTTTCATTTCTTCATATTCTGCCTCAGTCAGTTTTCCCGGTTTTTCCAATATACTCTCCGAAATCCTTGTTTTACCCACGTCATGCAGTATGGCTGCCAATGTCAGGGCTGAAAGGTTTTCTTTAGATAATCCAAGCTTCATCCCCAGATAAGTGGCAATGATCCCGACACCGATATTATGCCTATACGTGTACTCGTTATTTGCTTGCATCTCATCGAAAAGGTAATAAATATCAGGATTCATTGCAGCTTCTGCAATGACTGGTGCAACTTTTGCTTTAATCAATTCAAATTTTTCAAGCTGTATTTTTCCTTCTTTACGTATTTCTTGAAAGATGTTTTTCATTTGAAGAGAAGCTTCGTTGATTCTTTCATGAATCTTTACGTTAGGTTGTGCATGATCTACCGTTATAGGAGATGAACCTTTTTTCAATTCTTCCATTATAAAATCAATTTCAGGTATGGTAATAGGCGGTTTGGCATTATTTAGCTTCCCTCTTCTAGTTTTCATTGCCCTCACACTTTTCTCTATTTTTTACCTATAATACCATATCCTTCATTAGCTTGTATCTTAATGAAACCACTTTTGGGCACTTAAGATCGGTCACTAAGTTCATTGCCCAGCTGTTTTAATTTTTCACCAACCGTACATTCTGAAATACAGAACTGATGGGCATATGTACGCCCCTTCTCTTTTCGAAAATGCTTTCTTAAAAAACAATCTTGGCAAAATGAAATGAGGACATCTTCCACTTCTTCATATATTTTTTTCCTGTTCATTGTTGTTATGGCTCCTTTGACCCAGCAATTTCTATTTTGCTGAAAATGGCTTTTCCCTGCAGTGCAAGTGTGGCCAGGCGATCGGCTTCCTGGTTTTCCTTTCGAGAAATCGGCTTGCAGACAGGAATGATCTTTAATTTATCCAGTTTCGCTTCAATGCGGTCCAGCCATTTATTTAAGTTTTCTTCCATACAGGGCCATTCACCGGAGAGTTGATTTAAGACAACGAGAGAATCCCCTTTAAATTCACAGCTTTGATGGTGGATTCCAAGATCCTCCATCTGCCTGACAGCTTCATGAAAGGCCGCATATTCAGCTTCATTATTGGATTCGAATTGCTCCAATTTCACATTGGTGCGCAACCGCCAGAACTTCTTTCCTTGACGAAAATAAATGGCAACACCAATTCCTGCCACTTTTTCATCTTTTTGAAAACCTCCATCAAAAAAAACCGTCACATCCTGCGGTTCTTCTTCAACTTCCGTCAGGAGTTTCTTTAGCTCCTTCTTGGTCCATGTTGTATCGAATTCATCCTTGAATTCCACTTCTTTCAGCTTTCCCGCCTTTTCAAGATCTTCCGTAATGACTAGTGCAGTCCCGGCATCAAGCCAATCCGAAACGAAATCGGCAGATGGTTTTTTTGAAGCATGATATGTCCATTGCATAATTACCTTCAACGATTTCCAGCTCCTTATCCATTCACGATCCATACTGAACAGCTTACAATTTTCATACCTTTTTTTCGTCATACCCTTTATAATATATTGTAAGCATTTGAATCACTCTTTTTAATTATAGTTCCCATATCAGCCTGAAATTCTCATGTTTCAATCTTAATTTTATATATTGAACATTTTAATAGTTAAACTCGAGGAGGAGCACATATTGATCGAAGTGTATATTGATGGTGCCAGTGCGGGCAATCCCGGTCCGAGCGGCGCAGGTGTTTTCATAAATAATAACGGTGTGGTCGAGAGGCATTCCTTTCCGCTTGGCAATATGGAAAACCATGAAGCGGAGTTCCATGCCTTAATCAAAGCATTGGAGATTTGTGTTGCCAATAATTATCAAATCGTTTCTTTTCGTACTGACTCCCAAGCCATCAACCAGGCCATTGAAAAAAGATTTGCAAAAAATAAGTATGCCCTTTTGCTGGAACGGGCGTTAAAGCTTTCCGACGAACTTGATTTATTTTTCATGAAATGGATTCCAAATATCGAAAATAAGTCCGCGGATGAGTTGGCGCGACGGGCCATTCGATTGAATAAGGCTGAGGAAATTCATGAACAAGACAGCTGATTTTTCATTATTATTCGTTGTATTCATCTGGGGCGTAACTTTTGTCATGGTCCAAAATGCGCTATCGTTTCTTGACCCCTTCACGTTTAATGCCGTCCGTTTCTTCATGGCGTTCGTATTCTTGCTCATCCCTTATATATCGACTCTACACAAAAAGGGGAAAAACTGGAATAAGGGCCTTATTATAGCTGGGTTTCATATTGGGGTTTGGCTTTTTTTGGGATATGGGCTTCAAACGATCGGATTGAATTATACAACGCCTGCGAAGACAGGCTTTATAACAGGGTTAAGTGTTGTCATGGTACCTGTTTTTTCCCTGCTGCTATTAAAACATAGGCTTTCCCGCAATACAATAATAGGTGTCGCAGCCGCAACCATCGGGCTTTATTTAATGACTTTCGCTGACCGCTCCAATTTGAATATCGGTGATTTACTGGTATTTTTATGTGCAATCAGTTTTGCCATGCAAATCATTACTACCGCTAAATATGCCAAGACCCTTCCCGCTTTACCGCTGACGCTGATTCAGGTTTCCACCGTATCTTTATTATCATTTGTTTCAGCCTTCATTTTCAAAGAGAATCATTCCGTCATCTTCAGCTCGGAGGTTATGTTACAGAAGGATGTATGGACTGCTTTATTGGTTACGGCAGCCCTTGCCACGGCGTTCGCCTTTTTCGCACAAACCTTCTTCCAAGCCTATACGACACCTACAAGAGTGGCGCTGATCTTTTCAATGGAACCGGTTTTTGCTGCGTTATCCTCATACATATTGATAGGGGAAAAATTGACTTCCGCTTCCATCATCGGCTGCGCATTCATTTTCTTGGGAATGATATTTGCAGAACTGCCTGTTAAGAAAAAGAAACCGGTGACACAGGAGTTTTCTTGAAAAGGCCAATAAAATAAATCGGACTTCCAGTTATGAAGTCCGATTTATTTAAGCAGCCCCTGTTCTTTTGCAAACGATACCGCAGCACTACGCGTTTCAATGCCATTTTGTTTTAAGTTTTCCAAAAAGGAGATATAAAAACTGCCATCAAAATTCTTTTGTACCTTCAAAGTCAATTCTATTGCTGCATTGACTAAAACATCACTTGCATCCGTGTAGCGCTTACCAAAATAAATAAAACCAATCGCGTCATTACCAAAAGTGAACCCCTTACCCTCTAAAAAACTAACATACTCTTCAGTTGATTTCGCCACTTCTGCATCCACTCCATACTTCTTGCCTTATTTTTATCTTACCGTATATCAAAGATTTTGACTATCCATTTTTCGACAAAAAACTCACCGTACAAAATAAAGGAGCTCCCATTTGGGAGCTCCGCTTGTTTGATTAGATCATTCGCAGTAAAGTCCTGAATTCATGATCTCTAGCCAGATTTTTGACCTTCTCGCGGTCATACTGATAGACGGCATCGTCCAAAGGACATGAAATTGGTACATCACATTTTATTTCTGCTAGCTTCCTGGATAAATGAAGCATATCGACGGCGGATTCAATTTTAGCCCGTTGCCCATTCGTCAATGAAGCAACATTTTCAAGAATGCCTTCGATACTTTGATACTGTATCAATAATTTCAATGCTGTCTTCTCCCCGATTCCTTTAACTCCGGGATAGTTATCAGCTGTATCACCCATTAAAGCTTTTAAATCGATCATTTGCCTTGGCGTGATCCCTTTCCATTCAAAAAAGCTATCGGTATTATGCACCTCATAGTTACCATACCCTTTTTTTAACAATAGCACGGAAATGTTTTCATCTATTAACTGAAGCATATCTTGATCGCCAGTCAATATACCCACTCGGCTATGCTGTGCAGATGCCTTGGCAATTGTGCCGATACAGTCATCCGCCTCATATCCAGAGAGTCCTATGTTAGGGATATCGAATGCTTCAACCGCTTTTTTCGCTAAGTCGAATTGAGGGATCATTTCGACTGGAGCTTCTGATCGATTCGCCTTGTATCCATCAAATAATTCATTTCTGAAAGTCTTGCTGCCCATATCCCAACACACCGCTACATGACTGGGTGAAAAGTGATTCACCGCCGTCAGCATATGCTTCAAAAAACCCTGAACGGCATTGGTCGGGATGCCTTTGGAGTTAATCATGAATTGACCAGTAACGGCCGTTGCATAAAAAGCTCTAAATAAAAGCGCCATCCCATCGACAAGCATAAAGGAAGGATGCTGCTCATTTTCTTTCATTAACACATTATCACCTCTATCATGATGTACTTCCATTTTAACATAACTGTCCCCTTTTTTAAGGATCGTTTAATTGGAAATAATATTATTCAATTGGATTATCATCATACGAGATCCAGTCACTGAAACTGCCAATATAAACCTTCACATCTTTAAAACCCGCTTCTTTCAAGGCGATATAATTGGGTGAAGCCGTTACACCTGAACCACAGTACACAATGATTTCCTTATCTTTACCGATACCCGTGAAATTCGACTGAAGATCTTCCTTCTTTTTAAAATAGCCATTTTCCAAAACGTTCGTCCACACCTTATTTACTGCACCAGGTATATGGCCGGCTTTTTTATCAATTGGCTCCTCGATTCCCTCGTAGCGCTTAGATTCCCTTGAATCCATTAAAACGATATCGTCAGGTCTATTCATAGTGTAATCCTTCACTTTTCGAAAAGATGCAAAAACGGACTCATTTATATCGATATGATATTCTGTTGGCATATAATTCATTTGATTCGAGTCAATCGGATAGCCCGCATCCCTCCAGGCGCGATATCCCCCGTTTAGAACAAATACTTTCTGATGCCCAAGGTAGCGGAGCAACCAGACAAACCTGGAAGCAAAAGAACCTTCCCCACCATCATAAGCAATAAGTACCGTATCATTATTGATTCCATTTGATTCCAGTTTATCTTTGAAGGTTTTCAGGTCAGGAAGAGGATGTCTTCCGCCATGTTCTTGAATCTGACCCGATAAGTCCTTTTCAAGGTCGAAATAAACAGCGCCTGAAATATGGTCTTTTTGGTATTCATTATACCCTGCATCAGGAAAACCTAGCTGAAAGCGGCAGTCACAAATTCGGATATCTCTAGAATTCAACAACGGCAGCAGTTCTTCTTTTTCGATTATGAAACTCATTCTGAATAACCCCCTATTCCAAAATAGCCCAAATTAATTCATTAAGCTCCATTTCCATGTTCTTGCCTTGATGTAGCCTAGTTATCTCATTCTTTATGGAAAGTGATTTCCCTTTTATTAGCGAAAGATTATTTTCACTTTCATTGTTGCTTATACATTCTTCCATTTGTTTTGCTTTAAATATCCGGGTCATCCTGTTTTTCATTCCTTGATCAATTGAAACCAAATCAAGTAATTCCCATACCGATAATGGTGGCAGCGAACCCCGTTGGATGATATATTCCAGTATTAAATACGAACGGTACACTTGTATCCATATTTTTAGCTCTTTTCTTTCCGAATCCATTGTTTTTGTCAATTGTTGAAGATTGTCGCCCATCATCCGATGGTAATGGTGCCCCAGTGCCTTTTTGGAATAGCAATCCGCTATCAAACCTTTCATCTTCCTATAATAATCAGGATGGGTTATCAACTTGATAGGCGACTGAAACAATTCAAATAGAGCAGGATTACTCTTTAAGGTAAGACGGGATGATTTAAATAGATCCCAGCCTTCCATGTCAAATAGGCCTTCTTTCACTTGAATGACTTCAACTGGCAGACTCAAGCTCAGGTATGATCGCTTATCATTATGAACATATATAAACCGAACATCGTAATCCGATTGGACCGATGATAAACCAAAAGAATGGCTGCCAGTAACAGCAGCCATCAATATGGTTATATCCTCTTTCTTTTCCAGGTATCTCAATCGGGAAATAAGGTTTTCTTTCATGAATGAACCCCGTTTCTATTTCGAATGCATTTTAGCCAATTCCGCTACCGCATTTTCATAATACGGCAAATCAACCGTTTCCTCCAATGCTGCACGTAAACCTGCAAAGATATCCGATACTTCCGTCTTAAATTCTTTTTGAATTGCGAGTAACTCTTGATCAAGGACTTCATTATACATTTCGAAAATCCTCTCACCCTGTTCTTTTACATATAAAAGGGCAGGTTCATCCAAACGCTTCTGAAGCCCTTCGCTCATTTTCGCTTTTTCATTTTTTTCAAAAAAAGATTTTGGATTCTTAAATAATGCCAATTCCTTTTTGAATTCCCCCGTATCCAATTGGGCAAATGCTCCTGTAAATTCCAGGGACTCCCTCTCATTCGGTTCATATGGCTGTAATGAAAGGGTTCTTCTTATTTTTTGCATTTGCTGAAGCAAACTGCCCTGTTTCTCATGCAGTAATTTATTTACGAACATTTCCGTCCTTAAAGCCGTTGCCCGCATTTCCTGGGCAAGGTCAAAGCCTAACGCATCCAATAAGTTCTTCATCGATTGTTTGAGGACGATTTTCAGATCGCCTCCATCATCTTTTAAAACAGCTGGATTGAACGATTCTTTGAAGAAATCATTAAACCGGAAGAAGACCCGTTGTTTACTATAGAAAGTCAATTCGTCTATCTCTTTTTTCAACCGTTGCTTTTCGGCATCCCCTTTAATGACTGAAAGGAGTTCCGAAATGGCCTGTGACTCATGGGAAAGGGTCTCCAGGGCATTTCGTTTCGCTTTTTCATCCTGCCTGGAAGCTGTAATTACATCTCTTAGCAGTTCTTCGGTTCTTTTTACAGCCGCTTGAGCCGATTCAATTGCAAGTCCAGTTAAATCGTTTTCTATGAAAGAATCGAATTGGCCTTGGAATTCCATGATTCCGCTATTTGGAAGGAATGAATGCTTAAACGAACCAGGCGTTTGTTTTTCCATCAACGCCCCCTTACTCGTAAGCGGGAACAGTTTTGGAAAACGGATTCCGAATCCATTCAATTGATCTGTGACATAATCCATCACTTCGTCCAATTCGTCAGTCGTTTGTGCCAGGTCGACGGCATTGACGATGAAAAACATCTTATCCATAGCGAAAGAATCTTTCACACGTCCAAGCTGTATCAGGAACTCCCTGTCTGCCCGTGAAAATGGGTGATTATAATAGGTCACAAATAGGATGGCGTCCGAATTCTTAATATATTCGAAAGCTGCTCCTGTATGTCGTGCATTTATCGAATCGGCCCCAGGAGTGTCAACAAGGACCATCCCCTGCTTTGTCATTTCACAGTCATAACGCAATTCAATCAGATCAACAAGACATGACTTGGATTCTTCTGCAGCAAAACGTTTAAATCCTTCAAGGTCTACCGTAACCACATTTCCTAAATCATTCTGGTACTCTGGAAGCCCTTGATGAAACGCCCTAAGAAACGATAAATGCGTTTTACCCTTATCAACTTCCCCCGCCTTCGCAATGATTTGCCCTGCTAGTTGAAGAGCTTCATCTAGAGTCTTGGCCGATTTATCAAAAGCTGCCAACGCCAGGCTTACATCTTCCAACAGCATCGCTTCCGTCTTTAATTTGACGGTTGCCGTTCCATGTGGATGCTCAGCGTCCGAAGACATGATTTTGTTGATTGCGGCAGTTGTCGGATTTGGTGATACAGGAAGGACGCTTTCTCCCATCAACGCATTGGCAAAGGAAGATTTTCCCGCACTGAATGCACCGAAGAGGGCAACCGTGAACGTCTGTTGTTCCAAGCGATTTGCCTTCTCTTTCAATTCTTTATAAAGTGATTGAAACCCTCTCAGAGGTTGGATCAGCTTGGCCGCCTGTTTTAGACTCGTTGCAGTTTCCATCAGTTTTTCTTTTCCGCGTAAATCAGTAGCATCAGATGAAGAAACAGTCACGGTAGGTACAGTTTCCTTGATTTCTTTAACATGATCCGTTTCAGGTTGTTCGTTGACGGACCTTGAATTACTTTCATTATCGGTTTTCATGATTTTGACTGTAATATTTTTTTCCTCTTCATTCCATTGCGTTAACAGCATATCGATATCGCGCTCATCGACTAATGATTCAGTTTGATGGGCGATGGCCTCTAAACGTTCCGTTTGGTACTGGATTTCCGCGTTCATTGCAGCAGTAACTTTAAGAGCTTCCGCAAATTCAGAAAAACCTTCAAGTTCCTTATCGATGGATATAGACTGCTGTTCCACTATTCCATCCATAACGGTAACCATATCATTCAAAAATCCTTCTGATACATCACGTGCTTTCTTTTTGATGGCTGATGCCAAATCATTCGTATAGTTTAAAACGTATTCACCCGTAATATCGACTTGAGGCTTCAAAGAGTTTTTTATGTAAGATTCCGTTACCTCGATCTGAAGTGCCTGAGCCTTACTTTCAAGCGTTGAATCATGGATTTCCGCTTGATTAAGCGTTTTAACCGCCAGTTCTTTAAGATGCCATTCAAGCTGGGTTTTTACCTTTTCTTGCAGATCGCTCAAAAACGCCTTGATGCGTGCCTCACGTTCGGCATCCGTTTTTTTCTTCGCAAATAATAGACCCATTTTAAAGTCCGGCTGAGCCGATTCCAAGAAAGATTTACCTAGGTCCCGTGTAGCCGCGGGCATGATGTATGCACCTTTCAAGATGGTTTCTAATGCATCAGCATATTGGACCTTGATTTCCCCTATGCGTCCAGTTAATGATTTTTTTTCTTTCAATAGGCTGTCCACCTGATTCGTCAGGTGTATTCTTTCTTCATGAGGAAGTTCTGATAATACTTCAAAATCATCGGCATGTTCCTCTTCATACTGCTCCTTCAGCCAATTAAGATGCCTTTCGACAAGGGCATTAGCCGATTGCATGATGGCATCTTTCCCATCATTCAAACCTTTGCCCGCCATTTCATATATGAATTGCTTGACCACTTCTATTTCATTTTCGCTATTGTTCAAGTCTCTTACGGATGTATAAAAAATACCATCAGGATATACATTCCAGTTCGCAAATGCTTCAGAAACAGAAAGCTTGAAGTCTTGAAAGCCAAGCTCGTTCTCATCATGCTTATCGATCATATTGATAATTAAGTATGTCGGTTTTTCAGCCTCTAACAATTCTTTAGTGAATAGGAAGTTCACTTCTGATTGGACGTGATTGTAGTCCATGACATAAAAGACGACATCAGCTAGATGCAAGGCGGATTCCGTAGAAACTCTATGTGCATCGTCTGTCGAATCGATTCCTGGCGTATCCATGATCGCACATGAATCCGGCAGTGAAAAATCATTGGAACTTATCGTTATTGCCGATACTGAATCTCCATCCTTGGCAAATTTCTTGACCTCTTTAAAATCATAAGGTGCAGGAAATAAGACTGGTGGCTGATGATGGTAAAAGACTTTGGCATAGTCTTCCCCTTTTTGTACTTTTACCGTATTTGCACTAGTTGGAATCGGACTTGAAGGCAAAACTTGATCACCAAGGAGAAAGTTGATCATACTAGATTTCCCCGCGGAAAAATGCCCGCAAAAAGCAATGATGAACTCCTCTTTATTCACTTTCATGATTAACTGTTTCATTTTATCTGCATTGCCTGTATCACCTGCCGATTGAAATTTCTCATACATGGCAGTCAAAATCCCCAATTTGGACTGTTGCTTTAATGTTTCTTGAATCATGAATCCATACCCCTTAATCTATCTTCATTTTGATATTCTTATTGTAAACGATTTCGTTTGTTATTCATACCGTCAGCTTTATTTTTACTATATGAATCATTACTTGCCATGTTCAAAAAAAAACCACCTATTGGTGGATTCATGCAGTTTGATCATATTGACTTCGAATGCAAAAAAAAACCAGGATTTTTACCTGGTTGTTGGGGCGGGGTTAAAAGCAGCTCGGTTTTCCATTGGTGACTCGGTATAAGGTTTTACTGCCTTTGCCGGTTTTTGAATATTAGCCAATACATATTTCATCACAAAACCATATGTAGCGATTGTCAATAAAATGAATACCCAAACCATTACCAACACCATCCTCTTATATATTGATTAGCTTTTAGTTTTTAGTTTTAAAATAAATTATAGAAATCCGAATGAGAATAATTTTCATCTTCATTTAGAATCTTATCACGAACGATAATCATTTTCAATAAGTAATTAAATTTTTTTATTATTTTCCCTTAAAAACCGTAGAATATTCCGTATGTTCCTTTAATGCCTTCTCCTCCAGTGGGATTCTTACCGTCATCATCCAAACATTCAATAAACTAAAGATGATAGCAGTATAATATGCATTGAATAATAAGGAAATAACTAAAATCTCAGTTGCCACTATGATATAGTTCGGATGTCTAAAAAATTTATAAGGACCTTTAATGACTACATCGGCATCAGGAACCACAATGATTTTTGTATTCCAATGTTTTCCCAGTGAACGGATTACCCAAATCCTGCCTGACTGCATAATTAGAAAAAGGGTCAGCCAAATTGGCCAAAGTCCAGACATATCCCTTTCAATCGCGACCACTTCAATAATGAGAACGATAAAAAAACTAAGATGCATTAGAACCATCCATCTGTAATGGGACTTACCGTATTCTACTGCTCCTTCAGATTTCAGCTGTATTTCATTTTGTTTGGCGATATATAATTCAACAAGGCGCTGTATAGCGATCAAGATAATGAAAATGGCGAAGATCATCACTTCCACCTCATTAACACAAGTTCAGATGAAAACCCAGGCCCCAATGCAGCAGCCAGGCCCACCTCACCTTTATTCCCGCCCCGCTGCATGAACCTCTCCAGAACGTACAAAATAGTTGCTGAGGACATATTGCCAAATTCACGCAATACGCCCATTGACTCTGCCGTCATGCTTTCATCGAACCCGAGGGCTTCGTGATAAGCATCAATTACTTTCTTGCCTCCAGGATGGGCGATGAAATCTTTTATATCGTTTAGATCGAAACCATTCTCCATTAAGAACTCTTGGACATTCGGTTTAAGCCAATCCTTGATGATTGTAGGGATATCTTTCGAAAAGATGACGTATAACCCTTGATCTTTAACATCCCAACCCATTACATCCAATGAATCCGGCATAAGCGTCGATTGCGAATCCAAAAATTGTAAATGTCTTACTTTTTTTGAAAACTGTTCATTCGGCACTTCATCACCGCAAACCAAAATACAGCTTACCCCGTCGGAAAATAAGGAAGTTCCAATTAAATTGCTTTTGGAGATATCATTCCTTTGAAATGTCAGACTGCATAACTCCACGCTTAAAACAATGACCTTCGCATTCGGGTATGCTTTGCAATATTCAAAAGCACGCGATAGGCCACTCGCTCCCCCTGCACAGCCAAGCCCCCAAATCGGAATCCTTTTAGCATGCGGGCTAAATGGAAGTTCATTCATTATCCTGGCATCAATGGTCGGGGTGGCAATCCCCGTGCTTGAGATAAAAAAGAAAGCATCTAGCTCGTTTGCCTGCAGTTCTTCTTTTAAAAATTCTGTATTGGCTAAGCATTTTTCTATTGCTTCTTTCCCAAACTTTACTGCCTGCTGTATATATAAATCATTCCGATCGGCAAAAGAATGATCCTCTTTAAACCAATCGAGATCATTTGAAAAATATCGATTTTTCACTTGTCCATTCTTAAATGCCTTTAGTAACCGTTCTATATTCTTAAATGATGCTCCAAATATTTCTCTCGAAAATTCCATGATTTTTTCCTGTGAAAGTAAATGTGGGAGCTTTACATGTGATGCAGATAATAAATACGGCATGATTCCACCCCTAATTATTCATGATATGGTTAATATACCCACCAGGATATCAATTATGCTTTATAGCTAAATGGTTATATTTATAGGCATTTAATAATATTTTTCTTTTTTTTCTAAAAAAATGGGTGAAAAAACCTATAAGAGAAGAGAACATAACCAAACAAGCGAAGGAACATCTCCCACGGATATCACCTGTATGCCAATAATGACGCTAATGGATTCCTGTTCGAAAGGCTGTCTTATGAGGTACGGCTTTTGAATGTCCACAAGAAAAAGGAATAACGGACTTAATGATTGAGGGTACAAACGGATGGATGAGTAAAATAGGTGAAAGCATGTTTGGCATGCCGTTAGAAGGTGAAAAGCTTGAATCTTTTGCAGCAGTATTCGGCAGCATGCTTGCCGGTAACATTGCCACCTCTTTAGCAGAAACAAAGCATTGATTGATATTCCACCGCCAAACGTCATTGGGGGCACTAGCAAAATGAATGGGTTCCATGAAGCAATCCATTTACCCATTTCATTAAAAAGCGTGGGTACCCTTCATATCATCTTAATGATCGAATTGTATTCACGATATTATAAAACCCCCTTACCTATAATCGGTAAGGGGGCACTTTCAGTCTTCTTTCTTCACTGAAGATTGATTTTGCACTTGTATAATGATATTTTGAAACTCCTCTTTTCCACACACACTGCACCTATACTCCTGACTTAGTATGGTCCGGCAATGAATACAATATTTTTTCTCCATCCCTATCACTACTTTCCTGAACATATACTATCAATATATTCAAAAAGTGAAGAGAGTTTCCTTTTATCTGACAAAACTCCAATTTCATTATTAATGATATGCTTTTGCCTAAACGAAAAAATGCCCAAAATCCTCATCACCTGAGGATTTTGGGCGTGTAAACGGGTGAATCTATCAAGATTACGAATCTATTTTTAATCAAGCTACATTTTGCCCTTCAATACGCGCTTCCTTCACTTTCCCTTTTGTAGGGACGATGTTAAAGACGATATTCAAGAAAATGGCTGTCAAACTTCCGGCTACAATACCATTTTCCGTTAAGATTTGAAAGCTTTCCGGAATTTGTGCAAATAGCTCAGGAACGACGGTCACCCCAAGTCCCATCCCTACTGAACAAGCGATGATCAATAAATTTTCTTGAGAAGCAAAATCCACTTTGCTCAACATCTTAATTCCAGCGGCAATTACCATCCCGAACATCGCAACCATTGCACCGCCAAGCACGGATGAAGGGATAATTGTCGTAAATGCACCAATTTTTGGAACAAATCCAATGAAAATGAGAATGCCCGCTGTTGTGTATATGACATTCCTTGTTTTAATGCCCGACAATTGAATCAAACCGACATTTTGTGAAAATGCCGTATACGGAAACGAATTGAACAAGCCGCCAATCATGATGGCCAGACCTTCAGCACGATATCCGCGAGCTAGGTCGTCTTCTGAAATCTCTTTGTCCGTGATTTCACCTAGAGCATAATAAACACCAGTCGATTCCACCAAGCTGACGATCGCCACCAATGTCATTGTAATGATTGCCGTGACGTTGAATGTCGGAGTTCCAAAGTAGAAAAAATGTGGCATATGCAGCCAATTGGCACTGACAACCGAGCTAAAGTCCACTTTTCCAAGGAAGAAGGCTGCAAAGGTTCCGACTAACAGCCCCAATAAAATTGAAATGGAGCGGACAAATCCCGTCGAGAATTTATACATGAATATGATGAATAACAAAGTCCCAAAACCAAGAGCTACGTTGTTCAAGTCTCCGAAATCAGCAGCTCCCTGGCCTCCACCGAGGTTGTTGATGGCAACAGGAATGAGCGTAATGCCAATAATCAAAACGACCGATCCAGTGACAATGGGCGGGAAGAACCTTGCCAGTTTTCCGAAGAACTTACTAATGATAATGACGATTAAACCCGACGCCAAAATAGATCCATAAATGGAATTGATTCCATATTGCGTGCCAATTGCAATCATCGGGCTAACTGCTGTGAATGTGCAGCCCAGGACGACCGGAAGCCCAATTCCAAAGAATTTATTTTTCCACACCTGCAATAAAGTTGCTATCCCGCACATCAAAATGTCTATCGAAACTAAATAGGTTAACTGCGCTGCAGTCAATCCCAGCGCCCCACCGACTATCAATGGAATGACGACTGCACCGGCATACATGGCAAGAACATGTTGTAATCCTAATGAAGCAACTTTTAATGGTGATTGATTAGACATTGACTGCTGCTCCTTCCTTTTCATCGGCGAACGTTATCTCACCGAATTTCAACTCAGCAATTCGTGCAAGTGATTCCACTTGGAAACCTTGTTCCCTAAGATCCTTACCACCACTTTGGAATGCTTTTTCAATCACGATGCCGATTCCGGCCACTTCTGCTCCAACCTGCTTACAGATTTCCACCAAGCCCCGGGCTGCCTGTCCGACAGCAAGGAAGTCATCGATGATCAAAACCTTATCTCCAGCTTCAATATATTTATTGGATACGGTTATGGTATTGGTTTCTTTTTTTGTATAGGAATGAACGGACGCCGTCACTAAATCATTTGTTAAAGTAAGTGATTTACGTTTACGGGCAAAAATGAGCGGAACTTCCAATTCCAAGGCAGCCATCAAACCAGGCCCAATGCCTGAAGATTCAATCGTCAGCACTTTCGTTATTTCCTTTTGTTCGAAACGTTTAACGAATTCTTTACCAATTTCTTTCATTAGTATAGGATCCATTTGATGATTTAAGAATGAATCTACTTTTAAAATGTCTTCCGATAAAGCTTGACCCTCGGACAAGATTTTTTCCTTTAAAAGTTGCATGAAGGTTCCTCCCAATCTTGGATGTTTATTACCCATAAACCAGGCAATTATTTCCCGGCATATAAAAAAAGCCCAAGAAACATTGCGGCACTTTTTTGGAGTGAAGCAATACTTCTTGGGCATGAATGAAAAATGTATCAACAAAAGCCTTCATTTACGCAACAAGATCTATTACTCACCCATAGTCGAATTATTTACGGTAATCCGGTAGAAACTTGCAGGCCATATCCCTGCTATTATACGAGTGAAACTTTATATTTTATTAATATATGAATTATAACAATGCTGGCTCTATTTGAAAAGTAATTTTTGATAAAAAAACCGAACTTTCATTCAAAAAAATAAATCATCATTCGTATTATTATAAAATTGCGAAATCACAAGCCTAAGTAACATGGGATATTCCCATTAAAAACCCCCCCCCACTTCATATAACATTTACTGGCATTTTGCACCCATAAAAAAGAAGAAGGCTTTGACATTAAATGCAAGTCCTTCTTCCTTTGATTCATTAGATTTTATAAACTTCTTTATATTTATTTTCAAGATACTTTATTAAATACTGAACATTCAGGCCTTCCCCTGTCGTTTCTTTCAAAATCTCCATAGGTTTTTTTGTTTTTCCGTATTTATGTATCTTTTCATTAAGCCATTCCCTGATTGGCGCTATATTACCCGCTTCCAACAGTCCATCAAAATCAGGCAAATCTTTAAGCATAGCTTGCTTGATTTGGGCTGCATACATATATCCCAATGCATAAGAAGGGAAATAACCAAAGCTGCCATCTGCCCAGTGTACATCTTGCAACACGCCCATGGCATCATTTTCAGGAACAATTCCCAAATAATCCTTGTATTTTTCATTCCAGACTTCCGGTAAATCCTTCACTTCGAGTTCTCCATTAAAGAGAGCCTTTTCCAGTTCATACCGAATCATAATATGTAGAGGATACGTCAGTTCATCTGCTTCAATACGGATGAACGATGGTTTCGATTCGTTTATGCCCCGGTAAAATTCATCCAGCGTCACGTCATTGAATTGTTCGGGGGCATATTCTTTTAATAAGGAGAATTTATTTTTCCAGAAGCTATGGTTCCGTCCAATGAAGTTTTCGAAAAACAAAGATTGTGATTCATGGATTCCCATGGATGTCCCGCAATCAAGAAGTGTTCCGGTTAACTCTTTGGCGATATTCTGCTCATAAATGGCATGTCCACATTCATGGATGGTACCAAAGATTGCCCCCCTAAAATCACTTTCATCGTATCGGGTCGTCACCCGGACATCGCCCCTATTCATTCTTATTTCAAAAGGGTGAACTGTTTCATCCAGCCTGCCAGCCTTGAAATCGTATCCTAGCTGTTTTAATATTTCCAAGTTGAGTTGATGCTGTTTTTCTTTTGGAAATTCTTTATAAAGGAACACTGTTTCAGGTTTATGTTCGCTTTTTGAAATCTGTTTTACCAAAGGGACGATGCTCGACCGAAGGTCACTGAATACGCTGTCAAGTATATCTACAGTCATGCCTGGTTCATACATATCCAAAAGGGTATTATATTTCGTCCCTTCATATCCCCAGTACTCTACGAACCTACGTGTATAAGCTACAATTTGCTCCAGATAAGGTTGAAATAAAGAAAAATCAGCTTTTTCCCTTGCCTCTTCCCATGCACTTTCAGAACGCGATTGTAAAATGACGAATTCCTTATATTCGTTTGCAGGAATTTTCTTATTCCTTTCAAACTCTTTTTTACACTCTTGCACCATTTTATTAGTAGTTTC
This sequence comes from Peribacillus sp. NPDC096622, assembly GCF_044762665.1. NCBI lineage: Bacteria > Bacillati > Bacillota > Bacilli > Caryophanales > Bacillaceae > Peribacillus > Peribacillus sp. NPDC096622. The sequence goes on along the minus strand of NZ_JBIWES010000009.1, from coordinate 151,481 downwards.
ACTAAGAGAGGCCTTCTCCATCGAAAGTTCTGCAATGAAGGATTCCATTTCTTTACTTGTGCTCATATTAAACACTTCGGAGGAAAGCACGCCGATAACTTCGGAACGCTGCTCAACTCCCTTTTTCGGTGCACCTGTACGCAAATCCCAAAAAATTAACGCGAGTGCTTCATTATACGCCGAGATTTTCTTTACATACTCTTTAAACTCTTTTTCCATCAGATCGATACCCTTTTTTGTCATATTCACTGCTCCTTCCAACTACACTTTACCATATTATACAAAAATCATTCATATCAGAACCACTCCGATTAATAAATTAAAATAAAATAAGAGCCAAGGGGCGCCTTGGCTCTTATTTTGGATAGGATTTAGTTAAAGCGTTACAGGAAGAATGGATACAATCTTCTCTTTCACCTGTTCCGAAAGATCCTTATCAATCAAAATCTGGACTGTCCCCGAATCATTGCTCGTCCTGATCAAACGCCCTATTCCCTGGCGCAATCGAAGGAGCATGTATGGGAGGTCCACTTCTTCAAATGGGTCGTTAACCGAATTGCGTTTTGCCTCGAAAACTGGATCGCGTGGCGGGAATGGCAGGGAGTGTATCACAACATTTTGTAGTGAAGGTCCTGGAACATCAAGCCCTTCCCATAAATGATAGGAGAAAAGGACAGATTGCTCATCCTCTTGGAACTTCTTAACAAGCTCGCTGATTTCCGCTTCCCCTTCAAAATAAAATGGATAAGAAGATATTGGGCAGTTTTCCTTGAACCAATGCAATTCTTCTTTTGACTGGAACAACACTAGTGTTCGACCTTCATTTTCCTCAATTGTCTTCATCGTATATTGAAGTTTAGCCAATTGATCTCCATTTCCGAAGGCCGGCATGTTCATTTTCATGACTTCATCGTAATCAAATGGTGATTCAACGGAGAAGCTGTCATACTTTTCTATCCCTAAACTATCTGCAATATATTGGAAGGATTTATTATCCGATAATGTAGCCGATGAAAAAATGTAAGGGATTTTTTTAGAGAATACCTGTTCAGACAAAATATCCTGTACGAGTCTTGGCATGATGACCAATGTTTTGGTCATTTCATTTTCTTCAAACCAGGATACGGCCTGTTCATCCTTTACAAATAGAGAAAGGGAGTAGCCCAGCTGCTCTAAATATTCTTCCGTCACTTTTAAATCATAATCATTGATCGTGTACATTTCCGCTTCAAAAACCAGGTTCTCCTCTAACTCTTCAACCTTTTTGTGAAGCTTATGGGCAAAGCTTGTTATTTCTTTGGACATTGGGATTTCATAACGATTAGATCCTCTGACATGTATCGCTTTTTCATCCAACAAATCAAAAAATTCTTCATTGATATCAATTAAATCCTCAATGATGTATAAGGTTTCTTCACGAACCTGATTGGCTGTAAGCAATTCTAAAACCGAGGCAAGGGTTTGTTCCCCAACTTTATAAGTTAAAGCCTTTTGAGCAGCAAATTCCAGTAAGTGACCTTCATCAAAGACAACGCAGCTATGATCAGGCAGCAATGGTAGCTGTCCTTCACGCTTACGCTTTTCCTTAGTCCATACATGCTCCATGAAGAAGTCATGTGAACAAATGATCAAATCACTTGATTTTCGATAGTGGTCCCGTGAAAGGGTTTGCCCACATCGATGGCGTTTATCACATGTAAAACAGTTTTGGAGTTGATCCCAGCCAACTTTAGACCAGTCTTCATCATTTAAATATGGGTATTGCTTACGGTCCCCATATGCTGTATAGGCGTTCATGGATGAGTTATCATGGACAAACTTGGGAAGTTCATCATAGAGCTGATCTATTCCCTCTGAATCCTCATGATTCACTGCGTAATCCAACTTCTTAAGACATACATATTGATCGTGATATTTGGCAAGCCGAACATCCACTTCAATACCTAAAGCATTCTTGATTTTTTGGATGTCGCCTTCCTCTTTGACAAGCTGTTCAATCAACGTTTCATCTGCACACGAAATAATTGCCGGTTTATTCGTATATCTCGCATAACAAATCGCATATAGTAAATAGACCAATGTCTTACCGGTCCCTACCCCTGCTTCAGCAAAACTTACATTCTTTTCCTTAAAGGCTTTTTCTAACTGAAAAGCCATGAAGATTTGTTCGTCACGCAGCTCAAATCCTTTTTCGGGAAGAATTTCGTAAAAAACATCACCGATCCATTCTGAAAGCTTATCGTAAAAAGAATCTTCCTTTGTTACCGAAAAAGGCAGTGTTTTAAGCATCCTGGTCTCCCCTTTTATCTATCATCAGTATATAGAATCCGAATCATTATAATCTTAGGCAAAAGTATATTATCCTTTATTTCACATTAATAGTCAAGGTATTTACCAACCATTAGAAAATGAAACGTATTATGTATGTTTTTCTATGTATGCTGCCTGGTTGCCCAATTCGTAAAATAAAAGACAGGCTCCAAAAGAGAGCCTGTCTGTAAATAATATAGGGTTGAATTAAGCTTTGTTTACGTTTGATGCTTGTGGTCCACGTTGACCTTGTTCTACATCAAATGTAACATCTTGGCCTTCTTCAAGTGTTTTGAAACCTTCGCCTTGGATAGCTGAGAAATGTACGAATACATCGTCTCCACCTTCACGTTCGATGAATCCAAAACCTTTTTCTGCGTTAAACCATTTTACTTTACCTTGTTCCATTTTTGTTGCCTCCTAGTGTGTTCTCCACACATTATATTACTATCCTTGCTCAAAAGAATATTAAGGTATTCCTTAAATCTGAACAAAAATAATTCATTATTAGAATAACAGAAAAGGAAATGATAAGCAAGACTGGAACCTATTATGAATAAATCGTCCTGAGTAGCAAAATCCTCCGTTATATTCTACCTACTTATTCACCTTCAGGCTGTCTTGGCGGCCTTTTCCCCCAATATTGATAAAGGTCCGCACGGATGAAACCATTGAACAATTTCCTTTTTTTCGTTGCAGGCTTACCGTAATGCTGTTCGAAGTCAGGATTCGAGGTAATCATGTATACTGACCATGTATCAAGCTTCTTGAAGGCCTGGCCCATTTCTCTATACATCTGCTCAACCGCTTTTTTCTCACCAAGACGTTCTCCATAAGGCGGGTTCCCGACAATGACACCATACTCTTTCCTGGTCGAGATATCCCTCACCTGCATTTGTTTGAATTCAATCAAATCACCAAGACCGGCTTCAAAACTATTCGCTTTAGCTATATCGACCATTCGATGGTCAATATCACAACCGGTTATGTCCAGGTACTGATCATAATCGGCTAAATCTTCAGCCTCGATCCGTGCTTCATCCCAAACCTTGCTGTCCATCCATGACCAAGTTTCAGATACGAATTCCCTGTTAAACCCAGGTGCTATATTCTGTCCAATTAAGGCCGCCTCGATGGGAATCGTTCCAGATCCACAAAATGGATCTATGAAAGGTTTATCCGGTTTCCAATTGGTCAGCATGATTAACGCAGCCGCCAATGTTTCTTTAAGGGGTGCCTCCCCCTGCCCGGTTCGATATCCCCGTTTATGCAAACCTGCACCTGAAGTGTCTATGGTAAGTGTCACAACATCTTTTAAAATAGACACTTCAATTTTAAACAAAGGACCAGTCTCTGCAAACCAAGACACTTGCTTATATTTACTTTTCAATCTATCAACAATCGCCTTTTTGACAATAGCCTGACAATCAGGGACACTGTAAAGCTTTGACTTGACGGATTTTCCACTCACGGGGAACTCGACATCGGCTGATAAGTAATCTTCCCAATTCAATGCCTTTGTTTTTTCAAACAACTCATCAAATGAATATGCTTTAAATTCAGCGACTTTTATTTTCACCCTATCGGCACTGCGCAGCCATAAATTAGAGCGGGCAATGGCTGATTGGTCCCCTTTATAGGTAATTTTACCATTTTCAACTTGACAATCGTAACCAAGATCCCGAACCTCCTTGGCAACAATTGATTCCAATCCCATTGCTGATGTTGCGATAATATCGAATTGTTTCATTAACTCTGCACCTTCTTTCCATTAATCCAAATCAATGGCACCTTTTCCGAATTTCTTCATTTATGTATTTAAGAATCAGGCATTGATTTTTTACATGTAAACCTTATTTAAAAGGTCCACCGCCTTTTTATATTGTAGTTAGAATTCTTCATTGTTTGCCTAGCTTATATCATGATCATCATATAGCGGGAACATTTATTAACTACCATGAAGTAACGCTTTATTCAATTATCACTGCATCTTAAGAAACACGTTGCAACTATATGATTGAAATCACAACCAATTATGTATGATCCTCATCCATTATCCTGTGATTTGAAGTTATCTGGCTTGTTACCTTCATTTTAGGGCTAACATAAGAGTTAAGGAACCTTTATAAATAGGATACCCAGAATCAAGGAAATGCTTAACATTCCAAGACTATTTTTAAAAACGGTTCCGTCGGCCCTCATTCAAGCCATTTTCTTTCCTCTTTACCCTTTTCGAATGGAATGAAAAACTTGCCAAGTTCTAAGTTTAACACAGCGGTGTTTGAGAATACGAAAAATAAATGGAAATGCCCAATTTTTTTATAAATAGGGCAATCTCCATAAACAAAAACTCCCCTTTAAAAAGGAGAGTTGTGCTTTTGGTGTAATATGATAACGTTTTGTAAGCCATGTTTTGTTCCTCAGTACTGCAAGCGACTCGCGTCTCGTACTTCGGCGGTAATCATCTATCTACAGAAGCATGTGCTTCTGTCCTTCTCCTCGTTCATTTCCAAGGAAGAAAGCGCCCCTACCATTAATTTGGGTTTCTCGCTCGTGGGGTTTACCTCGTTCCACCCTTTACATTTCTGTAAAGGCTACGTCACTGTGGCACTTTTATAGGTATTCATGCCATATCCAAAAGGACTTAGGCATTTTCCCAGCCGTCAGCAATCCAAGATTGCTGCCCAAGCTTATTTTTTCGCCAGGCACGAACACTACGGACATCGCAGTCCGTGCGAGCATGGACTTTCCTCTACTGCATAAATGCAGCAGCAATTACCCAAACGTTAACATAACATAATTGATTATACCCCATTATTCATGAAAACACAATACCAAAATAATTTTCACTTTTACAATGCAAAACCTCAGTCAAAAAGCTTGTTACCAAAAACGTGCTTTTCCAAGTTGGATAACCGTTTTAGGATGTCAAAATTAGTGGTTCCCGGAGTGGCACTTGGAGCAGGTTGATTTGGACGTTTTGTACTCTCTTCGGCTTGTTTTTTCAATTTAAGATTTTCTTGTTTAAGATCTTCAATTTCCTGATGGAACACTTCATAATCTTTAATGATCAAATCCAGGAATTGATCCACATCTTCAGGTTTATAACCGCGCATGGCTGTTTTAAAATCTTTTTCAAGAATATCTTTAGCCGTTAATTTTATCTTATCGGATAGCATAAGACTTCACCTCAATACTTTCGCCAATACAATCGACTTTTTATTATTTTTTCAAATCTGTTTGGGTTTGTCAATGAAACACCTTTTTGTATGCTTACTGTTTCAGTGAACGATATGTATTCCCATTAAATCTGTATCTAAATTTCATAATAATATGAATATGCTTTAGAAACAACTTTTAATCCATAATTATTTTCACACCGTCATTCTTCGGACCAGCTCGCTTCTTCCGCAGCCAGTTGCAGATCATCAAAGTTTATCTGAAAGATGGGGTATGGCTGTGTTTCGGCTTTTTTCATCGCCTCGAAATATGGATATCGGGCTGACCCTTCTTTTTCGGCTTCGAAAATGATGAGCATAGCATCGCTTTTATGGACCATGTACCTATTTTTGATTTTAAGCTGTTCCGGCCCTTCATAAGGTTTGTTGAAAATGGACTCAACAAAATCTGCACGGGCCAATATGGATCGGTAAAACTCTTGATTCGTCTCGTTCCATGACTCTTCCTGTTTCAGGAAAGGAGTAAGCACCCCTAATTTAAGCTGATGATAATCTTCCTGTAATTCGAAAACCACTTCGGCACCCCATAATTCCGTACCCAACTGACCTGAGATGATCACCCATTCCAGCCCATCTTCCACCAATGGCAGGAGACGCTGTTTCATCGCTTTTTTTATATATTTTACGGCTTCATGGTCATTTTTGAATATCCCGAATTCAAAAGCTTTGTAGCCCGTCATATACAAAACCTTCATTGCATAGTCAATCTCCCTTTTAACATGTTATGTAAGAAAACAAGGGCTTAATAAGCCCTTATTTTTTAGTATCCGAAATGCCTAGGTGGACAGCATGGGTTTTGCGGCGGCCTTCCACATATCAAGTGTTGATTATAGCACTCATTCACCACGGATTGAGTATGTGGGAAATAATGCTTAAACGTGTTCACATGTTTATTGACATTTGTAGTATGTGATGGATGAACGACAGGAATCACTGTGTTCGATACATTCGTATTGACATATTGCTGTGTTGGAGAGACTTGCGCTGGGGCAACTTGAGATGGAGATGTTTGTGTTGGGCCATATTGCGCTGGAGACACAGCCATCGGACTAAAGGCTCCCATTACGTTAGAGTTTTTACCGGTTGACGCTCCCATTACGTTGTTGGGGTGTTTACCGGTTGATGCGCCCATTACTCCAGGTGCGTTCCCGTATGCTCCCATTACATTGTCGGATGCGCCCATTACATTGTTGGATGCGCCCATTACATTGTTGGATGCGCCCATTACATGGGGTTTATTTCCTCCACAATTACGAAAATACATTTATAATACGTCCCCTTTCATCATGATAAGTTTAGCCTTACCATTACAGACTATGAAAAAAAGGGGATACGTGTACTGATGAAATGACCTAATTATACAGAATAAGTATAAAACGATGTATGGCTGTCGATAAGTACACTATTTATATTAATGCTATCTTCAAATGTACAGAGGATAATTTTCTACAAAAAGGAATAGAGACTGTCTTTTAATGAAGTAAATAAAACAATCGTTAAACAAAGGACAACAAAAAATAGAAATAAAGTCGTTTTATACATTTCTCCGCTCCGCTTTCACCTTAATTTTATTTGATGTAAAGGTATGAAATGAACGCTTGGAATTTCACCCTCAACTCTTTCCATTTTACACACAATAGTTGAAGGCTACAATAATTGTATACATATTTTTTATTTTCAGCCTTTTGCACTAAAAGACCATTCTCATTCCTTTATTTTAGACAGAAATATCCTTTGAATCCTCTTTCATTTCGAGCCGCCGAATCCTCTTTTCCAATTCCAATCGTTTTTTTCCCGGAGCGATCCCTTCCCTTACCATCTCTTGATGGGCGATCATTGAACATTTTAGAGCTTGACCGACTTCCTTAAATTGATGTTCGTATAATTTTGCACATTCAATCTGTGCCTGTATCCTCATTTGCACATTCCCTTTTAAGGCGACATCCTTCCAAATCTCCAAAGCTTCATTGAATTGTTTTAGCCTCTTTTTCTGGAAGGCTAAAGCATGGCCAGCCATTATCCGATCTTCCTGACTGCCCGCTTCCAATATTTTTTGATATGTCTCTACTGACTCCTCTTTTTTCCCCAAATAATCGAGCCACCGTGCAATTTCCATGGACTCTTCCGTATATCCATCGATTTGGAGGATTTTTCGGGACAAATGAATATACAATGTGATCAGTGATAAGATATCCAATTCATTATGCTTCATGATCCCAAACAGAATTTCCGGATTCTTCCTCTCAACAAAATCAAAATAAATCATCGGCGCCAAATATCCAGGAATATCATCTTCTCTATGTACACCTAGAATATCTGTTTCGACCGCTGATAACTTCACTCGCTCCAATTTGTTTCTCCAAAGGCGTCTTGAAGCATGATACAAATCGAAATGTCCGAACTCCGGTAATTTTGGTACATGTTCTTTTATCAAGGTATGTCTTGTTTTTAGCTGGTGCCAATCAAAGGATTTACCATTATATGTGACAAGCGTTTCGTAATTAATATTTTCAAGAAAGCTTTGATAAAGCGGGATTTCACTTCCGGGCTGTGGAAGGATATGTTGTTTCACGACAACTTCTTCACCTTCTAAATACGCATAACCAAGTAAAAAAATGGTATTGCCCGCTCCGCCTCCAAGGCCTGTCGTTTCCGTATCGAAGAAAAACAGATCTTCACTTTTAACGCCCCTGGCGGAGAGTGGATGCTCCAGTGAAGTTTGATTCCACTCTTTTACGACCTTTTTCAGTTCGGAAAATGCATATAACCCGTGTTTGTGATTTATAGGGTAGCGGACTTCCCTAATGAAACAATAGTCACCATCGAAATGAAAGGAAACGGTATCGTTCTCCAGCCACTTTTCAAAGTAGGGAATTTCTTCATTCTCTTTCTGGTCATTCACTTGTATAGGAGAAGGATGTTTCCCTAGGTTCATATGGGTTTTCATACGGTTTAATTTATTTTTTAAAGACATAAAATTACACCTCTTTTCACTTATCACTACAACCTATTAATGTTTTTGCTTACAAAATTGACCTAATAATTGTTTGGCATCACTCTTGGCTGTTTTCGTTGCGGATTCCGTACCGATACAGGAAGGACAGCCGCTTTCACATGTGCAATTTTCGATCATTGATATTGTTTCCAGCAGGATGACTTCAGAGTTTTCATATACTTTATCACTTAACCCTATGCCACCCGGATAACTATCATAGATGAAAATGGTCGGTTTTTCATTATGCGCTGCCTTAACCTGCGGATACACATGAATATCATGCGGATCGCACATGACATATAGCGGAATCATGTAATTTAGAGCATGGGAGGCACCTATCATTCCTTGTTCTATTCGATTTTCGTCCCAATTGAATATATCAGGATCCATGGAAAGCATGGCCGAACTCGTATGCAGTTCCATCTCCGGGAGACTGATTGGCCCTGAACCAATATTTTCATGAGTTTCGAATTTGATTTTCTTGAAGATCGTAGGCATTGCCCGAATTGCGACATCACCAAAAGCAGCTGCTGTGGAAGCGAAAGTTCGCTGTTTATCGACTTCCAATACAGACAACTGAACAGCAAGGTTAGCATCCGTATAATAGTCCACATTGACTTCACGTACATAAGCTTTCTTTTCATCCCAATCAAGTTCTTCCACCTGAAATTGAATTCCCTGGTGCAAATAAATGGCTTCATCGTGAAGAAGGGTCATTGCACTGAACGTATCCATTTCCCCGATGACCCGATTAACCGGTGCATTCGTTTGGTCGATGATCACGACATTTTCCTGTGCTGCTGAACGCAGGCTGATATTGCTTGCGGGAAAAGCATCATTCATCCAATGCCATCTGTCCCCATTCAGGTGTAAGACCCTTTCTTCTGTAAGGAATTCAAGAACATCCATAATCTCTGTTTCCCCAAAGGTATCGCCTTTTTTAAATGGCAGTTCATATGCTGCACATTTTACATGATCAACCAAGATCAAAAGATTATCCGGATTGATTCTTGCCGTTTCTGGATTTCTGGTAAAGAAATAATCGGGATGCTGTACGATATATTGATCAAGGGCACTGGAACTGCCGACCATTATGATCAACGCTTCCCCATGCCTTCTTCCTGCCCTTCCCGCCTGTTGCCAGGCACTCGATATGGATCCAGGGTAACCAGTCATTATGCAAACCTGAAGCTGGCCGATATCGACACCCAACTCAAGTGCATTTGTGGAAACCACTCCATAAATGGAACCATCCCTGAGGCCTTGTTCAATTTCCCTACGCTGTGTTGGCAGATATCCACCGCGATAGCCCCTGATTGATTTTGGCCCCAATTGCTTTGACACAAGCTCCTGTAAATATGTCAATAGAATTTCCACACGAACCCTGCTTCGCGCAAAAACGATGGTTTGAATTTTATTTTTCAAAAATTCATTTGCCAGCTTCCTGACCTCCAAAACCGCACTCCTTCGTATGTTCAGCGGTTTATTGACTATTGGGGGATTGTAAAACACAAAATGCTTTTTCCCACTCGGGGCTCCGTTATTATCGATAAGGACCATTTGTTTTTCCGTAAGCTCTTCTGCCAACTCTTTTGGGTTATTGATCGTAGCGGAAGTACAGATGAATACAGGGTCGCTTCCATAAAAATTACAAATCCTTTTTAACCTTCTTATGACGTTGGCTGTATGACTTCCGAAAACGCCGCGGTAAATATGGAGTTCATCGATGACCACATACTTCAAGTTTTCAAACAAAGAGACCCATTTCGTATGATGGGGCAAGATTCCGGAATGGAGCATATCAGGATTGGTGATCACGATATGCCCTGCCTGGCGGATTTTTTGCCTGATATTTGAAGGTGTGTCCCCGTCGTATGTATAACTATTTATCTCAGCATCCATTTCATGGATCATTTCATTCAATTCGCTTTTTTGATCATAGCTTAGCGCTTTTGTCGGAAAAATATAAAGCGCCCTGGTTTTTTCATCTTCCAGTATTTTTTGAAGGACCGGCAAATTATAGCATAATGTTTTACCAGAAGCTGTAGGCGTGACCGCTACAAGGCTATTGCCACTGACAGCAGCATCAAATGCAGTTGCCTGATGGGTATACAACCCATTTATCCCCCGTATTTCAAGAGCATGCTTGATTTTATCATCCATTGCATCGGGAAAAGGAACATGTTTTGCCTCTTTTGCTTCAATTACTTGCCAATGTACTATATTATCTTTAAAGTCTTCATTTGTTTTTAAATCCTTGATGATTTCTTGTAAATTTTTTCGCAGTTTCATTTAACCACCTCATACTCCTATTCTACCGAATGAACGTTCTATGCAAAAGGGAAACTATTTCCTATTCAAAAAAAAAAAGCTGGAAACGTCAAGATCTCGTTTCCAGCCCGGTCATTTTTTCATTAATTCTTCTCGACAAAGCGAATGATTTCTTCGATTAGTCTTCCTGGAGCTTCCAACATTCCCATATGGCCGCTGCCCTTAAGTATAACTTCATTGATATGGCTTCCTTTTACAGAAAAAGTTTTTTCAACGGGAATCACCTTATCCTGTTCACCTGCAACCAAAAGGACAGGCAACTTCGTATCTTTGAGAACATGATTTCTGTCTATTCTGTTCCTCATGGCCTGTAAAGACCCTATCGCACCAATTTCACTTGTTTTATATCCAATTTCCTTTGTATGCTCAATATTGGGATCAACTGAATTAGCAAAAAGCTTTGGTATAAGTCCGTCAATGAAAGCAGGGATTCCCTCACTTTCGATTTTCTCTACAGATTTTAAGCGCCCTGCCTTTCCAGACTCATCGTCTGGGAAAGCGGTGGAATGTACCAATGAAAAACCAGACAATTTCCCAGGAAACCTTTCTGCGAATGCCAAGGTGATATATCCCCCAAGCGAATGACCAAACATATATACCTGTCCGATTTCCAGTTCTTCCAAAAATGACGCAATATCAGCAGCCATATCTTCAATCGAGAAAGATCCCCCTATTTCCTCACTTGCACCATGTCCCCGTAAATCAACGGCAATAACCCTGTATTCTTCCTTTAATCCAGCAATGATGTCACTCCAATATTCATGGCTTCCGCAAAATCCATGGATAAACAACAATGTTTCATTACCTTTCCCGGTATCTATGTAGGAAAGTTTGCTATCTGTCATATTAAACCCTCATTTCCTTTATTAATCATTCAGTAACGTTATTCCCTATGCACCTGTATCTGAAACCCAACACTGGATTCACATTTCTTCATTCCTCACATAGCTTATAGGCAAAGGAATTTTTTAGAAAGGAGCACCGTGATGACCTCTTCTGAAAAAAATAATAATCGGAATCGAATAGAACCCTTTTCCCATTTCATAAACAAAATGGATCGGCTGTTTTCCGAAAGGCCCCCAAAAGGCATGCTGAAATCCCTTGACGATTTCTTCGGTTCGGCGAAAGAACGCAGCTTTCCGGTTGATATTCACGAAACGCCTTCAGAATATATCCTTACTGCCACCTTGCCCGGAATTGCACGCAGCCAAATATCAATTGATGTACTGGCCCATGCAGTAACCATATCTGCAAACCATGTAGATAGAAAGCATAAAAATCAAGGATTGTTCCAAAAGGAAGTTTCAGCCGGTACTTTTTCAAGAACCATTTCTTTTCCAAAACCGATTGATGAAGCAAAAGTGACCGCTCGACATCGCGATGGCATCCTCACGCTTCACCTACCCAAAATCAGAGGGAATCGGATTGAAATCCATTAGGCATGAATAAAAGCAGACTTAAAAAAGTGGCTGGTCACTTGTAAGTCTGCTTTTCCTTTATTCACAACCATCTATGCTTTAAAGAAGCCCCCTACTCCTTTGACCATTGAAGATACTTGAGAAACTGTATTCATCATTTGTCCAGCTGTGTTCATCATCTTCGTTATATCCATGGAGCCATCTTGTGTTTTGAATTGATTCATGACCGATTTAAAACCCGATGGCTGGGGTTTTTGCATGAATTGCTGCTTAGGATATGGATTATGAGCCTGCTGCTGACTTTGCGGAGGCCTTTTAGCTGGCTGTAACGGATTGGCGAACGGACTAAAAGCTTGCGGTGGAAGATTGGACTGGATTGGTTGCATTTGTGTCATTGGCTGCATTACACTGTTGCCCGGATAAGCTCCCACAGGCATCGCCTGCTGCTGGACTGGTTGGAATGGGTGATAGGCCGCCTGCTGATAAGGATCATGATATGGCGTCATATAGCCCCCTGTATCCTGGTGATGATATGGATACATAAATGGTTGTTCAAGATTATGATTATTTGGCGGAGGATACGGCATAGGCTGTTGGTATCCTCCCCAATTTTCCGGCATTGATTGAGGAAACTGTCCTTGATTTGGGGAGATTTGGTTATAACCGGATCTCATCATGTCAATGAGCCCTCCTCTTTTTTCATTACATGGTTCTGATAATATATGAAAAAAGAGATAATAAAGTGTAGGTGTTTTTATGATAAAATCCGATCGATTTCCGTTTTTACATTATTAAGGATGAATTCAATCGACTGGACATGGCTTTTAAATCGCTTATAACTTGTTTTAGGAAAAAATGCCTGAACGGCCACATCGGAAAGGTTATGGGCGGTTTGTTCGATTTGCTCGGGGAAAAGATGCCTAAATTCGGTTTCTTTCATCCACTCCTTCATTCCGGTTTCCCATTCGATGCATACGGCCCTGACCTGATCTGCAAACGGCTTTACTTCCGAAAAGAAATCCATTTCCTTTCCTTCCTTCCGTACACCTTCATAAATATCATCCGCTTGGTCCGTATATTTAATTAATTGTTCTGTTAATAGCTGCAGTTTTTCTTTTTGCACAATATATTCCTCCGTACATTTGTTTCCCTTAGTATAATCCAGTTCTTCATAAAATGATATTCCTGCGGATTATACGTGCAATTCAGTGAAAACCTTGTGTTTTATAATTGTTTTTTCCGGAATAATGGAAAAGGAATGGTTCACACCTTCAGCATTCACCCAATAATCCTCGGCTTTCTCAATGGCTTCCTGGGCTTCATTAACTAATGTATATTGCTCCGCCCATAGTTTACACCGCACTGTATTTACAGTTTCCCCATATGAAATTTCCAAACGATCCAGGCTGGTACTGATCTCAGCTATCATCCTTAATATCTCTTCTGTTGCGACACTTTTATTGACCATGCTGATCCCTCCCATTCTTTACCTGTACTATTCTTTTTTTTATCTGAAAGCCCTTCATGACTGACAAAACTAGAAGCGAATCGGCAAAGAAAGTGCAATTCACTTAATTTATTATGCCCTTCGACAACAATGGCAGAATGAAGAATGAAGTTTTAAACAAGAATACAGACAGGAGGTGATTTTATGCAGTCGAATGAAAGCAGACAGCAAAAAAACGAAAAACGACAAAAGCCGCCCACTAAAAAGGCAGGAATGGGAAACCCGAAACTTAGTGGAGAAAACCGCCCCTCTACGTAAGACATAAATGATGAACGATAAACAGGGAAGGCTTCATCGACGCCTTCCCTGTTTCCTATTATAAAATCCATTTTTTGATTATTGCTGCCGTATGCAGCTGCTTTTGTTTATGATCATACCATTCGGTCAAATGCGGGTCTTCTTCCCATTTGGGTTCAATGAACCATTTCTTTTTAACCTTTTTTTTCATATCCCATTGCTCTGTCTCCCCTGCTTGATGATGAATCAATGGATATACTCCCCTCAGCATCGGGGTTTCATGGTACCTAGGCTTTTTTCGATATTGTTCATAATCATATCTGGCACCCGTTGGTTCAGTCCTGCAGGAAAATTCATAAAATAGCGGAAATAAATCTTCAGAAAATAAAAGCCCCGCCAATCTTTTCCCCAATTCAATCCTTTTATCGATATTCCTAAAATGCGAAACGGACGAGCCATACAGTTCTCCATTGCAAGTAGGAAATAAAACGGTGCTAAAATGCATCCAGTCCTGCAGGAAAAATAATAGAGAATGAAAAACGAAGGATTGCTTTTTAATAACCGGTTCTTCAATGATGTTTTGTTCATTTATGATAAGCGCAGTGACTAATTTTTCACGATTTCCATGTTTCCAAAAGGAATACCATTCGTTCTTCATGAATTTGGTAATAAAAAAATAATGACATAAGTGAAACAATGGACGTCCATACTTCGTCGAATAATGATAGAGAAGCAATTGCGGATACGCATCTTGGAATATTCTCCAGTTGGCTTCTTCATACGTTAGGAATAAGTGATGCCTGTATTTAAGGCCAAGTAAATCGGAAAACCAAATCCCTTCAAGATCACACATATTCCAGCCTGCATTCCTGGAAACCATCCCAGCTAAAAAAGACCATTGTATTTCTGGATGGATTCTGAAAAATTGTTCATATGCTTTTGTTCTTGATATATTATCCCTATTCCCTTTTGCAGTTTGGGCTTTTATGGATTGGAGCAATTGCTTTTCCGTCTTTAACATTCGCATCTAGCCTTTCTATAGCGATGAATTGTGACATATAGTTGTACATAAATCCTATCGTTCTAAGAAACAATTCTTTTTATTCACATATTGGATTCTTTTTTTGCTAATATAGATAAGTGAAAAAAAGGAGGGGTAAAAGTGGCATTTCATTATCCCAACGGACGAAGATTTGTACCGCAGGCTATGGAAGAAAAGAAAAGTCCACTAAAAAAAATCAGTTACAGCAACCGGGGAAAAACATTGGAAGACGATTTGAACGAAACCAATCAGTATTATTTAGCACACGGCATTGCCGTCATCCATAAAAAACCGACACCCATTCAAATTGTCGATGTCCACTATCCGAAAAGAAGTGCTGCTGTCATTAAAGAAGCTTATTTCAAACAAGCATCGACCACCGATTATAATGGTGTTTATAAAGGAAAGTACATTGATTTTGAGGCAAAGGAAACGAAAAACAGCAGTTCGTTCCCGCTGAAGAATTTTCATGACCATCAAATTGAACATATGAAGCATATCGTTCAGCATGACGGAATTGCGTTTGTCATCATCCGGTTTTCCGCAATGGATGATATATATCTAATGAGTTCCGAACAACTGAGTTTTTATTGGAAGAGAATGAAAGAAGGCGGACGCAAATCTATAACTCTTCAAGAGGTTGAAAACAGTTCACGAAAGATTACTCTTGGCTTTCAACCGAGAATTGACTATATTAAAGTAGTAGATTCGCTCATCTCAGAAAATTTTTAGTTTTTTAGAAAGGCAGGTTAGCTGTAATGGCTGAAAAATATAATACTAGAGAAGAACGCCGAAAGCAGGGGCAGACTCAAAAAAAGGGACAGAAGAATGGTCCTAAAAAGCCAACCAATATGCTTAAGCGGATTTTCCTTATACTTGTTACAATCGGAATAATTGGCCTGGTTGCCGGAGGAGCAGCAATGGCTTACTTTATAAGCGACGCTCCAGAACTTGACGAAAAGCTTTTGAAAGATCCGGTCACATCCAAGATTCTCGATGAAAATGGTAAATTGCTTGCTGAAATCGGAAAGGAAAACCGGGATTATGTAAATTATGAAGACATACCCGATCTTGTCGAAGAAGCTTTCCTGGCAACGGAAGATTCCCGCTTTTATGAGCACCACGGGGTCGATTTCTTACGTCTGGGCAGTGCCGTCATAGCCAACTTCAAAAACGGATTCGGCTCAGAGGGTGCAAGTACATTGACCCAGCAGGTCATCAAGCGTTCTTATTTAACGCCTGATAAGACCATTAAAAGGAAAGTCCAGGAAATGTGGCTATCCATACAGCTTGAAAGAAAATATACAAAAGAAGAAATTTTCGAAATGTATGTGAATAAGATTTTCTTTGCAAACCGTGCCAACGGGATCTTAACTGCATCGCAAACTTATTATGGAAAAGATCTTAACGAATTGAAATTGAACGAAGCGGCCATGCTTGTAGGATTACCGCAAAGCCCAAGCAGGTATGACCCGTATAAATACCCTGAACGTGCGAAGGAACGCCGTGATATTGTCCTGCACTTAATGAATAAACATGGATATATCACTGAAACGGAAATGAAAAATGCACAAAGCATCGATATAACAGAAGGACTTCAAGAAATCGATAAGAGCCAAATCGATACCACCGCATACGATGCATTCATCGATTTGGTAATTGAGGAAGTCGGAGATATGGGTGACTATAACGTATTTACCGATGGTTTGGAAATCCAAACGACCATTGATAAAGATGCCCAAGAATATGTTTATAACATGTTGAACAGTGATGAAATCATCAATTATCCAAGTGAAGATCTCCAAGCTGGTGTCACATTACTCGATACAGAAACTGGTGAAATTAAAGCAGTGGGCGGCGGCAGGAACACGACGGTTAAACGCGGCTGGAATTATGCAACGGATGCCAAGCGATCACCTGGTTCTACCATTAAGCCGATTCTGGATTACGGTCCTGCCGTGGAATATTTAAATTGGTCCACCTACCACCAAATCAAGGATGAGGAATACACTTACAGTAATGGAACACCGCTTAAAAATGCTTCCGGACGACATTATGGCACTGTAACGACTCGCGAAGCACTGGCACGGTCATTAAATATTCCTGCCTTAAAAACGCTTCAAGCAGTCGGCTTGGACCGGGCACGTGATTTTGCCACTGATCTTGGCATTCCTTTCGACAAGGAAATTACCGAATCGGCAGCATTGGGGGGCGGTAAGGATGTCTCTACGCTTGAACTTGCCGGTGCATACAGTTCATTCGGAAACAATGGTATTTATAATGAACCGCATAGTGTGAAAAAGATTGTTTTACGTGATAAAACAACCATCAAAAACAAGACGGAATCAAAACCGGTCATGAAAGATTCGACAGCTTTCATCGTGACGGACATGTTGAAAAGCGTCATGAAAGAAGCTTATGGAACTGGAAGGTTAGCCAATATACCTAGCCTCCCGGTAGCCGGTAAGACCGGGTCAACCAATTTCACGCCTGAACAGCGTGCAAAGAACAACATCCCATCTTCCGGTGTAAAGGATAGCTGGATGGCAGGTTATACAACCAATTATACAGTCGCAGTTTGGGCTGGTTATGATAACGCATCTGGTGAGAAAATGGAATATCTGGGTGAATCATCTCAAAGAATCCCTAAATACATCTTTAAGAATTTAATGGAACATATGGCCCAATCAAAAGAAACGAAAGACTTTGATCAACCTGACAGTGTTGTGAAGGTCGGAGTCATCAAAGGTTCGAATCCAGCTGTTAAAGCCAATGAATATACACCAAGCAGTAAAATCACTTATGAATATTATGTTAAAGGTCACGAGCCTACACAAGTGACGACAGAATATGAAAAAATCGACTCTCCTGGCATTAACGCTTCTTACAACCAGGAAAGCAATGAAATCAATCTATCATGGTCATATCCTAAAGGTAATGGGAATACCCAATTCGAGGTTAAGATGTCCGTTGACGGCGGAGCACAGAGCGTATTGAAAAAATCGAAGGATACTAGTTTAACGATCCCTAATCCAACACCTGGAAGTAAATATACTTTCTCAGTGGTAGCTTTAGTGGATAACCAACAAAGTGATCCTGCAAGTACATCTGTCAAAATACCTGCTGTAGCGGAAGTCCCTGAGGATACTGAGGACGTGGAAATTGAAGATCCGGCCGAAGGTGAGGATACGGAACAAGAAACCCCTCCTGAAGGCGAAGAAGATAAACAAGATGAAGACAAAAATAACAATGCCGAAAACGGTAATAACGACAATAACGGCAATGATGGCAATGGCAACAATGATAATAATGGTAATAATAATGGTAATGGTAATGGTAATGGCAATGGTAATGGCAATGGCAACAACACGGATGACGGAAATGGCAATAAGGGTGATGAGGACGTCGAAGGCGGGGATGATACCACTGACCCTGGTACGGTAGAAGAGGAAAAACCAGTCGAGACCCCTGATCCCGACCCTAACCCGGACCCAGATCCAAACAAAGATACGGAATAAATATATATAAAGATTGACTTAAAAAAACGTCTAAGCTTTTGGCTTAGACGTTTTTTTGGCTTAGACGTTTTTTTGGCTGTTCTTATTTTTGATCATGAACTTCACATATTGTTTTTCAAATTCCCGGAACAACTCACTAAGCTGTCTATAAGAATGAAAAAAAGCGGGTCTTGCAAGGATGAAGGAAAGCCTTTCATCCAAGTTCACCGGAATATTGTTAAAGGATTGTATGTGGAAGCGGAAATCATTCAATACCACTGGCTTCCCATGCATCCAGAAGACTGCGGTTAAAAATAAACCGATCCCCTGCTTCACGAGTCCCAAAGTCTGTCCCGCTTTTCGCTCAGAAAATAGCAAACTGCATTCCGAATCAATTCCCTTCCATCTCTCCAGCAGTTCCTTTACATGCATTGCCCCCTTTGTCCAAGGAGCATACGCCTCTACATTATTATAATAAAGTAACTCATACGGGAAAGCCTCGAATGGAATCGTTTCACTCCAACCTGCATATCGTTCTTTTTCCAAGATGGTTTCCTTTTCAGGAAAAAACAAATGATGGTCCAATTCTTCAGGAACTTTTAATGATATGGGCTGTGTCAATTGGCTTCTTTCCTTTTCATTCTTTTTTTTCCTTCACGGCATAATTCGAGAAGCGGGCAGGTTTCACATCTTGGTGACTGTGCCTTGCAATGATAGCGTCCAAAGAATATCAGGCGGTGATGCGTAACGGACCATTCATCCTTTGGTATCTTAGCCATCAACGTTTTCTCAACATCGAGGACACTATCCTTCCAACGGCATAAACCCAAGCGCTTGGAAACACGCTCTACATGGGTATCCACAGCGATCGCTGGCACATCAAAAGCAACAGAAACGACCACATTCGCCGTCTTTCTGCCAACGCCAGGCAATTTAACAAGCTCATCACGATCTCTCGGAACTTCCTTACCGTATTCTTCGATCAGCATGCGCGACAGCTTTTGTATATTCTTAGCCTTGTTACGAAACAAACCGATTGAGCGAATGTCATTTTCCAACTCTTCTATCGGAACGCTTATGTAATCCTCAGGCGTTTTATATTTCTGAAATAAATCCTTCGTCACTTTATTGACTAATACATCCGTACACTGAGCTGACAGGGCAACAGCAACCACCAATTCAAATGGATTGGAGTGATTCAGCTCACAATGGGCATCCGGAAACATTTCACCCATCGTATCCAGACAATATCGAATTTGAGCTTTATTCAACATATTGGTTCTCCTTCAATTTACATTACTGCTCGAGCCAATTATAGAAAGGCACATCTTTCAATGGTTGTGCAGTTTCCATCTTTCGGTCCCTCTTTTGATGAACTCTAAATTTTTGTCCTTGCTCCCTTGCCTGTTCCAAGGTTTTAATTCCATTCTTTTTCCACTCGAATAAAATTCGATCAATATATCGGAAATTCAATTTTCCGGAAATGACAGACTCCCTCAGAGCTGACTTAATGATTTCAGGTTGATGGTCATCCTCCATCCACATTGCCAATGTCTCACATTCAAATGGAGATAAAGGGCGGCCGAACTCCTGTTCAAAAATCGTATAAAGGCTCTCCCCCGCTTTTTGGATTTCAGCAGACTCTGACTGTTTCAAAGTTTTCAAGAAACAGTCCATCATTTTTTCATAAAGTGGAGACAACGAATATTTTTCCTGGCCGATTTCTTGGCTCCCCTCAACCACCATTTCCACAAATCCCCTTTGGACCAAGCGCTGGATCAAGAATAGACATTCCGTTTCCTGCAATGTCATTCGGTCAGAAAGTTGGGATGGTGCAGGGAAATGGTTACCTTTATCGATGAAGCTTTGCAATTGTAATAATAGGACCATTTCTTGTTCATTCAGTCCCATTGTACTATAGTTAGTCAACAAAAAGGATGGAATCGTTATCGTTCCTTCCTTAAACCACGCATATAAATGTTCTTTATTCATGTTTTTGGACACCTCTGATTTAGTATAACATGAATACGGCTCTCCGAATAAGTTTATAATTTTAACAAAAAACGGTTATCTGCCAAAAATGGCAAGATAACCGCTTCATTACGGAATCAAGGATATAATCGATTTAATAAACGTGGGAACGGGATGGTTTCACGGACATGCTCGACTCCACTGATCCATGCTACGGTGCGTTCTAATCCCAAACCGAAGCCTGAATGCGGTACAGATCCATATTTTCTTAATTCCATATACCACTTGTAAGCATCTTCGCTCAAGCCATGCTCATTGATTCTCTGTTCAAGCAATTCCTGATCATGAATCCGCTCTGAACCGCCAATTATTTCTCCATATCCTTCCGGAGCGATCAAATCGGCACAAAGAACGACTTCTTCCCTGTCAGGATCTGGCTGCATATAAAAAGGTTTGATTTTGGTTGGGTAATGAGTTATGAAAACGGGCTTATCATAACTTTCCGCTATCGCAGTTTCATGCGGAGCTCCAAAATCATCACCCCATTGAATATCATCAAATCCTTGTTCATGAAGGAACTTAATGGCTTCATCATATGTAATACGCGGGAAAGGAGCTTGGATTTGTTCAAGCTTCGCTGTATCACGGCCTAGTGTATTCAACTCAAGCTGACAGTTTTTCAATACGGATTGAATGATGGAAGAAACGAATTTCTCCTGGACCTCCAGGTTTTCTCTAAATTCGATAAAAGCCATTTCTGGTTCAATCATCCAGAACTCGATTAAGTGTCGTCTTGTTTTCGATTTTTCTGCCCTGAAGGTAGGACCAAAGGAAAATACCTTCCCAAGTGCCATGGCAGCCGCTTCCATATAGAGCTGACCACTTTGTGAAAGGTAAGCATCCTCATCAAAGTATTTAGTCGCGAACAATTCACTCGTTCCCTCTGGTGCGCTTCCAGTTAAAATTGGGGGATCCACTTTAACGAAACCTTCTTCATTAAAGAATTCATATGTAGCACGGATTATTTCATTCCGGATTTTCATGACTGCATGCTGCCGTTTTGAACGCAGCCACAAATGGCGGTTATCCATTAAAAATTCAGGACCATGCGCTTTAGGTGTAATTGGATAATCCAATGATTCATGAATGATTTCAATATCTTTCACCTGTAACTCAAAACCGAACGGCGAGCGTTCATCCTTTTGAATGACACCTGTTACATACAAGGATGACTCTTGCGAAACCGATTTCGCACGAGCGAAAATCTCTTCACCCACTTCAGCTTTCACGACCACCCCTTGAATAAAACCGGAGCCATCACGTATTTGAAGGAAAGCAATTTTCCCACTGGACCGTTTGCTGGCAAGCCAGCCTCCAATGGTTACTTCTTGATCGACGAATTTGCTAGCATCTTTTATTGTAATTTTCACGGAATTTACCTCCAAAAATAACTTAACTTACTAATGAATTTACTCTACTTATTATACCCATAGCCCTGCTTACAAGCAAATAAATCAATTGAAGCGGAGGTTCCATGCCTTTTATATCATTCTTAATATGTTTTTGTTGTGTATTCACCAAATTGCATGGTAGATTACTATTCACTAACGCCCATGCTCTTATTACAGCAAAATCATCTCGGTATATGTTATTGATCGACATTTCCATTTCCTTACAAATAATTGGATCCAATCAACGAATGGTAATCAATTTCGCCGTTAACAGGGTTTCAATTGATGCATATAATTGAAAAGCACTTTTAGGGTTTCTTATTTGGCAGGAAAGAAGCTCTTCAAGTCTTTTGATCCGATAGCGTAAACCACTCATTGAAATGTTCAATTCTTTCATACTGCATTCAAGATTTCCACCGCATTGGAGAAATACATAAAGCGTTTTCAATAATTCATTCATTTTGGGGTCATCTTCCATCAATAACGGACCCAGCATTTTCTCAGCTTTTTTCAGTACCGCCGGATTACTCCCAGTATGCATTAAAATGGATAAAAGATCGACTTCTTCAAATTTGATAATATCCCGAGTTCCTTCATTCATATTCAAAGCGGTTAAAGCTTCTTGAAAAACCTCGTGAGCCCGTTCCAATTCATCACTTATTGTACCAAGTCCCATTTTAAAGTTATATCCGCTGAAAACAGTATATAAATGATCGATGCATTCCTTGGTTCGGAATTGGAATTCATTCCCTGGACTCAACGGTATAAGCAATACGATATTGCCATCCCTTAATGCTGTTAGGACGACTTGATTCCGCTTTTTAAAGAAACTATAAATCTCTTCGATGATTTTCTGCTGAATGAAATAGTCATTCTCTGTCCCCCGATTGGAGGAAAAGCGGTAGCCCAGCACCGCAATTGTGAAAAGATGATCCAATGAAGCGTCTAAATACAGGCTTTTTTTGATAATTTCTTCTTTAGAAGTAAACTCCCCATTTAATATTTGTTCAAGAAATAAGCCTTTTACCCTTCCAAGCGCTTCAAAACTGCTTTTCTCATTTAAGAGGAATAAGGAACCAGTCATGGACACCCTCTCAAGGATCATTCGATTGATTTCCAGGTTCGTTTTACCTGCAACTCGATCAGGTTGCACGAAGGCACAATAGCCGTATGTTTTATTTTGTAATGTAATGGGAGTATAAAGCAGCTCCATCCCATCTTTCACGATTCTTCCGGTCTCCAAAATGACAGGACCATTTTCCCTCATTAGTTTAAGCTGATTCCTGACATCCTCTGCCTTCAATTTGTGAAACCCAGCATGATAAACCTGATCGTTATTGAAATTCTCCATCAACAAAGGTATTTTTGTTTTCTGATAAACCATCCTCACTATCGATTGAAGGCTTCTTCCGTTAATCAACTCTTCTGTCAGCAAATTATGAATATCCATCACTGTTGACAAACTATTGCGTTCCTCCAGCAGCTTTTCATATGTTACGGCAAGCTCTTGAACAATCGGTTTGGTTTTATAATATTTCAACTCATCCTGAATCTCCATGCCCCATAAATGTATCGATTTACCTTCGTATCTGCACTCTGAATGCCCTGCTCCCTTACAGGCGCTTTCCTTAAAAATTACTTCATGACCGCAGACCGTTGAATAAAATCCACTTGCATAACCCGTCAATGTATAACAGACTGGCTTTTCCGCGATTCCAGTCTGGGTGATATGTTCCTCTGCCTCATAGGAATTCACCCAAACCCCTTCCACCTTTACAGAGTGTACATCGGCTCGACCATCCATCGATAATTCCAGTTTCGTCGTATTGACTTTTGTATAACCTTGCAGCATATGTAATATGGGGCCTTGTCTCAATATCTCCTTTATCGTTGTCAAATTCCCTTTTAGTGCCTTTTTAGCATCATTGACTCCGATATTCCAGCCATAACGTATTAAAAAAGACTTCATTCTTTCAAATCCAATATTCTCGATCAGGTCCTTTCTTAAAGTACCGAAAATTGAAGAGGAGGTCAGGATCATCCTCTCATCATTTAAATGAATTTCACCTTCATCATTCTTAAGATTCAAAAGATTCGTCATGATTCCCCCCGGCTTTCCTTTTACATAATATTATACTTTTTCCACACCTTACCTATCAAGGTAAATGTAAACGCATTCATATCATGCAGTGGCGGAAAAACCGGTGGGGTCGATACATACCATTCTTTTCACGTTTTCTTAAACAGTTTAATTCATTCGGAGCTGAATCAAATCATTAATGCCTTCATCTTCATTTATCCACTTATCATTTGTCCAGCCATTAAGGTCATAATCGTCCATTGCCAAGTCCACAAAAGCTTTGAATTTATCCGATTGTCCATTAGAATCAGCCATTTTCATGGTTTCAAGCCTAATATTTTCATGGTTGCCCGCATAATTGATTTCATATAACTCATTCCTGCCACCAAATTCCGTTCCGATGGAATCCCAGATAAGTTTCATCAGTTTTACCCTTTCCACTGCCGAAACCCCACCTGAACCCTTATAATATTTATCGAGATACGGACGGACCTCAGGGTTTAAAAAATCCTTGGAGCTTGATGGGAGTTGAATGAGATTACCTGCTACAACCTGTTCAAATATCTGTTTCACCTTTGGCCAAACCAAAGGTGCGAACACCCTATAAGCAGTTGCATATGTGCTATTGGGCAGAACAGTGCCATTCGGCCCTTCCATCGGGTCTGTAGCCATCGCTGTCGAGATTGCCCAAAACATATTCCTGTAAGCAAGCACTTCCCCGATATTGGCCTGCACTCCCCTAAATTGATTCGTTCCTGCCATTTCCGTAGCCTTCATCAGAAGCCCAGCCATAAAGTCCAATTTCACCGCATAGCGTGTGCAGCCATGAAATGTATATCGATTCATCCACCCAGTCTTGGATCTAAATCCATTTGCAATTTCCACATTATTATAGGCGAATACATTCTCCCACGGCACGAATACATGATCAAGGACGATGACTGCGTCATTTTCGTCGAACCGGCTAGAAAGCGGGTAATCGAAAGGAGTGCCTGTCTTGGCAGCCGTTTCTTCAAAAGACTGTCTGCTGATCATTTTTAATCCTGGCGCATTCATCGGCACAAAGAAAATCAAGGCATGGCTTCTATCACCTTCCCCAAGATCGACAGGAGAATAATTCGCGACGAAATTATAATTCGTAAGTGCTGCAGAGGTTCCGACCATTTTGGCTCCGCTTACAATTATTCCATCATCCCGCTCTTCCACCGTACGTACAAATACCTCTTTATTTTCATGTAGCGGTTTATTCCTGTCCATTGCCGGATTTATAATTGTATGGTTACAGAAAGGAACGTCCCTTGTGGTTTTTTCATACCATCTTTTCGCATTATCCTCAAACCCCTTATAAAAATCGCTATACGGTCCCAATGATCCTGTAAATGCAGCTTTGTAATCAGGGGTACGACCCATGAAACCATAGCTTAACTTAGACCATTGTGCTATGGCATCCCTTGCTTCAAGCAGCTCTGTTGCGTTCTTTGAGGCCTTGAAGAACTTATGGGTAGTATGACCTTCATCTGTCTTAGCCGTTAAAATCCGTGCAGTATCCGGATCATGAAGAGCATCATATAGCTGGGCAATTGACCTGGCAGAATTGCGATATGCTGGGTGCGTCGTCACATCATCTACCTTATCACAGTTCAAGAATACCCTTCGTCCATCTCGTAAACTTTCTAAATACTCTTTGCCATTCATCATCGGAACATCCCCCATTCACATCTTTCAATTTGAATTCCTAGCTTCATACTAACTAAATGTTCAAGGCATTTTTCTGTTGAAACTCATCTTTTTTCTAACATTTTTTGTCTAATTATACTGAATAATCTAAATATGTTGAACTTAAACAAAAAATCATATACGATATCATATATGATTAATTATAAATTCAAGGGGTGGGTATCCATGGCAAAAGCAAGAGTGAAACTTCAAAAGTCAGATTATTCGGAAGAAATGGAAATACTGTCGAACCGCTATATATTAATGAACGGTGATAAGTATGAGATATCACAAATCAAGTTGGATAACCCTATTTCAGGAACGGTATATGGAGCATTATTAAACTATAAAGGATCATTGGAAGCATTGAAGGGTAAGGTCGACCATCCTCCTTATAATGAACCTCCTAAAGGGCCGATACTTTATATTAAACCCAGAAACACGTTTTCTTTTTTTTCAAATCCAGTTCCCCTTCCAACCGGCGTACCTGAATTGGAAATCGGGGCCGCACTTGGAATAGTAATCAGTAAAACGGCCACAAGAGTCAAGAAAGAAAAAGCATCGGATTATATAGAAGGTTTTACGATCGCCAATGATATTAGCATTCCGCATGAAAGCGTTTTCCGTCCTGCTATCCGCCATAAAGCCCGTGATGGATTTTGCCCGATCGGTCCATGGGTCGTATCCAAGGATTCCATCTCCAACCCCGATTCTTTAGGAATTCGTGTATATATTAATGGAGAGCTACGACAAGAAAATTCAACTTCAAATCTAATCCGCTCCATATCCCGCCTTATTGAAGATGTAACGGACTTCATGACTTTGAGTACGGGTGACGTCCTTCTAGTTGGAGTTCCTGAGAATGCACCGCTGGCCAAAGCAGATGATCATGTCAGGATAGAAATAGACGAAATCGGTTATTTGGAAAATAAGATCATTTCCGAGGAAAAATTATCACTGGAGGGGATATTATGAAGAGAGCACGTGTAGCCTATGCAGGTGCTGTACATCCAGCAAGTGAATATTATGGCCAGCTGCAATTGGCGGATGGCAGGCTTGTCAAAGAGCAGGACGTTGTCTGGCTTCCCCCGGTGGAACCACGAACTGTCTTCGCGCTTGGCTTGAATTATGCAGACCATGCGAAGGAACTTGCTTTTAAAGCCCCGGAAGAACCCCTTGCGTTCTTAAAAGGTCCCAATACATTCATCGGCCACCGGGGACAGACAAGACGGCCTGCTGATGCAGCTTATATGCATTATGAATGTGAACTGGCAGTCGTCATAGGTAAAAAGGCGAAGAACATAAAAAAGGAAGAAGCCTTTAAGTATGTAAGTGGATATACGATTGCAAATGATTATGCAATACGGGATTACCTGGAGAATTACTACCGACCTAACTTAAAGGTCAAAAATCGCGATACCTGCACCCCCATTGGTCCTTGGCTCGTCGATGCCGAAGATATTCCAGATCCTTCGAATCTTGCTATCAAAACTTACGTCAACGGAAAATTGACTCAGCAAGGCAACACGAAAGACATGATTTTCAGCATTGCAGATTTAATTGAATATTTCAGCAGCTTCATGACATTGAGTCCAGGCGATATCATATTGACAGGTACACCTGAAGGCTTGGCGGATACTGCTGTAGGCGATGAAATCATCACTGAAATTGAAGGCATCGGAAAACTCGTTAGCACAATAGTAGGTGACGATATATTTACAGAAGGCGAAGATCGGCCGCATCTAAAAATCCACAAATAAAGGAAGGGACTAATCATATGCCTCATATTATTATTGAATATACGGATAATATCAAAGATGAAATCCAGATTGACGGCTTATTAAAGAAGGTGAATGATGTACTGATATCCTATCCTTCCATCTTTCCAATTGGCGGCATTCGATCCCGGGCCATCGAATTGAAGCATTATCGTGTTGCCGATGGTACAGAGGATGATGCCTTTGTTCATGCCATACTAAAAATTGGAGCTGGACGCCAGAACAGTGATAAAACCAAAGTATGTGACCATCTATTCGAAACGATGGAGTCCCATTTGGCATCCCTCTTTTCAAAAAGATTTCTTGCCCTCTCCATGGAACTTACGGAATTCAGTGATTTTGGCACATATAAAAAGAATAATATCCATGATCGATATAATAAATGAACAAGATTTCATATTTAAAGGCCTTCCACATCATCGGGAAGGCCTTTAAATTAGGCACTTTTCATAAAGATTGTTGTTTTTAAAACGAAACTATTTAAGATTGATTGGAGCGGAAGTGTGAGACTCCTGCGGGAGCAGCGGGACAGGTGAGACCCCACAGGCGTTTACGCCGAGGAGGCTCACCGCCCGCCCCGCGGAAAGCGAGCATCTGGAGGGGAAATCAACCACACCGCACTACTTGTAAATAGCAACAAAGTATGTGAAAACAGCCTTAAATTAAAATCTTTTGCCACTGCTACCTGGCTCAGTTGATTTCTGCAAGGTTTTCAGTACGGTTCAAGAACTCTTTGACACGGTCCACATATTCCTGTTTATCATATCCGTTATATAAAGCGCTTGCCATACGGACCGGATCCCCAAAAAAGAATCTTTCGTACAGCGTTTGCCTGGATCCAAATGAACTCATGCATACATCCCATGCGAGACGATACAATTTAACCCTGTCATACGCTCCACCATTCGCGGCTTGAAGATATTTATCCAAATCCGGTCGAAGCTCCGAATTGAAATCAGCTTCATTTGGTATCGCCATTAAGCCACTAGCTCCAAGAAGCTGCATTATTTCACTGAATCTAGGGTAGATCTTCGGATAATAATTCCGGGCTATGTTTAACGGTGTGAAATCGGGAGTCATCATTCCCCACTTATCCACTTTTGCGTTTGCCTCCGAAGCTGTAATGAAAGCCTTTACCGTTTCAAGCGCTATGATGACTTCCGAGATTTTCTCCTGAACATGCTGGTATTGCCCGATATTGATGGTTTCCACCATAAGCTGCAAAATCCCCAGAATGAACTCGGTTTTGGCGATATTCTTCGATACCACCTGATGGGTCATATGAACAACTGCATTGCTTTCATTATAGGCCTGGTTGCAAATGCTTACATCCCCATATGCAAATACCCGATTCCAAGGTACGACTACATCATCAAAAACGATAATCGTATCCATCTCCTCAAATCTTGAACCAAGGGGATGGTCAAAATGTGATTTGCCATAGTCGAATGATTCACGACAGATGAATTTCAACCCTGGTGTATTATTTGGTATGGAGAATGCGAATGCATAAGGGTTTTCTTCTTCTGATTGTTTTAGCAATGTTGAAGGGAAAACCATGATTTCATCCGTGATTCCTCCTTGTGTAGCTAATAATCTGGCACCCTTTATAATAAGTCCTTCTGAATTCTTGCCTGCAATCCGTGCAGCGATGTAAGGATCCGGAAGCTTTGCGGCACTAACTCCCCTATTAACCTGGGGTTGAATCAGGGTATGTGTCAACGACAAATCCTTTTCCCGGCAGAGCTCATAATAATCTTTCATATTTTTGGCAAATGCCGAATCCTGAGTGCCGAACATATCAGCTGCAGTACCGTACGCCATCATCCCACTGTTGATATAGTCAGGGGAACGTCCCATCATTCCATTATTATGTCTTGCCCATTCTTGAATCATTTTCCTCCTTTTTTCAAGGTCTTCCTTAGTCCGCGGCTGCATGAATGAGGTCCCTACTCTTTCGTTTGAGGTTGGTGAAATATAAGTCATGATGTCATTTTTTGCGGAATCATGCTGCAAATCATATAATTCGGCCTGTGTTTTCATGACCCCTTTAAAAGCTGGGTGTTGACTGATCTTATCTTTTACTTGCTCCCCGTTGATCCATACATTCGCCTTTGCTTTGTCCACCCTATCGATATATTCTTTACCTGTTTTAGCCGGCATGCTTACATCCCCCTTAGTATCAATGTAAAGAAGCGCTTACAATTTAATAAATTCCAAATATTGAATTAATTCCTATAACAAAATATACCATGTGTTATGATATATATATAATACTTAAAAAATTCAATATGTATATGTTAATCATATGTATGAGGTGTATATAATGGACATCCGGCAGTTAAAATATTTTGTGACGATCGTACAGGAAGAACAAGTAACCAAAGCCGCAAAAAAATTACATATGGCGCAACCGCCTCTTAGCCAGCAACTTAAATTAATGGAAATGGAAATCGGTGAAAAACTTTTCGATCGGAATGGAAAGAAACTTGAACTCACTGAAACTGGCAAGGTCCTTTATAAAAAAGCTGAAGCCCTATTAAACCAGTTTGAAGAATCACTACTGGAAGTGAAGGAAGTCAGTAAAGGGGTAAAGGGCACTCTTTCCATAGGGTCAGTAAAAACTTGCTTTTCTTACATTCCGCAAAGGATAAGGACCTTTAGAGATAAATACCCTGACATACGTTTCAAGTTAATGGAAGGTGATACGTTCCGTTTGACAGAAGGCTTAATAAACAGGGAAATCGAGTTGGCCATTGTACGGCTTCCTATTAACGGTAAGGAATTCTCATCGATTAACCTTCCGCCGGAAGATTTTGTGCTTGTCACCCCAAAAGATTGGGATATCCCAGACTCCATCGAATTCAAACAAATTAAAGAATATCCCCTCTTATTGCTGCATAGGGTAAGCGGTCAAGGTACTTACGAACTTATAGTGGATGAATGCTTCAGACATGGATTCGAACCTACGATTGTATGTGAATGTCCTGATGCTGCAATGATCTTATCTTTAGTGAAGGAAGGAATAGGCGCTACCATCATGCCACGTACCACATCCAAATCGTTTTCAACCCAGGGGATAAAAATAGTCGAATTGATAGATTGTGAAGTACAATCGGAAGCCGCTCTTATTTGGCTCGAAGAACGCTACCTTTCCAAAGGAGCCGTCAAATTCCTGGAAACATTTTCTGAATGAATGGCCAGTTATCCTTGAATATTAGTGCATCAGTACTTCTTTTAATTTTATTTGGTACTTGTTGGAATCTCCTTATCCATTGAAAAGAAAAAAGCAACTCATCAGGAGATGGCTGCTTTTTCAAATCCATTCACAAGTGCGATGACCCGCGCTTTATTTATAGGCATGCTTTTACATCATTCAATGTCGCAAAACACCCTTAACATCATGACCGGTATTGGACTTTACCAGGATTTCATTATAATTATCTTTTGTAACCGTTTTCAAACCAGCCCTGCGATTACCGATCAGGGCACCTAAATAGCATGCGAGGAATCCAATCGGAATGGAAATGATTCCTGGTGAATTCAAAGGGAAAATTGGGTCACCTGTCATAATGGTGACTCCGGGAACCGGGTTCCAGACATTTGGACTTAGGGCCACTAGCAAAAGTGTACCAAAAAGACCTGTCATCATGCCGACTATTGCTCCGGTTTTATTGAATTTTTTCCAATAGATCGTAAGGAGGATTACTGGCAAATTCGAACTGGCGGCCAATGTAAAGGCAATCGATGCCAGAAACGCTACATTGAATTCCTGAAGACCTAATGATAAAACAATCGCAAGTGCTGTCACACCAATGGAAGCCCATCTAGCCATCGTCATTTGCTGTTTTTCCGTCGCTTTTCCATCTTTTAATATTTCATTATAAAAATCATGTGAAAATGCCGTAGCACCTGTTAAAACGATTCCCGCAACTACTGCGAGTATCGTTGCGAAGGAAACGGCCGCAATAAATGCGAATAAGATATCCCCGCCCACAAGTTGTGCCAATAAAGGTGCAGCCATGTTACCCGCTGGATTAGCGGCCATGATATTCGATGTTCCAACCAACTTCGCAGCACCAAATCCGAGAAAAATGACCATGATATGAAAAGCACCCATAATCCACATCACCCAAACAACCGACTTTCTTGCCACTCGTGCATTCGGGACAGTCAAAAAACGTATTAAAATGTGAGGTAGACCTGCCGTTCCCAGAATCAGGCCCAGTGACAAGGAAGCTGCATCCCACCCACTGGCATACTTAATACCTGCCTTCAGGTAATCTGTACCCATGGGTGTTGCTGTTTTCATTTCCGTGAAAATTCCGATGAAACTAAAATTCAGCTTCCACATGACGATCATGAATAATATAAACACACCGCCTATCAGCAGGATGGCTTTAATGATCTGCACCCAGCTCGTCGCCGTCATCCCCCCAAATAGAACAAATACCAACATTACAATACCTACGATGATGACAGAGGTATTATACGGGATGTCTAAAAGCAATTTAAATAAAGCACCTGCTGCAACAAGTTGCCCCAGCATGTACATGACTGATATCACCAGGGTATTAAAAGCGGTCACTCCCCTGACCTGTTTATATTTGAACCTGGTAGTCACCATATCGGCCAATGTGTATTTCCCTAAGTTCCTTAATGGTTCAGCCACTAGGAATAGCACGACAAGAAATGAAACAAGTGCTCCATACATCAGGAAAAATCCATCATACCCCGTTAAGGAAAATGCCCCAATCAACCCTAAAAACGTGGAAGCCGACATAAAGTCCCCGGCCAATGCAAGTCCATTTTGCCTAGCGGTCAACCCGCCTCCAGCCGTATAAAAAGAGCCTGCCGTTTTAGTTTTTTTGGAAGCGAAATACGTGATGAAAAGTGTACCTATCGACATTAGCGTAAAGAGAATAATAACTGTCCAATTCATGATTCAAAGCCCTTCTTTCTCGATGATTTCTTTTATCTGTTCATCGATTCTTTCTGATTTCCGTACATATACGCTGCAAACCCATACAGACA
This sequence comes from Peribacillus sp. NPDC096622, assembly GCF_044762665.1. Classification (NCBI taxonomy): domain Bacteria; kingdom Bacillati; phylum Bacillota; class Bacilli; order Caryophanales; family Bacillaceae; genus Peribacillus; species Peribacillus sp. NPDC096622. The sequence continues at coordinate 118,875 of NZ_JBIWES010000009.1, read as the reverse complement.
TAACCGTAATGGAGACACCGTACACCCACGCCCATGTTATGTCCCCAATGAAAGGGCGATCCAGGATATCTGTGTAAAAAACCAGGAAAGGCAAAAGCATGGAATATCCCATAAAGAAAATCGTAAAAGGGATGACGAATTTCTTTTTATCGGAAAGCATATTCTGAAACTCTTTGGAGGCAACAATTTTTTCATAATCCACTAGATTAGTTTGTTCCGATTCTTCAAGTTTTTTTTCCAACCGAACCATCTCTTCGCACCTCTTCTGATATTTATTTTTCCAAGGACGGTACCTGTATTATAGAGCCTCTCCAATGTCAGCCGCTTTCTTCCATGGCACATATCCCCCCGGCCTCCCAAAATCCCAACAAACTATTCTGCACAAAGAGGGTCTAAAACCAATTACTAAGCTTTCCGTACTCCTTTTGTATAACTGATGACACTTACAAATAGGGCAGCAGTAAGCTCCCACTGCTGCCCTGTCCCTGACCATATCTTTTATAATGCTTGCACCTTCGCTATAGACTTGGCTCGCATATCCTTCATCTGTTTTGACTTCTTTATACTTTCACTTTTCCATTTGATATGAATCTTCTTTCCTTTCAAAGGAAGAGATTCATTGAAATGCAGATGCCAACTCCCTTGAAATGATCCGTCCATTATTTGATGGGCAATTCCCTCATGAACATTTCCTTCGGTTTGGATTTCGATTAAATACACGCCGGGCGGGGGTGTCAGGAATGCTTCCGATAATGTAACGATGACGTGTTGACTATCCTTGGAGTTGATTATCCCTTGACTTTCAAAATATGAGCCAAGGTATGCCGGGATATATGCAAACCGACCTTCCGCAATCAAGTTTCTAAGCTTGGTGGAACTAACTTTTTCATAATCAATTTCAAATTTCTTCATTTCCGTCACTTCAAAAAATCGCTTACCTTCGATTTTCAACGTTTCCATATTCCCTTCCCCTTTATGCCCATAGCGGAAATCGAATCCAGCCACGGCATGTTTGCATTTAAATCCACATAGATAATCCTCGATAAAGCCTGAAGGTGAAAGATGGGCAAATGCGGAATCGAAGTTCACGACTATCAAGGTTTCTCACCTAAATCCTGCATTATTTTTGCTTTTTGCTCTAAAGGAGTAATGTATGTTTGGGGCGTTTGATCGTTTCCAATGATTTGCTTTGGATGTGGAAAAAAAGTCATGACTGCCAATTTCAAATCTTGCTGAATGGCAATCCTTTTGGCTAGATTTATCAATTCTTGATGGCCTAGATGAACTCCGTCGAAAAATCCAAGAGCCAGCACACACGGTTCTGCTTGTATATATACTGGAAAGTGGGTGCTGAACATGAATGATAGCCAAATTCATCTTCCTTCCTTTGCTTCTTGAAAGCTTCCATTATAAACTCAGTAAACGGAACTTCCATAATCCAGCATTCTTCCATCAACTATTCACCAGTTGTACTGGCGCCCTATCGAAAAGACCATGAGAATCGATGTATTTTTTGCCGAAACGTTCGCTCATTCATCCTAAACCCCACTTCTTTTTAGATGATGAATTCTGGCTTGCTTTTTGCCAGGATCGGTTCTTTAAGCGGGACTTCTTCTCCTGATATTATATCAAGTACAGAAGATGCCTCATCAAACCATGAATCCGGAGCTTTGGCTCCCCAGAATGTCTGGCGTCTTGGATCATTCAAATCCCAATGAATCGGTTCGGTATCCGGGTCAGATGTTAAGTAGTCCCCATTGTATAATTCGATCCTGTGACCGTCCGGGTCTCTTAAATATAGGAAGAATGCATTGGATAGGCCATGCCTTCCTGGTCCGCGTTCGATGGACTCTGCATATCCAAGTGATGCCAGTACATCACAGGCATGGATAAGTGCAAGCGGGTCAGGCAGAAAGAAGCCTACATGATGAAGTCTTGGGCCGATACCGTTCATGAATGCCTGGTCATGGACCGTTTGCTTTCTATGTAGCCACGTTGCCCATAATTTGCCCGACTCATCCACTGTATCTTCCGAGCAGGCAAAACCTAATTCTTTCACATAAAAATCGGAGGCTTTTTGCACATTTGGTACACAACAATTCACATGATCGATTCTTTGGACCCTCGAACCCCTATGCATATCGAATCGTTGCAGCAATCTCTCGGCTTTATCCATTTTGTAAAAAAACTCCACTGGCAATCCTGAAATATCCTGAACTCGCAGCGACTTGCCCAGTGCATGCTGTGTTCCTTCCTGCATCCACTTCATTTTCATTCCCTTGGACAGGAAGAAAGATTCCAACCCTTCAAGGTCTTCCTCTTTTTCAACCTTGTATCCTATTGCTTCAACGCTTGGCTTTTCTGCCTTTTGCAAAATAAGCGAATGATGATGCGCTTCCTCTAAACCACGTAAATATATGTGATCATTCGTTCTTTCCGTTTCAATAAAACCTAAAGCATCCACATAAAAGGCTCTTGATTTATCTAAATCTGTTACATTAAGTATCGTTCTCGCAACACGAATAATAGAAAAATTCATAGTATTCTCCCCTTCTTTAATGAAACCCGGATTATTTTTCAGCAGAAGAAACGGCATTTTGTTTTACGTATCCAAATTTTGGAATATGATGTTCTCCAATTGCCACGTGGATGACTTGTGTTTCCGTATAGAATTCAAAGCTATAATGGCCACCTTCACGTCCTACCCCACTATATTTCGATCCTCCAAATGGAATCCTCAAATCCCTAACATTTTGGGAATTCACCCAGACCATCCCACTATCGACAGCTTGAGCAAACCTATGTCCACGTTTCATATCATTGGTCCATACATAAGCAGCTAGCCCATACTTTACATCATTGGCCATTCTGAGCACTTCCTCTTCAGCCTTGAAAGGAATGACCGCCATGACGGGACCAAAAATCTCTTCTTGTGCCACCGTCATATCATTTGTACAGTTTAAGAGAAGCGTCGGGGCAATATAATTCCCTTGCTTGAACGCACTTGGGATGGCACCGCTTACAATCTCTGCCCCTTCATCTTTTGCTATATCCAGATAACGGGAGACATTATTATAATGGTTACGATGGATCAGCGGTCCGATTTCCGTGTCTGGATCCATTGGGTTTCCAATTTTGATATTATGAACACGTTCCTTCAATTCTGCAACGAACTGGTCTATTATCGATTCATGGACAAATAATCTGGAATTGGCTGTGCAGCGCTCCCCATTGAATGAATAAATTCCCCATACCACTGAATCCAGGGCCTTTTCTAAATCGGCATCTTCAAAAATGACCGCTGGTGATTTACCTCCAAGTTCCATGGAAAAGCGTTTCATTGTATCTGCACCATTTTTAATGATTTCAGCACCGGTTGTCGTTTCTCCGGTAAAAGATATCAATTGGACTTCAGGGTGGGCAACCAAGGACGCCCCTGCTGTCTCCCCAAAGCCATGAACGATATTGAATACACCTTTTGGCAGACCGGATTGATCGATGATTTGTGCTAATTTATTGGCAGTCAATGGAGACCACTCCGCCGGTTTAAGGACACATGTATTACCTGTAGCCAGGGCCGGGGCGATCTTCCATGTTTCTAACATGAAAGGCGCATTCCAAGGAGTGATTAATCCTGCCACCCCTATCGGTTTATGAATTGTATAATTGATGAAAGTGTCATCCACTTGATATGACTCTCCTATTAACCTGCTTTTCACCATTTCAGAATAAAAACGGAAATTCTCCGCTCCCCTTGCCGCTTGTTTTTTTGTCTGGCTAATCGGCAACCCTGTATCAAGTGATTCCAAAAAGGAAATTTCTTCGGCATTTTCTTCAATTAAATCAGCAATCCTATTAATGTACTTCAATCTTTCTTCCACTTTCATCGTTCTCCATGGGCCATTATCGAATGCAGCTCTTGCAGCAGCGACCGCTTGATCAATATCCTCTTTAAACCCTTCTGCCACATTATTGATTGCTTGATTATTAAAAGGGCTAAGATTTTCAAATGTTTTTCCTGAGATACCATCGACAAATTGACCATTGATGTAATGCTTCACATCTTGCACGGGAAAAGTTTGCATGATAAATCCTCCTTTAAAAATTAATTCGGGAAGATGACAATAATCGTTTGGATTTGCGCAATCTTCCCAATCTAGCAATTATGACTGGATTTTTTGGTCAATCAACCCGTATGATTGAAGGGTTTCACGCAGTTCTTTTTCCAATGGTTCCGAAGGAGGTCCCATAGGCGGCCTTAATGCGGGATTGATTTTCCCCATCATACCCATCGCAGCTTTTAATGGTCCTGGATTGGTTTCTTTAAACAAAACATCATTCAATGGCATTAATTTGTAATGGAGGTCAAGTGCCTTATCCACATCACCCTCCACCCAATGGTTATAAATTTCCGCCACTTCTTTAGGAGTGATATTAGCAGTAGCACTTATATGTCCTGCCCCTCCAATAGCCAACATTGGATAGCATAATAATTCAATGCCCGAATATAAGAGAAAATCCCTTCCGCAATTCAATAAGACACGGTTCACATGTTCGAAATCTTTATTTGATTCTTTTACACCAATAATATTTTCACAATCTTCAGCAAGACGTGCCAATGTCTTCACTTCTAAATTCGTCGCCGTTCTACCGGGAATGTTATAAACGATCAGCGGGATATCAACAGCATCGGCGACCGTTTTAAAATGATTGTAAAGTGCCTGTTGATTCGGTTTATTGTAATAAGGAACGATGACCAGAGCAGCATCCGCGCCCATTTCCTGTGCCCTTTTTGTCAAATGTAACGTTTCTTTCTGATTGGCAGATCCCGTGCCTGGTGCAACTGGAACACGGGCTTTTGCTGCTTTTATTGCCGTTTCCATCACTAATTCCCGTTCCTCAATCGTTAGTGAACTCGGCTCGCCGGTTGTCCCGCATACCGAGATTCCATGGGAACCGCTTTCAATATGCCAGTTTACTAGATTTTCTATAGCCTTTACATCTACTTCCATCTTGTCATCAAACGGAGTGATAACGGGAGCGATGGATCCTCTTAAACGACTTTTGATTTCCTCGTACATTTTTTCTACCACCTTTTTTATTATTTGAATATTCCGAATAATTTAAGTGAAAAAATCGGCTTTGCTTTTATCAATAATCGATCGACTATTATAAAACAAAGCCTGGGTCATCAAAGTGCCTGATCTTGATTAGTTTCCGCCCTCTGCTTGAAAGTGCTGATGGCATTCAGTTTATGCTTTCTCACCAATGATTCAATTTCTTCAAAAGATGCTTTTTCCTTTAGAAGCTTTATGATGCTTTCATGTTCGCGAATCGATTGGACTGCGCGTTGCGGCACCATGGTGAACATGGACTTTCTGACTCTATTCATTCTTTGTTGCGCCTGTTTAATTTCCTCCTTTAAAAAGGAATTTCCGCACTTTTCATAAATTTCCGCATGGAAACTTTCGTTTAATTTACCAAACAGCTCTAATTCAAAGTTATGGAGGGCTTTTTCCATTTCTTTGTTTAAATTAATTAGATTTTCAAAATCATGATCATTCATCGTTAAAGAACTGAGGGCAGCTGCATATCCTTCAAGCAAAGATAAAACAGAAAGAGTTTCAATGTATTCGCTCTCATTTATGCTTGTAACCACCGCTCCACTATAAGGCTTATATTGAATAAGGCCGTCAGATTCCAGTTGCCTGATCGCTTCCCTGACAGGAATCGGACTTAAACTAAGTTCTTTTGCCGTTTGATCGATAATGATCCGCTGTCCAGAACCATATGTTCCATCCAAAATTAATTTACGAAGGTGCTCATAAGCTATTTGCTTTTTGCTGGGGTTTTTGTTTTTCTCTTCCATATTTTCATCATATATGAAATCATATATGATTGCAATCGATTTTTATTAAAAATCATATATGATTTTTCTTCACAAGCTTGTTTTGCATATATTAATGTTCTATTCCTCTGAATAGGCTTAATGTAACAAATAATACGGTAGTCTACCTTTCCTTTACAATTGTGAAGTGAGCTAAAATTCTTGTCGCGCCTTCTTCCCGAAGTACCATATCGAAATATAATCCAACTAAAAAAAACCTGCAGACCCTGATGTAGCCAGGCAGTCTGCAGGTTATAAAAAATTAGGCCATTTTTGATTTAACGAATGAATGTATTCTTTCAACGGCTGCTTCCAGCAACTCCAGTGAAGTTGCATAAGAGAGTCTGATATTATCAGGTGCACCAAACCCTGAACCTGGAATAACGGCCACTTGAGCTTCTTCAAGCAACGCAGTCGTAAAATCTTCGACATTGCTGTACCCTGTTAATTCAACTGCATGTTTAACGTTCGGGAATAAATAAAATGCCCCTTGTGGTTTAATGCAGCTAACGCCTGGAATTTCAACCAATTTATCATATATCTTATTCAATCGGCCTTCAAATGCCTGACGCATTTCCTCAACAGGCTCCTGCGTACCTTCATAAGCGGCAATCGCACCATATTGAGCGGTTGTGGTTGGGTTGGATGTGCTATGGCTGGCAAGGTTCGTCATTGCTTTAATGATGGACTCTTCACCGACTGCATAACCAATTCTCCAGCCAGTCATCGAATGCGATTTAGAAACACCATTGATGATGATCGTTTGCTTTTTCAATTCAGGTGAAATCTCTGCAATGGATGTATGTTTAGCATTTCCATAAACCAATTTTTCGTAAATTTCGTCGGAAACGATCAAGATATCATGAGCCAGGCAAACTTCCCCGATAGCTGCCAATTCTTCCCTGGAATAAAGCATGCCCGTTGGATTGCTTGGAGAGTTGATGATAACCGCTTTCGTTTTTTCGGTAATTGCCTGTTCTAATTGTTCTTTAGTGATTTTATATTGATTTTCTTCCGTACCGACTACATAAACCGGCTTTCCGTCAGCAAGTTTGATTTGCTCAGGATAGCTCACCCAATATGGAATCGGAACAATGACTTCATCTTCCTCATCCAGGATAGCTTGAAACAATGTGTAAAGCGCGTGCTTTGCACCTGAGCCAACCAAAATTTCAGACGGTTTGTATTCCAAGCCTTGATCACGTTTCAATTTAGCCGCTATTGCTTCTTTTAGCTTCGGCAGACCAGCTGATGGCGTATATTTAGTTTGACCTTCATTCATGGATAAAAGTGCTGCATCTATGATATGTTTGGGAGTATTATAGTCTGGTTCACCAGCACCCAAACCAATTATATCTAAACCTTGTGCCTTAAGTTCCTTTGCTTTTGCCGTAATGGCCAATGTTGTTGATGGCGTTAATGACTGAACGCGGTTCGCTAATTTCATTTTAAATTAATCCTCCATTCTAAATGCTTCGATAATACTTTAGCCATTCCCCAGTTTTAAAATCATAATAGTCATAGTTAAAACGCTCGGATTCATCAAGATACGTTACTTCCCAGAGCGGAACGTTCTTTTCCATGCCTAGCTTAACCGAAATGATTTTTTGGGGATTAAGCTTTTCATTGACAATGTTCAAGATCTCTTTTTTTGATTTACCATCTTTATAGTTTTCCACTACTATTTCTTTCTTCTTGTCCTCAGGAAGCCAGACTACTTTTTTAGTCCCTTTTTCCCCCTTACCAATGATGACGGAGTATGAATCCTGCCCATTATAAAGGTAGAATTCTTCCATTGTCACAAGGCCGCCTTCTTCCTTTGCCTTTTTAAAAGCCTCATTACCAGCCTCTTTTTTAGGCTGCAACGCTTTAATGTATGCCCCGCTGACAAATCCGATAAAACAAAGGACTAGGATAGAAGCAATAATCAACCATTTTTTCAAAGCTGCTTTTCCTTCTTTCTATGTACGATAAATTGTAAATATCGCTTTTTCTTGATCTTGGGAATCCAATGCAAGACCGAACATTAAGTCATCTTTTTTCAATGTTCGATTCAAAGAATCCACAATCTTATACAGATCAGGAGAATGTTGCAACCTGACTGTTGAAATTACTTCGATTTTACTTTCCATGAAAACGCCCCTCCATTTTAATAAATTGTCAACAACCACTGGTATGAATAGGATTTGAAGGCTTTACCACCTATCACATTATACCAGTTCAAAGATTATTTTTCTTTATAAATTCATAAAAATTCCTGGATTAATGAATAATCAAGATTCTTTAAATCCACTCTTCTATCATTTCAGCCATTTCTGATATTGAGGCTTGGTGCCAGTCCACTTCCGGAATGGCCTTTTGAAATTCAGGTCCATATTTGGCTGTGATGATACGGCGATCAAGTATAACCAAAATCCCTTTATCTTCTGGAGTGCGTATAAGCCTGCCGAAACCTTGGCGGAACCTTAATAGGGCTTCAGGTAAAGAATACGCAGAGAATGGATTGCGCCCTTGCTTCTCGAGAAGTTGGCATTTTGCAGCTGTCACTGGTTCATCCGGTGGCGAAAAAGGCAGCCTGACAATGATTAAACAAGATAAATCCTCGCCTGGGATATCGACGCCCTCCCATAGGCTGGTTGTCCCAAACAGGACCGCTTTCTCGAAATTTTGGAAATTCCTGAGCAGCCTCATCCGGCTTCCGCCAGAAATCCCTTGTGCAAACAGGGTGAACTCATCCAGAACGCCGCTGTCTTTGACGGAATGATAGGTTGCCCGCAGCATTTCATGCGAGGTGAATAATACCATCATTCTCCCTTTCGCTGCCTGAGCGGCAGCAATAATATGGTTTGCCGCGGTTTCGGAAAATTCCTCCACCGATAAACAATTGATATCTGGTAAATCATTTGGAACCAGTACTTTTACGAGTTCCTTATAAGGAAAGGGTGATGGAAAACTTGCTGTCTGCATTGGCTCATTCTCTAAACCAAGTTGCTCTTTAAAATACTTAAAAGAATCCTTCACCACAAGGGTTGCCGATGTCATGACCACACTTTTTTGGCGCCCGAAATAGGAATCCCATAGCCGTTTACTGCCTGAAATCGGCTGAACCGTCAAAGTCACCCCATGCTGAGGTGCCGCATTCGTATAATCAAGCCAATAAATATTTTCATCATGGGGCTTGATGAAAAACTCATGCAAGGAGTCCCTGGTATCCTGTAAATGTCCAAGCAGCACCTCGATATCATTCAAGTGAAATAATGAATTTTTCCCTAAGGGGGACTCATCATCCAATAAAAGAGCCAATCTTTTCTCTAACTCCGTGATGATGTATCCTAATAAATCCACCAATCGCTCAGCGACAAGAATCGCTTTACTCCATCTTCCATCATCTATTTTAAATGAAAGCCGTTTTGGACTCATGGAACGTGAAAGTTTTTCCGCCTGATTGGAAATGTAATAAAAAAGCTGTTCGAATTCATACGAAAAATCACTAAGCTTTTGATCTAATTCATGCGAAGACTTCCCATTCGTCAGTCCGTTATTTAAGAGCATCCTGTCCAATTTATATAATAATTGCTTTTGATCTGATGTCCCTAGTCTGTTCAAAACCGTCTTCACCGAAATGTAATTAAGCCTGCTCCCAAGCTGTTTTGATACAGCCTGTTCCAAATGGTGTGCTTCATCGAGAACTAAATACCCTTCTTTTGGAATCAAGGCGTCTTCTGTAAGCAGATCCGTCATTAAAAATGAATGGTTAGTAATGATGATATCCGCCTTTGCAGCTGTTCTTTTTGCCCTTTCAAAAAAATCCAATTCAAGCCAGGGCTGTTTTAAACCGGCGTATGTAAGACCATCACTTTGAAGCCTATTCCAAAATAGCTGACCGCCGCTTGTAAGATTCAATTCATCTTTATCACCTGTTACGGTTTCAGTAAGCCAAACCAATATCTGCATTTTCGTTAAGGCCGTTTCATAATTATCTTCCTTCTCACGCAAAGCCCTTTCGAACTTTGCCAAGCTCAAATAATTGCTTCTCCCCTTCAGTAAAACAGCTTGAAAGGTAAAAGGAAGGATTTTCTTAAGCTTAGGAACCTCATTTTGAAGAAGTTGATCCTGTAGCTGAAGCGTATATGTCGAAACGACGACAGGAGTTTGATGTTTTTTTGCAAAATAAACGGCCGGAAGCAGATAACCTATGGATTTTCCAATACCTGTTCCAGCTTCAATGATTGCATCCTGGCTGGTTTCGAAGGAATTGTGAATCATGTTCATCATATCAAGTTGTCCGCTTCTTGCTTCAAATGAAGGGAATGCATTTTGAAGCATGGCTATTTTTTCCTCATCATCGAGCGGGAAATTCGACTCCGTGTCTTTATGATCACCTTCGTCCTCGGCCTTTTTAAACGCAAGGCCCCTATAAGTAATTAGATCAGATGAATGGACTTCTGCTTTAGCAAGTTTGCTTGCAATGCAAGCATCTATTAATTCGGAAACCTCACTTTGTAAGGAATAAGATAATCGATGTAACTGTTTAAGTGTCATGACTGGAAGATTCATCAGCTTTTTTTTCAATTCCAACAATAATAACGCGGTGGCATATGCATCACTATCCGCTTGATGAGGCCTGGAATGATCTAGGTTTTCTTCTTTAGCCAGCTGGTGCAGCTTATATCCATCGGATGTTGGTTTTAATATTTTCGCCAACTCCACTGTATCAAGGGTGGAACCATAAAACGGCTCAAACCCGCATCGTACTAGTTCTTCCTGTAAAAAAGATAAATCAAATAAAACATTATGGGCAACAAAACAAGCCCCTTCAATAAGCCGGGCAATATTTTCTGCAACATCTTCAAAGTCAGGTGCATTTTTTACCGTCTCGTTGCTTATTCCGGTCAATTCTTCAATAAACAAGGAAATTTCCTGTCCAGGATGGATGAATGTAGAGTATTCATCCACAATTTGGTCATTTTCAATGACCACTCCAGCAAATTGAATAATCCTATCTCCTTTTTTCGGAGAATTCCCTGTTGTTTCCAAATCAACCACTACATATCGTTGCATCATGAATTGTACACCTCAAACTTCGCTTTCTCCACTTCCTGATGGAATTCTCTTATCTTTTTTATACCATAATAATCGTAATAAAGGAAACAAGCCGTACATCAATAGACGAAAAGGGCCGGCACAATTATGCATGATTCATGCACATGTGCCGGCCCTCCGCTTACATGATTGTAGCTGCAGGTTCGTTTGAAATCAGATCAATGATTTTGTTGTTTTCATCCATGATTGCAACTTTTGGTTTATGATCTCCCAGTTTATCCTCAGAAACCATCACATAAGAAATGATTATCACGACATCATCCGGCTGCACCAGTCTAGCTGCCGCTCCATTCAAACACACGACACCGCTACCCCGTTCACCTGCAATCACATACGTTTCAAGCCGTGCACCATTATTATTATTAACGATGGCGACTTTTTCATTAGGCAGAATACCCACCGCATCAATTATATCCTCATCAATCGTAATGCTGCCTACATAATTCAAATTAGCTTCAGTTACACGTGCACGGTGGATTTTTCCATTCATCATCGTTCGAAACATCTCAATTCCCCCTGATCTTATGAATTATTCTACATATAAGGTGATATTATCAATTAGTCTTGCATGCTTGAACTTTACAGCCATTGCAATGATGATGTTTCCTGCCAGCGATTCAAGTGGTTTAAGTTCCGGGTATTGATAGACTTCAATATAGTCGATCACTCCACTTGTGTGGGCAGTAATATGTTCACTCACTAGAGCCGTGACGGTTGCTGTATTTCTTTCACCTGATTCCACCGCCTCTTTGGCCTTTAATAAACTTTGGTACAGCTCTTTAGCCTCCATGCGTTCTTGATCTGATAGGTTCACATTTCGCGAGCTCTTCGCTAACCCATCTTCTTCGCGTACGGTATCTACAGCAACAAGCTGGATGGGGAAATTGAAGTCTTTGATCAGTCCATCTATCACGGCGACTTGCTGGGCATCCTTCTTACCAAAGTAAGCTCTATCAGGGAGGATGATATTGAAGAATTTCGTTAAGACAGTCGCTACACCATCAAAGTGTCCAGGCCTTTGTCTCCCGCATAAAACATCCGTCCTGCTTTGGACAACAACTTTCACAGATGGTTCTTCACCGTACATTTCATGGACTGTTGGATAGAAGAGATAATCCACTCCGCCATTGGCTGCGACATTTTCATCCCGTTCCAAATCCCGCGGATATGTTTCAAAATCCTCATTAGGTCCAAATTGCATCGGATTCACAAAAATACTCAATACCACAATATCATTTTCTTTGCGGGCCTTTTCCAAGAGGGTTGCATGCCCCTCATGCAAAAACCCCATTGTCGCTACATAGCCAATGCTTTTGTGATTGTTTTTTTCCTCTCTAAGTGCCAATTGCAAATCAGCTGCAGATGTAAAAGTTTTCATCTTTTCCCTCCGTAAAGTTCAGAAAGCTGCTCATCCTTCATCGTGAATGTATGTTCTTCCGAAGGAAAATCTTTAGATTTCACTTCATTCACAAAGCTTGTAATCGATTGGCCAATCAGTTCATTTGCATCTCCATAAACCTTTACGAATTTCGCAAGCCGGTCTACCCCATACTTGATGACATCATGGTAAACGAGGACTTGACCATCCGTTTCTGCGCCTGCCCCAATTCCAATGGTTGGAATTTCGAGGTTCCGTGTAACGAGTTCCCCCACTTGATATGGAACACATTCAAAAACTACTAGCATCGCCCCCGCCTCTTGACATTTTTTCGCATCTTCCAATAGCTGTGCTGCACTTTCAGCATCTTTTCCTTGCACTTTATATCCGCCCAGGACGCCGACGGATTGAGGAGTCAAACCAAGATGGGCAACAACCGGGATGCCCGCCTTGGTCAATGCTGATATTTTTTCAACAACATCATCCGCACCCTCGAGCTTCACGGCATCCGCATGACCTTCCTGCATGATCCGGGCTGCATTCTTGAGTGTTTCATCCATAGATAGGTGATAACTCATAAAGGGCATATCCGTCACGACAAATGTGTTTGGTGCCCCGCGTTTTACTGCCTTTGTATGATGGATCATGTCATTCACTGTAACTGGAATCGTTGAGTCATATCCCAATACGACCATTCCTAAAGAATCACCGACTAAAATCATATCTACACCTGATTGTTCGGCTAATTTTGCTGAAGGGTAATCATAAGCCGTCAGCATGACAATCTTCTCTTGATTTTGTTTCATTTTCAAAAAATCTCCGGACAATTTCATTACGTTTCCTCCTTTTGATGGAGGAGATGAAAACATCAGCGAAAACTGGTGTCTATACATTCATGCGCAAAAAAAGGACTGACTAAAAAAGTATCTGTTTAGCTACGAAAAATGGCATGAACAGCCACAATTCGATCAATAAACAGCACTTAACTTTTTAGTCAATCCCTTTGTTTCATCAGAAGTTTCATCCCTCCGTCCCCGTCCAGTTCTCTGGATCAAGGCAGATTTTCAAATGATTTGGTATTTATGGGGGTGCAGTTCACATGAGATACTGCCCACTTGCATTATATCAAGCCAAATAGATAATTTCTATTTAATTTTCACGAATGTGACAAAAATCTACTGAATTTCAATATCTGCAGAATATATCGAATGTATGGTTCCTTTTTCGTCTTCAAGCAGTAAAACGCCTGAATCCGTTATACCCAATGCTTTTCCAACAATCGTGGCATTAACGGTATTGGCTTTGATTACCTGTCCAAGACTGATCGCATAACTCTCCCATAAATCCTTTATAGGCATGAACCCTTGATCTAAATAGAGTTCGTACAGATTTTCCAGACGAAACAATGCTCGTTGAATGACTTTGGACCTTGAAACCGTCCCTCCACTTTCTATGAGAAGGGAAGAAGCTTTTTCCTGCAGTTCTACAGGAAAATCCTCCAATTGCTGATTGATATTCATTCCAATTCCGATAATGACAGAATGGATTCTATCTGACTCCGCCTGCATCTCCGTCAGGATGCCCACCACTTTCTTGCGGTTCACCAAAATATCATTCGGCCACTTTATTTGTGGCTTTAAATCAGTGGTATCCTCTATAGCCTGAGCCACAGCGACCGCTGCCAATAATGTAAGTTGCGGAGCCTCATGAATCGGGATTTTCGGTCTTAGGATGAGACTCATCCATATGCCGCTGAACTTTGGGGAATGCCAAGATCTCATTAGCCTTCCTTTTCCGGATACCTGCTCCTCGGCAACGACGAGGGTTCCCTCCTGAACTCCTTCATTTGCCAGTTGATGCGCAATTTTTTGAGTGGATTCTACAGTTTCCTGATAATGGATCATCTTGCCGATCGTTTTTGTTTCCAAGCCAAGTTGTATTTCGCTTTCGGAGACTTTTTCAGGCGCTGATATGATTCTGTAGCCTTTTTTCCTTACGGCTTCTACACTATAACCTTCACTGCGCAGGTCTTCTATATGCTTCCAGACAGCTGTGCGCGAACAGCCAATGTATTCAGCAATTTCCTGACCGGATATAAACGCACCATCCGCTTTTGAAAGAGCTTCCATCAGCTTTGATCTTAACTCAGATTGCATTTCACCAGCCACCTCTTTATTTCTTCTTTATCATTTCTTAATTCTTCATTCAAGACAGCATTCAATATTTTTTCCAAGTATTCTTTGACCCATGGACCTGGCTTTTCTTGATGCCAACTCAATAAATCCGTCCCCGTAACGGCAAGATCCGACATTTGCTTTATAATAAGTTCATTGTAGCGTTGGTGTGCATTCTCTTCAGCATCCGATACATTACCGCCAGTCAGTGCAGCCCTGACTTTAGCAGCTTGAACCGTTACGCCATGACCTGCCTGAAATACATCGATGGCTGATGGTTCTTTTTTCTTCACCATCTGTATTGTACGTTGAACGTTTCTAATGGTTTTCAATGGCAGCTTCCATGCTCTCAAAGCCTCTTCCATTTCTTGATCCTTTGTGTGAACCATTATGATAGACCATATTTCAGCCGCTTTCAGCTGCTGAAGCGGCACGTTCAGTAAGTCCATTAGATGACTTTTTTTATTTGAGAATAGAGGCAGGTATTGATATAATCCGCTTTCCAGCAAGAGTGAGAAAGCCTTTATCTTATTGGAGCCTGCCGCTAGCTTCTCAAATTCAACCAGGATTCTTTCGACAGCGATTTCACTGATGTTCTGGGCGTTCTCTTTAAGGGAATCAAAGGTTTCTTGATCCAGTTCAAAATCAAGTTGACTGACGAACCTTAAAGCACGCATCATTCTCAATGCATCCTCATGAAACCTTTCATGCGGGTTACCGACCGTGATAATCCTTTTTTGTGCCAAATCGCGCCTACCATTAAATGGATCGATGATCTTTCCGGTCCTATCCATTGCTATTGCATTCATGGTAAAATCTCTTCTTTGCAAATCCTCAGTCAAAGAACGGACAAATTTTACGGCATCGGGTCTGCGAAAGTCCGAATACCCGCTTTCCGTTCTAAACGTCGTAATTTCATATGTACCCGTATCCGTAATGACAAGCACTGTACCGTGGTCGATTCCGATATCAGCCGTATTAGGAAAAATCCTTTTGATTTCCTGGGGTGTTGCGGAAGTAGCGATGTCCACATCGTTTATGGGCCTGCCAAGGATATAATCCCTTACAGAGCCGCCAACGAAATAAGCCTCGTATCCTGCTTCTTCAATCAATTCCAGAATGGGTACTGATTTCAAGAATAACCGATCCATCAGCATCTCCTCCCTATTCCATGGATTTACCTTCAAGTGCTTGAATGTAGATGGCTTCATACTCTGACATAATAGTATCACTGTGAAATTCAGTATTGGCCCTTTCCAGCGCAGCTTCAGAAAAGCGTTTATGTAAAATCGGGTCGCTTAAAAGGCCAATCGCTTTTTCAGCAACCATTTTGACATCTCCCAATTCACAAATATAACCTGTCTCCCCATCAACGATGACTTCAGGAATTCCCCCGATATTCGTCCCGATACAAGGAACTCCACATGCCATCGCCTCGAGCAGCACAAGCCCGAAGCTCTCTTTTTCCGATAACAAGAATATCAAATCACTGATTGAATATAATTCGGCAAGGTTATCCTGCTTACCAAGGAACAAGACCGAATCATCGATTCCAAGATCTTTAGCCAATTTCAATACGGTTGTCACTTCCGGCCCGTCTCCTACGAGCAGAAGCTTTGCAGGCATTTTCTTTTGAGTTAAATAAAACGCCTGGATGACGTCTTTCACCCGCTTGACCGAACGGAAATTCGAAACATGTATGATCACTTTTTCATCTTCCCTGATTCCGTATTCATCTTTAAGGTAATCGGAATTGGATTTATGGTATTCTCTTTCATCAATAAAATTATAAACGGTTTTGATTTCCTTATCCGGCGCGATTAATTCGTGCGTTTGCTGGACAAGGGAATTAGATACTCCTGTAACGACATCTGATTGCTCAATGCCGAATTTAATCAAATTGGTCAATGAGGGATCATGGCCCAATACGGTTATATCCGTACCATGCAGTGTGGTTACGATCTTCACTTCATTACCTGACATCTGCTTTGCAAGGATCGCACAAACTGCATGTGGAATTGCATAATGAACGTGGAGGATATCTAATTTCTCCCGTTTTACTACATCCGCCATCTTGCTCGCAAGCGCCAGGTCATATGGTGGATATTGAAAGACTGAATATGAGTTCACCTCAACCTGGTGATAAAAAATATTACAGTACATCTTATTCAAGCGAAAAGGGATGCTCGAAGAAATGAAATGTATTTCATGTCCTTTTTCTGCAAGCATCTTACCTAATTCAGTTGCTACGACACCAGAACCCCCAACTGTAGGGTAACAGGTAATTCCAATTTTTAATTTCATAAGATTATTTTTCTCCTAACAAGTCGGCATCGATCAGTAACGGTTTTTTTGTCTTGAATCCCTCCGCAAAGGCGACTCCCACTTCTTTGCCGAACATCCGCTCCCGTGCCTCTACAGTCTCGATATAGCCATTAACTAACGGTGTTTCTACAGATACTTGACTTTTTTCGAATTGGCTGCCATATGCCCTAAGGCTATCCAGCTTTTTCGATATTGTAGAAGTGATGTCCACGACGAAGTCCGGTTTGTGAAACCCATTGATCATATAATAGTACATATTTTGGACACGATGAGAATCCAGGCCTTCTTCTTCCATATACTTTCTTACTCCTGCCGAAAAAACTGCTTCCTCGACTAACTTGGCACAGTTACCATGATCGGGATGGCGATCTTCCAAAAATGGTGCAAATACAAGTGCAGGTTTATATTGGCGAATGACCGTAATGATTTGATTTATGTATTCCGCCTTCATGTATAGTCCCCTGTCGGGTAGACCAAGGGAAATCCTCTTCACCCCAAGGATTTCAGCAGCCTTATCCGCTTCCTCTTGCCGCAATGGAACGGTTCCATTGGATGACATTTCAGCTTTTGTCAAATCACAAATGACAATTTCCCTTCCTTGTTGTACATATTTAGCGATCGTGCCACCCATACCGATTTCAACATCATCCGCATGTGCCCCGAAAGCCAGGATATCTATGTTACTTTTGTTTATCATTTATCTCACCTTGTTTTTGCCGTAGTTTTAGCCAGTCCATATACCCATGTTTCAAACCTTGTATCAGCACTTCTGCAGTGCCCATATTTGTTGCCAAGGGAATTTCATATACATCTGATAGGCGTATAAGCGCCGATACATCAGGTTCATGTGGCTGTGCTGTCAAAGGATCGCGGAAAAATAGGACCATGTCCATTTCTCCGCGTGCAATCATTGCACCTATTTCCTGATCACCGCCAAGAGGTCCTGAATGAAAACGATGGACTGGCAGTGATACTTCTTCGATGATTCGTTTCCCAGTCGTACCTGTTGCAAATAATTCATGCTGCTCAAATACATCTTTATAGGCTGTCACAAATTGAATGATATCTTCCTTTTTCATATCATGGGCAATTAAGGCAATTTTCATCGTAAATCCTCCTGATCCCTATTCAATAATATTTTCCAAGCCGTATACAAGAACATCCAATTTCATGACGGTATCGACAGCAAGTTTGACTCCTGACATGAAGGAAGCTCGATTAAAGGAATCATGCCGAACCGTCAATAGCTCTCCATCACTTCCGAAAAGCACTTGTTGATGGGCAACGAGTCCCGGTAGCCGGACACTGTGGATATGCATGCCATCTATATTTGCACCTCTTGCCCCCTGGATCGTTTCTTTTTCATTGGGGTGCCCTTGTTGTTTTGTTTCACGTACCGCTGCAATCATGTCTGCCGTTTTGGAAGCAGTTCCAGAAGGTGCATCCAGCTTTTGATCATGGTGCATTTCTATGATTTCCACATCCGGGAAATACTTTGCGGCCATTTGGGAAAACTTCATCATCAAAATGGCTCCAATTGCAAAGTTTGGCGCGATGATGCAACCAATGCCCTTTTCTTTTGTCAATGAATCCAGCTTGGCTAAATCTTCCTTTGTAAAACCAGTCGTTCCCACTACAGGGCGGATACCATGATTTAGTGCCGTTTCGGTATGGAACATGCCCACTTCCGGTGTTGTCAAATCGATCAATACGTCTGCCTCTACGGAAGAAAAGCATTCATTTATATCAGAAAAAACAGGTGCTTCAATACCGTGAAAACCTTCTATTGCGGAAAGGCTTTCCCCGTTATGCTTGCGATCTATGACAGCTGCCAATTCAAACCCTTCTGTCCTGTGTACAAGCTTCACCGCTTCATTTCCCATTCTGCCACGTGGACCTGCTACAATCACTTTCACTTTACTCATCTTTACCTTCCTCCTCCATTTTCTCTTCTTTTCTTGTCCATCTATCTTTATCGCGGGTTGTAAACTTTTCCATGACCAAATCATGCGCGTTTTGAAGGTCAATACCTAAAGAATTGGCAAAACAAATCAACACAAAAAGCATGTCCCCCAATTCCGCTTCAATGGTATTCTCTTCCTCCGTTGCCTTCTTTGGTTTTTCACCATGGTAATGATTGACTTCCCTAGCCAATTCCCCAAGTTCTTCAGACATGCGGGCGAGCATGGCCAGAGGGCTGAAATATCCTTCTTTAAATTGTCCTATGTATTGGTCGACTTCCGCTTGCATTTGTTGGATCGTCTTTTGCTTTTCCATATGAGTCACCCATTCTTGATTTTCGTTTTCAAACATCATACCTTCTCCATGTTAGCTAAAAGTGAAACAGATGACAACAGATACGTTCGCGAATCAAAATTGCCCATAGTTGGTTAATTAGTTATAATAAGTAAATTAATGCTATGCAAACCGTTGGAGGTATGGGACATGCTTTTGGGCTTAAAATTAAAAAATATCATATTCATCCTTTTTGGGGCTGGAATATTCGCATTTGGCCTCGTGCATTTTAATATGCAGAACAACTTGGCCGAAGGCGGATTCACCGGTCTTACCTTGATTATATATCAACTTATCGGGATAAATCCTTCTTATTCTAATTTGATTTTGAATATTCCCTTATTTTTAATAGGGTGGAAATATTTAGGTCGTACATCTTTCTTATATACGATCATCGGAACGGTTGGCCTCTCCGTTTGGCTATGGGTTTTCGAGAGATATGAAATTGAAATCGATCTCGGTAACGATTTGATGCTTGTGGCATTGTTTGCCGGGGTCTCGGTTGGTGTCGGGCTGGGCATCATTTTTCGTTACGGCGGTACAACAGGCGGAGTGGATATCATTGCGCGTTTTGCCCATCGTTACTTAGGGATGGGCATGGGACGGACCATGTTCATATTTGATGCCGTCGTCATTGGCCTATCCATCCTTACCTACCTGGATTACCGGGAAGCGATGTACACCCTCGTTGCCGTTTTTATAGGTGCCAGAGTGATCGACTTTATGCAAGAAGGAGCCTATGCTGCTAGAGGTGCAATGATCATTAGTGATAAAAACAAGGAAATTGCTGAAAAAATCATGAATGATATGGAACGGGGCGTAACTGTATTAAGGGGATATGGGTCATTTACACGCAATGACCGCGAAGTCCTCTATTGTGTTGTTGGGAAAAATGAGTTAGTCCGCTTAAAAAATGCCATAACTTCTGTGGACCCTCATGCATTTGTATCAGTAAGTGAAGTTCATGACGTATTGGGTGAGGGCTTTACCCTTGATGAGAACAAGAATCCCATTGAAAGGTAATCCATTGATTTGTGGCATACCGATGGAATGCAATCCTTATGAATGTTGCCCTGTCTAACTGAATTTTATTAGCGATGTGCAACAAATACCCTTAAAAATGAAAAAAGGACCCCATCCAAGATGGTGTCCTTTTTCAAATTAATCTTCTTCCCTCATTCCTGTATACATGAGCAGAAGACGAACTAATTCCAGTACGGCTACAAGAGCGGCAGCAACATAAGTCATCGCAGCGGCACTTAATACTTTTTTCGTTTCCCGTTCTTCATCATTCCGGATGACCCCAGCGGAAACGAGTTGATCCATCGCCCGAGAAGAGGCATTGAATTCAACCGGCAGGGTTATCACTTGGAACAATACAGCGGCTGCCATAAATACGATACCCGCCAATAGCAACCCAGGAAGTGAAGCTAACATCCCGATTAAAATCAAAATCCAAGATATGTTAGAGCCAAAATTAGCTACCGGTACTAATGCATGTCGGAAACGCAAGAATGCATAGGCTTCTTTATCTTGAATCGCATGTCCAACTTCATGGGCTGCAACCGCTACACCGGCAACTGAATGGCCGTGATAGTTATCCGTTGATAAACGCACCGTTTTATCCCTTGGGTCATAATGGTCCGAGAGCATTCCAGGTGTCTCTTCGACCCTGACATTGAACAGTCCATTTTGATCTAAAATGGCCCGAGCAGTCTCAGCACCACTCATACCGGAAGAGGCCGATACCTTTGAATATTTTTTATACGTGCTTTTCACTTTCATTTGTGCATAAATCGGGATTAAAATGATAATCGCCAAATAAATGAAATACATGGTATCCTCCTATAACTAGTATTACCCTTAATTCTATGGATTGAAGGCAACCGTGTCAAATATAGTGTTCTCTTCCCCTGTCTTTTTAATCATTATGTTCTTTCCTTGGTTTTTCCCTATCACCTTTATATTTTCTCCAGCCTACATAAGAAAGCGTCATGATGATGATTGAGCCTGTCGATATGATGACCCACCAAAGGGAAGGGTCTGCATCATCTTCCCCCATATCATCAAAAATGGAGGTTAGTTCGTTTTGCAACGCATCCAGTTCCTTTTGACTATCCCCATCACTGATTACCTCCGGACGGTATTGGTTGATGTATTGAATCCTCGTGTCCAGTTGTTGCATCGTTTCTTTGGAAAGGTCGACTTTCAAGCTTGGATATATCATTTCATATTGTGATAGGAATAAGTTCAATTGGCTGTTGAAGGTAATTGTGTCTTGGTTGATCGCGGCATTCTTTGTCTGCTGGAAAGAATTCATCATTTGATCCTCCATCTCTGTCCAAAGGGGCTGATGGGTAGACTTGACCGCATCAACAACAAGCCGGAACTTTGTAACAGAATTAACCTTTTCGGAATCACCCTTGTTCATATCCTTTATTGTCATCAACGCCTCATTATGAGCTACGGTGATAATTCGAAGTTCGTCCATGTCAAGGATCTGCTCTTTCGCTGTCTCTTTTAAAAACCGGTCAGAAAAAAACGTCAGCATCTTTTCCGAATCTCCATATCGCTTCAACTTGGTCATTTCCAAGGCTCTATCGGAAATGTTATCTAATTGCTCCAAACTTGAAGAGGATTCTGCATAGACAGGGAAATGTAAGACGACAAATAAAACAGCAATGGTTAATATGAATTTTTTTAACATGCTACTCGTCCCTCCTCATATCTCTACTAAAACGATATGAAAGAAAAAACATGAGTAGACCTCGTTCAACATAAAAAAGTTAACCCTGCTTTTACAAAGCTGTATTTAGAGTTAACTTTTTAATAGATGATGGATAGGGTGATTCGCTTTTTTCTATATCCAAAATACCAGCCGACAAAAATGGATAGTATACTGAGCCAAAAAGTGAAATAACCTATCGAATTCATATATACCAATAAATCACGATAAATTGGCATCATTTCAAAAACATAATCGATTATGTCATTATGTATGGTCCAAATACCTGCCACTATCAAATGCCAAGGTTTTATTCGATAAAATGGTGCATATAATACCCCTTGTATCGCCATCCCCAAATGAGAAGCCATTAACATATAACCTTCCCATGGCAATGAGCCAGTTGTCACGAAGGTCATAAAATTCATTACAACCGCCCATATTCCATATTTGAATAGTGTTATAATCGCCAACGCTTCCATAAGTCCGAAATTCCTTTTTAACAGGAACCCCAATAAAACAAATACAAAGAACAGGCTAGCTGTCGGGCTGTCCGGTACAAATGCCAAAAAAATCGCCGGAGTGTTTTCCAATTGACTGCCGTACCAATAATATCCATAGGCAGTACCGAATATATTTATTAATAATAACAAAGCTAGCATTTGCCGATTTGCAAGCCAACTGTAAATAACATTCATTCTTTTACCCTCACTTATCATTCTCAAGTATATTCATTTTACAGGCCATCAACCAGAAAACCAAGTATCCATTTCAATTTCTTCTCATTTACGCTTCAATTTACCAATAAAAAAGCCGACAACCGTAGTCGTCAGCTTCATTTGCAGCATTTGAAAGAAAATGCTGTTGATGGCTATATTACTTTGTCGATAAACCAGATACAAATTCTGCTAATGTTGCCAATTCTTCATCTGTACCTTTGAACATGCCAGCTGGCATGGCACCCTGGCCTTTGACTGCGATTTTAGAGATTTCTTCTGGACTCAAGCCAGTGTCAATTAAGCTTGGCGCTCCTGCTCCACCAGTTAACTCTGCTCCGTGACAGCTAATACAGCCACTGGAATCCATCAGTTTATACCCATCGCTCTCTTTATCAATGTCTGCACCTTCCACGATCGCTCCTTGTTTCTTGGAAGCTTCCCAATCGTGGTGGGCTGCAGACTCCCATGTTAAATAGAAAACGCCGGCAATTGCCAATAGCATGAAGCCTACAGCAAAAGGACGTTTTGCCGGGCTCCGCTCTGGACCACGATCTAAAAAAGGTGCCAAGAGCAACGCTCCGAAAGCCAAACCAGGTATTACTAGAGCCCCGATTGCATTATAAGGACCTGAAGCATAAGTATACTTAAGTAATTGGTAAAGGAATAGGAAATACCAGTCTGGCAGCGGAATATACGCTGTATCTGTAGGATCTGCTATCCTTTCCAGTGGTGACGGATGTGCGATTGTCAGGCAAAGATAACCTACAAGAAATACAGCTCCTACCATCCATTCTTTTAAAAGGAAATTAGGCCAAAATGCTTCTGTTTTCCCAGGATATTCTGAATAATCTTTCGGAATATTCGGTTTACGGTCCGCGGAGATACGCGAGTCACCTACGAATTTCATACCTTTCCCACGATGCATTGAACAATTCCCCTCCTTTATGAAAAGGTTTTTTTGGTTCTTGGTTCACCATTCTTTTATAGTGGACCTGAAATACCTTGTTTTCGGATCATCAGGAAATGAGCCGCTAGTAAAGCAAATAATGCTGCAGGCAGGAAGAATACATGAATTGCAAAGAATCGTGTCAATGTCTGTGCTCCAACGATGGTTGGATCTCCTGCGATCAATGTCTTGAGTGCCGGTCCCATCAACGGTACCGATTCGACAATTGTCAAAGTAACTTTCGTTGCGAATAGCGCTTTCATATCCCATGGCAATAAATAACCAGTCAAGCCTAATGCCAGCATGATGAAGAAAATCAATACGCCGACCATCCAGTTCAATTCACGCGGTTTTTTGTAAGCTCCCTGGAAGAAGACACGAAGAGTATGTAAAAACATCATAACGATAACTAGACTTGCTCCCCAGTGATGCATACCACGGACAATTTGACCGAAGGCAACTTCATTTTGCAAATAATAAACAGATTCCCAAGCATTTTTAATATCCGGGACATAGTACATCGTCAAGAACATACCTGACAAGATTTGGATGACCGTAATAAAGAAAGTTAACCCACCAAAACAATATACGAATGCAGAAAAATGATGTGCGGGGTTAACATGTTCAGGAACCTCATGGTCAGCAATATCCCGCCATAACGGCGTAATATCTAAACGCTCGTCCACCCAGTCATATAACTTTGTTAGCAATGTTTACGCCTCCCCATGCGGTTTTAGTTGACCCAAATAAAGTATTCCATCTTTTTCTTTCGTGTCAAAGACATCCAATGGTGAAACCGGTGGTGTCCCCTTCACATTCATCCCATCTTTCGTATACCTGCCGTAATGGCAAGGACAGAAAAATTGATTCGGATTAGTCTTATCCGTATTCCACCCTACCGTACAGCCTAAATGTTTACAGATTGGAGATAATGCAACGATCTTACCATCGTCCGTTTTGTAAACCCAAGCTGTATTCGTTTCTTCAGACTCATACCACCCATCGACCTGTTTAAAACTAAAGTCGACACGGGTTGGTTCGGTAGTCAGTTCACCTACCTTCTGCTTAGTTGCAACGTAATCCCCGCCTTTATCAGCTGATAATACAGGATCAATTGCAAACCTAACCATAGGCATCAACATACCGGCCGCCATAAATCCACCAACGCCAGTAAGTGTGTAATTAAGGAATTGACGTCGTGAAACATTATGCTTGCTCATGCGTTTTCCCCCCCTCTATTACTATACTGAGAGCCCAAAGGACCAATAAATAGCGACACTATAAAACTAGGACATTTCCATGATATCTCAATAATTTACCAAGGTCAATATTTGTAAAACCCAAAAGGTGGCAACTATGTGTCAAATAATGCGAAAAATCCTACTTTTTTTCATTTTTCCAATTATAAGAGAAAATATCAAGGATTTGGAGAACTTGCTGGTTTATCATTTCCCTTGCTTGTTCAATTTCAAGCCCCTCCAAGGGAATGGCCGGAATCCATACTAAATTATTTTCTAATTCCCGCTCTTCCTTTTTCCATTCGAAATCCGATGTAAGAAGGAAAACATGCTCGAATTTATTTTCTTTCACTTCATTGACCCAACCCTTTAACCGTTCAACCTTATCCATTTCATCACTAAAATAATGAAATGTCGGCAATAAAAGAATTCTTCCTTTCATCTGCTTTTCAATTTCCAAGCTTAAAATGGTAAGAAATTCATTCATTGAGCCCGTTTGCTTCATTTGCCCTTTAAAAGATAAGGGAACCAAAGGAATCAAAACGGTATCCACATACTCTTTTGACTGCATATACATGTCAAGATCTTTTGCTGTCCACTTCATGTTTTTTCTTCACTCCCGATTTTTTGAATCAACTCCTTATCATTTTACCATTATTTTTATAACATCTTTACCATATACCCATAGTCTTTACAAAAATGTGGATTTTATCAATGTTTTATAAAAAAAGGTTCTGTTAAATGTTAATGTTGAAATTTAAATATTAAATAGGGAAACCCCTTTTATCAGGCTTGCCCCTATTATTGTTAAACTACAGGTGCGATTGTTTAACTAGATAACTTAATCTTCTTTCACAACTTTTAACTTTTCAGGAAGAACAGCAATCAATTCATCCATATTTTTCAATTGGTTTGTTACCAAATAGGTAGAGGGGATATCGTATTCCAATTTACAAAAAGTTGTAGATTCATTCATATTCAACTTTACGCCGTCCTCATGGTCAAACCTTTCACCAAATGTTACAGTATTCTGATTTGAAATTATAAAGAGATGATATGGAATAAGGGATTTAAAAATAATTTTAGATAGTTGATTTTTATCTCTAACCTCGACACTAAAAATCAATATATCGAAATGGATTTCTCCATATTCGGTCATTCTATATGCTGTTTTTTGAGGGACGGACTTATGCGTATAAATTACCCCAAGTTTATCTAACTGGTCTCTCATTCCATCAACATCCCAGTCATACCATTCAAAGGTAATAAACAACGGAAACTGATTTAAGCTGGAGAAAAATAGGATAAAGAATTCCTCAATCCCAATGTCTTCTGCATCAATTTCGTATACTGTCTTAGGTGAAGGATTAACCAAAAAGTCGTGTTCTTGATTAAAAGAATACACTTGTTCTCTAATATATATTTCCACTTTACCACTCCAAATGTACGTCGTTAGTCGAATATGGACTACAAATTGAATTTTGACAAGCGTAAACTATCATAAGTATCTGTCATTTCAAATACAAATGATTTTAATAAAAATCCTTTGATATTATGTCTCGTACATTCGTTACTACGACTATCAATAAACAAGAACCAAGCGAGGTAATTGTCGAGGTATTTGGTAGCCACACCTTTAAATCGGTCTATCCATTGTTTCATACGAGAATGGAGACCATTGACATTTTGAATGTGATATAAGCCTTTGAGAACGTACTTACCATCAGTGGATTTAATTCTATAATGTTCTAATCCTTTTTCTTTCGCATACGTTTTATAGGCTCTCCAAGCATCTGTTACAAGTACGTTGTCAGCGGTTAACTTAGAACCAATCATTTTATCTACTTTATCTTTCACAACTCACCCCATACAAGCAACTTTAGAAACAGTTGCTTTGGTACGGTCTCTGGCAACAAGAACGCAAACTTGTTCGTGGCTGATACCTCTATGTTTAGATTTTCCGCCACGCTTTCGATGTTTTCGGTCTGTAATGCCTCGTTTTCCTTTTTCAGAGTATAGGAAATAGGTCTCGTTAATTTCAACGATACCTTCAAAATCCATTTGTTTGAGAGCGTTTAGCAACTTGTATCTCCAATAGAAAAGTGTAACCCAAGTAACCCCTACAATTTCAGCCGATTTTCGTAGGGAATAACCTTTAAACATACATTCAACAAATGTAATCCACTCGTCTCCTTTTCGGGTGCGATATAAAACAGTGTTAGTCGTATCAGTAAAGGTTTTACTACAACATTTACAACGATAACGTTGGCGACCATTATATTTTCCGAACCGAACAACGTGTTCAGATTCACAATGAGGGCATACAAACCCTTCTTTGAAACGAGTTTCTCTCATTTCGTTGATTAGACGACCACCGACAGAGGAAGAAGGCTGAACATAGCGTTTACCCATTGATATACTTGTTCTTTTTTCGTATGTGGTAATTTATCAATGTGCTTTAGTAAATTGCTAACACTTTGCTCATTTTTCGTTCCCCCCGAATATTTGTTCTTATATCCATAATACTAAGAATTCGAATTCGGGTAAGTATCAAATAATCAACATTTTGCTTTAACAGAGCCTAAAAAATAAAAACCTTTCCTGATTACGGAAAGGTCAATTTATTTCATCCAAGTACTTTCAATTGATTCAATTGTTCGGTTAAATTCTTAAATGCTTGTTCATCATGCTTATCAAGTGCTTCATCGATTTCCTTAAGCAGTCGGTCCCTTTGAAAATACAACATGCTTCTTTCTAAAAATTGTTCAGCAAGCAGCTGATCTTTTTCATTCGATGCCGTCGATTTCGGCATGAAGGGATTGTGCTCGAGTACCGCTGCATATTGATAAGAAGAGTAAGACGATTTAAAATTGAGCTGAATATAAATGTCTTCATCCCGATTCAAACGGATATCATGAAAAGATTTCTCTGCATCGGTCGTCATGATATTGGACTTATAGAACCTGAAAGGGACTTCATCCACACAATGTGTCGACATAATCAGTCCACGTGGGCAATATTGTGCATTTTCTACAAAATGAACCTTTTTCATTAGTTGATCATGACTCATTAGATAATTCAATATCCATACGCATTCTCTTCGTTTTAGTTGATAATGATTTAAAAACCACCGAATAAAATCCTTCTTCTCATTCACAGAAACAGGGGCAGCCACCATGAATTCCCTCCTCTGTCTTGATTTAGTTTTGTTTCACTTATCTACATTTCATCTGTGCTTTCACCTAGCCGCTCCAAAATCATTGCATACTCATCATTAGCCGGGTTCATCTCAAGCAGCTTATTAAATACTTCTCTAGATGTGGCTCTGTCTCCTTCTTCAATTAAAAAGAAACCATAATCTTCAAGGAAATCTTGATTGCTCTTGAATGAATTATATGCTTTATGATAGCTGGTTAATGACTCTTTAAATTGTTCGGTATGCTGATAAGAGACAGCAGCTATCCATTCAAACTGCGGATCATCCTCTCCATATCGCCTTACTTCACCAATACACTCCAATACATCTTCATACCTTTCTTGGTGCATATACAATTTCAAAAGGGTGAGTGCAGCTTCCAGATATCCCGGATCAATGGCAAGTGCTTCTTTAAATAGATTTTCCGCCTCTTCGTCAAGTCCGCTTTTCAAGGCTATTTTTCCACCGAAGAAGTAAAGTTCCTTATTGAATTCATCAGCCTTGATTCCTTCTTTGACCGTTTTCAAGGCATTTTCCAGATCTTCAAGATGTTCATAACTCTTTGCCAGGTACAAATATAGAGAATGATATTCATGATCCAATTCTTTCAGTTCAATAAACTTTCGTACGGCTGTCTCATAAAGACCTGCCTGAAAAGCTGTAAATGCATATTCGAATAGAGTGTTGATTTCAAGTCCATCCTTTAAGGCCTTTTCAAAGTGCGGAAGGGCCTCCTCGAACTTCCCTGAACTGCTTAATGCTTCAGCAAGCCTCTGATTGACATTAACACCAGCGATTTCTTGTTCCTGTTCCAAAACCTTTATGTAATTTGCAATGGCTTCCTGATCCCTTCCTTGATGAAAGAACAGTTCAGCTAGTGCAAAATCAATGATGATCTCATCTGGAAGCATTTCCTTGGCCTGCAGTAATTTCCGTTCGCTGACCTCATCCATCCCCTGTAATTGATAAAGGTCCGCTTCCAAAAGCAAAGCACTTGGATATACTTCATCATCTGCACTTACTTTTTCAAGCATCAGCATCGCTTCATCTTCCTGGTCCATGTCAATCAGGATTTCCGCCAACGAAACAATCAATTCTCCTTCATCGGGATAGAGTTGCAGCAGATGTTCAAAAAGATCCTTTGCCTCTTCCGCAAAACCAAGCTGGAGCATTTCTTCGGCCAGCAATAAAATGTCCTCTGCTGACTCTGATGATTTAATTCGATTTATATGTTTAAGAGCTTCTGTTAATTCCCCTTTTTTTAAATGCTGTATAACTTGTTCCACTGTGTTCATTGTTGAATCCTTCCTTTTGCATGATAGACTTGGTCCCTAGTCATACACACTCACGCCATAATGTAACATATTCTGCCATTAAGCACAAAATACCCAGTAATCGCGAGATGCATAGTAAACAGTATTCATTAGTTTACCATACTGTAGCCTTGTATTCCATTGATGAAGTCCCCTCCATTCTCATTAAAAAAAGGTTACTAGTTAATTCTCCACGCTACGGTAAATCTCCTTTTTGATCATGAACCCCTTTTTCATTATTTTCATGATCAATACAGGTCCAAAAAAGCCCTGATGTTAGCGCTTTCAATGCTTTTAAGCATTTAAAAAAAGTTTACAGACCAAATAAGGTATGTAAACTTTTTTTTATTTACTTTATCAATTGCGTCAAATGTCCAAAAAATTGTGGATATGATACATCGATGGCATCAGGGTCGGCAAGTTCCACTTCCCCATCCGTTATCAAAGCCGCTACAGCAAGCATCATCCCGATACGATGATCCCCATGGCTTGTGACCATGCCTCCATTCAGGGCTTTACGACCTTTGATGATCAATCCGTCTGCTGTCGGGGTTATATCTGCCCCCAGGACGGAAAGCTCATTTGCAACAGTATCAATTCGATTCGTCTCTTTCACTTTTAGTTCTGCTGCATCCTTGATCGTGGTTATCCCTTCAGCCTGTGTCGCCAGAAGTGCAATTACCGGTATTTCATCGATGAGACGGGGGATTAGATCACCGCTGATGGTCGTTCCTTTTAGCCGGGAGCTTCTGACCGTGATGTCTCCTGCTGGTTCACCCTCGCTCGTCTTCTTCTCTATCGTGATATCCGCCCCCATCGACTTCATGACTTCGATGATTCCAGTCCTTGTCGAATTAAGGCCCACATTCTTTAACACCACTTCACTATTTTCCGTAATCGCTGCAGCCACCATGAAGAAAGCCGCCGAAGAAATATCACCCGGCACATGGATGTTCGTCCCTTTGAAGACTTGATTTCCACTCACTTTAATCGTTTGACCGTCCTTTTCGATTTTCCCGCCAAACTCCTGGATCATTCGTTCTGTATGATCACGGGTCTCTTCCGGTTCGATAATGATCGTTTCACCTTCTGCCTGTAATCCAGCCAAGATTATCGCAGATTTTACCTGTGCACTGGCTACAGGCAATTCATAGCGAAATCCTTGTAATTTGCCTCCTCTTATGGCGAGGGGGGTATATTCGGCTCCTTTTCGGCCATCAATGATTGCTCCCATCTGACGAAGAGGGTTGACTACCCGGGTCATTGGACGTTTGGCTATCGATTCGTCACCTGCCAAAACGGCTGAAAAATCCTGTCCTGCCAATATGCCCATCATTAACCTGATCGTGGTACCAGAATTTCCGACATCCAGTACTGATTCAGGTTCCTTTAATCCATTAAAACCTTTGCCTTCAATTTTGACGTGCTGGCCATCTTGTTCAATATGGACTCCAAGTTGCTTAAAACAAGAAATCGTACTTAAACAATCGGCTCCTGGAAGAAAATTAGTGACTGTCGTTTCTCCTTCGGCAAGGGCTCCAAACATTATCGAACGATGGGAGATCGACTTATCTCCAGGTATGGCAATCGAACCACGTAATGTTTGGATGTTCGTTTGTAATTTTTTAGTATTCATAAAACCATCCTCCCTATCAATATTATGCCAGGATCGTTTCATAATCTGTATGTCTTGAAATACACTCCGCAGCTTTTATGCGATCAACATCCGTTTGGAAGCTGATGACCAGCACACCGTATATCTCTTCCCTGGTTTCAATGATCCTTATGTTTGTGATGCTGATACCTTCTTGTGCCAAATATCCGGTAATCTCAGAAATTATTCCGGCATAATCCGGTATATCGATATATAAATCATAAAACGCTGGTATAGCGCCTTTCGCATGTGTTGGCAAATCATCCCTGAAAATCTTGGCATCGGTAAAGAATCGAAGGATTTCTTCACTATCTTCATTCGCAACCAGACCTTTTATATGCTCCATTTCATTCAGCCAATCATTCATTAATTCAAGTAGCACATCCCGGTTATGTAACAAAATGTCACGCCACATTTCCGGACTGCTTGAAGCGATTCTTGTAATATCTCGGAATCCGCCTGCTGCGAGCCTTGAAATCAACTTGTTTTCCTTACTGTAATTTTCTGCCTGCTTAACGAGCCCCGATGCGACAATATGCGGAAAATGACTAATGACCCCAGTCAGCTTATCATGTGTGGCAGGACTAACAATGAGAAAGTTAGCTCTTGTCCCTTGCAGCCACCCTTTCAGCTGCTCAACTTTTTCTTCTTTGATGGAATCCCCGGGAGTAAGCAAATAAAATGCATGTTCGAATAAATGCAATTTGGCTGCTGCAGCGCCGCTTTTATGGGAACCAGCCATAGGGTGCCCCCCGATGAAGGCCACCCCTTTATCTATCAATGGTTGCGCTGCCTTAACGACTGTATCCTTCGTACTTCCTGCATCAGATATGAGGACATCACTTTTTAAATCCATATCAGCCAATTGCGCTAAAATCTTCACGGTTTCATTGACAGGCACAGCAAGTAGAATCAAATCAGCTTCACATGCTCCCGCTTCCAAAGATGATACAGAATCATCAATGATCCCCAATAGCATCGATAGTTGAATATTCTTTTCACTTAGGTCCATACCAACAATCACGGCTTCAGGATGTGCATGGCGTACAGCCATGGCCAGTGATCCGCCTATTAGACCTAAACCTATTACAAAAACCTTACCCTTCACTCTTCTCTCCCCCGCATCTTTTATGCTCCTCTAGGTTTGATGAAACGTTAAAGCAGCGAATCAGAAGGTGCCTCAACTTCATTCAAAAAAGTTTTAATAGCATTGATCATTCCTTCATTTTCTTCCGTAGAACCAATCGTTACCCTTAGGCTGTTAGGAAAACCGAAAGATTTCCCCGACCTTGCGATGTAGCCGCGCTCAAGCAAATATTGAAACACCACATCTGCATCCTGTTTAAAATGGATAAAGATGAAATTACCTTGTGACGGGTAATAAGCCAAATTTTCCTCATTGCAAAAATCATAGTATTGCTTGAGTCCTTTTTGATTTTCTTCCTTGCATTTTTCAATGAAGGCTTGATCTTCTAAAGCGACGATAGCAATATTCTGTGCAAATGTGTTCACATTGAATGGTTCCCGGGACGGATCTAGTTTCTGAATAATATCCTCATCCGCCAAACCGTACCCAACCCTAAAACTGGCAAGTCCATAAATTTTTGAGAAAGTCCGGAGTATGATCAAATTTTTATATTTATTAATCCATTGATTCGTTCTGGGGTAATCCTCAGCCGTTGCATATTCACAATAAGCTTCATCCAAAACGATAAGAACATCTTCCGGCACTTTTTCGATGAACGATAATAAATCCTGTTCCGAAATGTATTTACCTGTTGGATTATTTGGAGTACAAAGCCAGACAACCGCTGTTTTATCATCTATTACTTTAAGCATTCCTTCTAAATCATGAGCACCGTCAATATGAGGAACTTCCCTGATTTCCGCGCCTTCTAGCGTGGCATTATGGCGATACTGCGAAAAAGTTCCTGTTGCCATGACCGTATTCTTTCCAGCCCCCAATAAACTCCTGGAGATGATTTGAATGTTCTCATCAGATCCATTACCAAAAATAAGCTGAGTTTCTTTCACACCTGTATGTTTTGCAACAGCTTCCCTAAGCAACGTTGCATATCCATCTGGATAGATTGCAAACGAATGGGTTGAATTCCTAACGGACTCCTTGACCTTTTCCGAACAGCCAAAAGGATTTTCATTTGAAGCTAATTTCGTGATTTTTTCCAACCCGTATAATTTTTTCACTTCATCAGTGGATTTTCCCGGTTGATAAGACTTCAAGGAAAGGACCGCTTCATTCCATTTCATGTCAATCACCTCTAATTTTTTATCACTTTAAAGTAAGAAAGTGTGAGAATAGTATATCATATTCATAGATTTATAATCATCTTATATCTGCTTTGTCAAATCTGGCCGTAATACCGTAGCCCCTGCCTGGTATACATGCTGTATCTCTTTTTGAGATTTCGTCGTATTTAAGTGGATCATGACCCGGATGCAAAATGGCAAGGAATTGCTTACCGGTATTTCTTTCATGCATGTAACCGGTACATAAGTCCAGCCTTCGAATTTCCTCAAGGCTTTGGCAGGGAAGACAGAACGAATCTCTTCCGTAGCAGAAAAAAATACAGAAGCTACCATATCCGGATCAATTTCGTTGACCTGAATGATTTCGCCCATCAACTTTTCAACAGCGGAAATCACTTCCATTTCTGTGTCTCTTTCTACTGTAGTGGCACCCCTTATTCCTCTAATCACACATAGTCCCCCTTCTCCTGAACTCTATATCATATCCGCCATTTCCTCTATCAGCTCAGAGTCGGCTATATCCATTAATAGCGGTGACCCCACTTCGGTTAGCAGGACAAAGGTAGCTGCATCATTGACCGATTTTTTGTCCGTTTTCATTAATTCAAGCAGCATCGCATGTTCAAGTCTTGTTGGAATGGTTATTTGATAACCTAAAGAAGAAACCCAGTCAATAAACTCATCTAGTTTAAAATCGAGATCGGCTTTCTTTCTGCTTAATTTAAGAGCATATACCATCCCGATTAAAATCGATTCCCCATGCGTAAAGTTTCCGTATCCCATTGAACCTTCCACTGCATGTCCAAGCGTATGACCAAAATTCAAAAAAGCACGAATGCCGTTTTCCTTCTCATCCTCTTCGACAATTTTAGCTTTAATGCCAATCCCTTTTGTAATCATTGTTAGGAATTGCTCATCCGTTATATCATTCAAATCAACAATATTCGACTTTAACCATAGATAAAACTCATTATCTGCTATCAAGGAATGTTTAATGACTTCTGCAAAACCTGACCTTAATTCTTTAAGTGGCAGAGTTTTTAAAAATTCCAGATCGTAAATGACCCCTTCAGGCTGATGAAAGGCCCCAATCATATTTTTCCCTAGCGGGTGATTGATGGCAACCTTGCCCCCCACTGCACTATCGTGGGCGAGCAAAGTCGTCGGAACCTGTATAAATGGAATCCCTCTCATAAAAGTAGCTGCAACGAATCCAGCCAAGTCACCGACTGCCCCACCGCCTAGGGCAATAATCAATGACTTGCGATTAATCTGCTGGGATAAGCAGAAGCTTTGGCATTCATAAAACACATCGAATGTTTTAGCATGCTCCCCTTCTGGCACTACATGATGCAAGACCGGTTTTCCCGTCTTGATCAGGGCGTCCTTCACAGTCTGCAAATGAAGGGCCGCCACTTTCTCATCAGTTATGATTAGAATCTTGTTTAAATGATTTAATTCATGCGTTATTAATTCGGGCAATTCATTTATCGCCTTCTTGCCAATTAAAACCGGATATTGCTTGGAAGCCGTTTTTATTTGGATGGATTCCATGATTTAAAACCCCTTTACTTCTTCCCGATATGATCTTATGTATGCTGCTAATTGCTCATAACGATCTGAAGGGAATTGATCAACGATGGCATCCGCCAGTTCCCATGCTACTACCGCCTCAGCAACTACTGCTGCTGCAGGAACCGCACAACTATCGGAACGCTCGACACTTGCTTCAAACACTTCCTTCGTATCAATATCAACACTTTTCAAAGGTTTATATAAAGTGGGGATCGGCTTCATCACACCGCGTACAACAATCGGCATTCCAGTTGTCATACCGCCTTCAAAACCGCCAAGGCGATTGGTTTTCCGGTAATAACCCTGTTCTTCGTCCCAAGCGATTTCATCATGGACATCACTGCCGAATAGATGGGCCGCTTCAAATCCAAGACCTATTTCCACACCTTTAAATGCATTGATGCTCATAATTGCTGCGGCCAGTTTTGCATCAAGCTTACGGTCATAATGCACATAACTTCCCACACCCACCGGCATTCCTTCTACAATGACTTCGACGATTCCGCCGATGGAATCTCCTTTTTGCTTCGCTTCATCAATTGCATCCTTCATCTGCTGCTCCACGTTTTTGTCAAAACATCTAACTGAAGATTCTTCTGTTACTTGTTGCAATTGCTGAATATTTTCATATTTTGGCGGTTCTGCCTTCACTCCGCCAATTTCCAAAACATGCGATGCCACTTCTATTCCCAATAAAGACAATAGTTTTTTAGCGACAGCACCTGCTGCCACCCTTACTGTCGTTTCACGGGCTGAAGAGCGTTCCAGAACATTTCTCAAATCGCGGTGCCCATATTTAATCCCGCCGTTCAAGTCTGCATGACCAGGACGAGGACGGGTGATTTTACGTTTAATTTCTTCAGCTTCCTCTTCTGAAAGCCCTTCACTACCCATAATCTTTGTCCAATGCTTCCAGTCATCGTTCTCAACGACCAAAGCAACCGGTGAACCGAGTGTGTAGCCATGTCTGATTCCCGAAGAAATAAAAGCCTGATCTTTCTCGATCTGCATCCTTCTTCCACGTCCATGCCCTTTTTGCCTGCGTCCCAATTCTTGATTGATATCCTCATTCGAAATCGGCATTCCTGCCGGTAATCCTTCAATGATAGTAGTCAGCTGCGGACCATGTGATTCTCCCGCTGTTAAATATCTCATCTTCCAGCCCCCTTTTAGCACTTTAAAGTGTATATGTATCAATATACCACAATTTTATGAAATGTGGGTATATGTAAAACGTAAAAACCATATTGTTTGAATTTAATCACTTTTCACTCTATTTTACAAGTACTTAAATATTTTCGATATAGTTTATCTTCCAAATTAGAGGTTCTACTGGCTTTGCTATTACTGTACAAACGAAAAGGACTGAATGCCCATGAGCAGAATCAGTCCTTTTTTTAAAAGTATTTACTTTTTCTTATAAAAAAATGTGTCGATCGTTTCAAATTGATATTTTCCAGGGGTGAATATTTGCTCTGTACTTCCTACAAAAAAAATCCCGCCGCTTCTTAGTGATGCACTGAATTTTTCATATAATAAATTTTTGGCTTCTTCAGTGAAATAAATTAACACATTGCGGCAAACGATTAAATCGAACCCCTGTTCAAATCGATCAGCGAGAAGGTTTTGCTTTTTAAATGTTACCCTTCTCTTGATTTCATCATCGACATGATAAAAATCCGCTTTTTTTTCAAAGTATTTCCTTTTGATTTCTTCAGGCACTTCATTTAAGGAACGTTCAGGATACATCCCCAATTCCGCCCGCGCCAACACATTTTCATCCAGATCCGTCGCCAATATCTCTATCTGGCTAAGTGGAACCAGATTGGATAATATCATTGCAAGCGTGTATGGTTCCTCGCCGGTTGAACAGGCCGCACTCCAAATTTTCAACTTTTTTTTGCTTGCTAATAACTCAGGGAGGATTTTCCGCTCCAACACTTCCCATCTTTTCGCATTTCTATAAAATTCGGAAACATTGATTGTCATTCTATCCAAAAACTCATTTAAAACTCCAGGATTGGTTTGAATGCCTTTATAGTATTCACGAAATGAATGATACCCTCTTTTTTCATATAGAGATGTCAGCCGCCTTTTCATTTGCCCTTCCTTATATAATGCCAAATCAATGCCTGTCAACATTTTGATATTACGGATAAACTCTTCATATTCTTGAGGCATTCCCACGACTCCCCTGCACATAATTATTTTAAGTGGCCCTTCCCTTTATATATCGGAGAGCGCCATATTTTCTTTAAACTAAAATAATTCCTTACCTTGCCGGGAAGCTAAAAAGCAATACAAAAAAGCGGGTTCCATCGCATTATGACGATGGAACCCGCTTCTTATAAAGTGATGAGTATTAATTAATAAACCCACTCGTTTACAAGTTTAGAATACTCAACAAGTTCTTCTTCTTTGAAGAATAAACCGATTTCACGTACAGCGCTTTCAGCTGAATCAGATCCGTGAATGATGTTTTTGCCAACAGTTACGGCAAAATCGCCACGAATTGTTGCTGCTGCTGCATCTTTAGGGTTAGTAGCACCCATCATTTGACGTGCAGTTGCGATTACGTTTTCACCTTCCCAAACCATTGCGAAGACAGGACCTGAAGTAATGAAGTCCACTAATTCGCCAAAGAAAGGACGTTCTTTGTGCTCGCCATAATGTTGCTCAGCCAATTCTTGAGAAATGACCATTAATTTTGCTCCTGCAAGAAGGAAGCCTTTCTTTTCGAAACGGGAAACGATTTCACCGATTAAATTGCGTTGAACGCCGTCAGGCTTAACCATTAAAAATGTTCTTTCCATGAATGTCACTCCTAATATGTATCATTGTTATTTGCCTATATAAGGCAATACTTTTAGAATATTACCATTGTTTGATGAGTTTCGCAACTCCCATTATCAAAACTTTCTTTTTCCGATATTTTTCGCGATATCCGATAAAGTTTTTCTAGCTTTAATGGCAGGAAGACCTTTCAACTCAGTAAAAGCCTTTTCTAAATACATATCACTGATCCTCGCTGCTTGTTCAATGGCACCGGAAGTTTTTATCGCATCGATTATATGGGACATTTCGTCTTTTGGCGTATCTTCCCGAACAGTTTCGATAAGCTTTTTTAACTTTGGATCTTCCATAGCGATCAATACGGGTAAAGTGATATTACCTTGAATCAAATCACTGCCGGCCGGTTTCCCAAGCTCTTCTTCCGACGCCGTAAAATCCAATATATCATCGGTGATTTGATAGGACATACCGACATAATATCCGAATTTAAATAGCTTTTGGTGAATCCTCTCTTCAACGCCTGCTGAAATGGCTCCCAACTGGCAGCTGGACGCAATGAGCAATGCCGTTTTCCGTTTGATCCTCCTAAAGTATATCCGCCAATTCTGTTCGAAATTGTACTTATCTTTTATTTGTTCAATTTCCCCAAGACATAGTTCAACCATTGTATCAGCGAGAATTTGATGCGCTAGCGGAGATTCGATAACCGCCATCATTTCCAGTGCACGAGCAAAAATGAAGTCGCCTGTGTACATGGCGACACGATTATCCCATTTCGACTTAATGGTAGCGGATCCCCTGCGTAAATCCGCATCATCCACAACATCATCATGTACAAGGGAAGCCGTATGGATCAGTTCCAAAGTCGCTGCGACATGCTTTACGACATGAATATCATAGTTGCCAAACTTCGCACCCAATAGGACGAATACCGGACGGATCCTTTTTCCACCGGATTGCAGTAAATGCAGGGAAGCTTCCCTTAAAACCGTGGAATCCGCTTCAATTGCGGCTTCCAGTTCTTTTTCTATTAATTGCAAATCTGCATTCAAAAATGAATACATCATTTTAAATTTCATACATTCCACCCAGCTTTGTCCATTGCTATTCTGCTTATTTTGAAGGCTTGTACCCGAAATGTGTTGCTGCTACCCCACCGAAATGGGCTTTATAACTGACATTTTCCATTCCTGCCTGCTTAAACATGTTTTCAAGCTTTTTCATGCCTGGGAAATCTCGAGCTGATTCCTGCAGCCATGAGTATTCACTATAGCTTTTTGCGAATAATTTGCCGAACATGGGCATGATGAAACGGAAATAAAAATAATAGCCCTGTTTAAAGCCTAGCATCGTTGGCTGTGACGTATCAAGGCAAACGACCATACCACCCGGCTTGGCTACACGGTTTAACTCTTTAAGCACTTTCATGTAATCAGGGACATTCCGCAGCCCGAAACCGATCGTGACATAGTCAAAGCTATTATCCTCAAAAGGAAGTTCCATTGCATTCCCATGCATTAGGGAAATTTGATCCAGATTGAGTTCCTTCACCTTTTGTTCGCCGATTTTCAGCATATTTTTACTAAAATCCAGACCAACAACCTTTCCTTCTGGTCCGACTTCATTAGCAAGGGCAATGGTCCAGTCCGCTGTTCCACAGCATACATCCAGTGCATGGGCGCCTTTTGGGACATTCATGATGGCCATTGTAGCCTTCCGCCATTTAAGATGCTGTTTAAAGCTGATGAGGGAATTCATCTTGTCATAATTTCCGTAAATCTTTTCAAAGACATGATGAACTTTTTGCTCTTTAGACTGCTCCATGATTCACCCTTCTTTCACATATGAATTAATACTCTCTGTTTGTTCCAAGATGGACTTCACTCTTTCCAGTAGTTCATCATCCAACTTTGCCAGCTTCCGCATCGAGCGCTCTACGGATTGCCTGGCATCCCTCAGGCACTTGTCGAATTTGGTGCGTACCTGCTCTTCCTTTTCCGAAATGGGAATATCCCCACCAATCGAGTCATCAAAAGGCATTTCCCTTAGGGCATCAAAAACTATTGATTGCCCCGACATCATATAACTGCTCTTCTCGGCATGCAACCGTTTTAAAAGCAGCAGGTCTTCCGATATTTCTATCCAGGCAGGCTCATTATAGTAATCCGCCAGTTTATGAATCAGTGAAGCCTCGATCGCTTTTACCGTCATTAAAAGCGTTGGTACATCATGAATGGACCCTTGTTGGTAAAGAATGATTTTATTATCATTTATTTTTTTTATCGCACTTGAAAGTATTCGGATCATATCAACATTACCTGCACTGGCAAGCCCTTGATAATATAAGCCACTATAGTAATCACCGGCAAGCACTTGTAATTGACGATTTTTCAATACCTCGGGTGACTCGATCCCTTCACCCGAATTCGAGACGATTTCATGGGTATCCAGAGCTATTTGCACTAACATGGTTGAAATGATGTATTGATTCCGTTTTTCGCTTTTAACGTCCAATTCGTTAAACAATCCCCAAAGCAATATCAGTTTATCTTCGTCCAAGCTTGGCTTTTGTATATACTTCAATAAATATGGATGTTGAGCTTTCGTTTCTATTAATCGTTTTAATTGCCTTATGTCGTCCGTTATGTTTAACAATTGAGATCACCCTTGCATCCCCGAAAGATAATTTTTTTCATACATATTGGTTTCTGTCTGTGTAAAATACACATTATTATACCATAAAAACAATCAGATGAAATGGTCAACGTTTATAAAATGAAACTTCCAAAAGTAAGGAAATCATCGACTTTTGCTCTTCAAAAAATGGATGCGGGAAATTTACAGCTTGTTAAACGCGATATCAGATGATTGATTTACTAATTAACCAAGCATTGAGAAGCTATCATTTGTCAGGTGAATTCTTTTTGGAATCACTTTCTATCTCTCCGAATGGAGTATAGACCTTTGCATGGCCCCTGATTTTAATTGCCGAGGTATGCTCCGTGAATTGTGCGATCATCACCTCTCCTGAGTCCAGTTTTTCGGAGTGATGAAACTTGGTGTCCGTTCCCCTTGTCAACCCGATGACATTCACACTATCCTCAATGGCTTTGATTACGACAAAATCATTCAGAATCTTTTTTTCATTCATTTTTTCCTGCCCCCATGTCCTTAGTCTTTAATGAACGCCAGAACTTCAGCTCTAGTACGATGATCTTTCGCAAACGTTCCCCTTACAGCTGAAGTCACTGTTTTAGATCCGGGTTTTTTTACACCTCGCATGGTCATGCACATATGTTCAGCCTCTACTACAACCATTACACCATGAGGCTCGAGCTTTTCCATTATCGAGTCTGCAACAGTAGAAGTGATACGCTCTTGAAGTTGCGGACGCTTCGATACAGCCTCAACCGCCCGTGCCAATTTACTTAAGCCAGTCACTTTTCCGTTTTTCGGAATATATGCTACATGGGCTTTCCCGTAAAAAGGGACTAAATGATGTTCACATACCGAGTAAAACGGAATATCCTTTACTAGTACGAGTTCTTCATGGTCCTCTCCAAAAACAGTATCGAAATATTCCTTAGGATCTTGATTAAGCCCAGAAAAAATTTCTTCATACATTCTGGCTACACGGGCAGGAGTATCCAGCAGTCCTTCCCTCGTCGGGTCTTCCCCTACAGCCTCGAGAAGCATTTTAACTGCTTCTTCTAATTTGGCATGATCAACATTAGCCATTATTTGTACCTCCTAAAAAATCAATAATATTATGTATTCAGATAAAAAAACCAAAGCGCGTTGCACCCGGAAATCCATAATTGCAATTATCAAAGCGAACCATTACCCCATAGATTGAAGCCCATTAAAAGCAGTTTCGCCGGAAGCGGTTTCGAATGGTTATTTCCTTGTGACAGATTTACCATCTGAAGCGTTTCTAAAATATTCACTGTCTTTTATATTATCACAGATGGAAATTAAGAAGCAAAAAAAGGGCCGCGTTTTCACGCGGCCCTTTTCGGTTAAGCACCCGTATGTAATGGTAGAATTACTTCACTGCATCTTTCAGCGCTTTACCGGGTTTGAAAGCTGGCACTTTGCTAGCTGCAATTTCGATTTCGTCACCAGTTTGTGGGTTACGGCCTTTACGAGCCGCACGTTCACGAACTTCAAAGTTACCAAAACCAATCAATTGGACTTTATCACCGTTTTTTAGAGCTTCTAAGATTGTATCAAAAACAGCATCAACAGCTTTTGTAGCGTCTTTCTTAGAAATTTCAGTTGCTGTAACAACTTCATTAATTAATTCTGTTTTGTTCATGCCATTCACCTCCTCCCAAAAGGAATCTTTATAAAAAATCATTATTACAACACTATAATAGTGATTTGATATTAGTTTCGGTCGAAAAAATTTCATTCCCTGATAATCAGGGATTACCAAGCCGGTTTAATTTCCAAATAATTCATCCGAAAATTTATAAATAGGTTGAAATCGCTGTTATAACGCGTTTTCTGTATGTAGATTATCACAAATCCTATAAGCTTAGCAAGGGAATTCAAAAAATAATGGGAATCTTTTCATTAATAATTGTATATATTATAAATTTTGTCTTTCGCTATTCATCATTTCCCTTTTTTATAGAAATTAAACTTATTATATTGCTGAAAATCGCTTAACCACAGGGTTTTTTCAAGATTATACTAAAAAACAGCAGATGATTTCAAATATTAGCGTCCATAAATGATATTTTTCTTGCGATCCTGCGTTTCTTCCATGTAAAAAGACCAATCCATAAATGGAGTTGGTCCAGCCTTAAACGTTTTCTATAAGATGATGGCAATCAATCCGCCACTGCCCTCATTAATAATCCTCTCCAGTGTTTCTTTCAATTTATAGCGCGCATTGTCTGGCATCATCGCTAATTTCACCTGTATGCCTTCCCTTACGTAAGAACTTAGGCTTCTTCCAAAAATATCGGAGTTCCAAATGGAAAGTGGATTGTCTTCGAAATCCTGCATCAGATACCGGACTAATTCCTCACTTTGCTTTTCCGTACCGATGATTGGCGAGAATTCGGATTCGACATCGACCTTGATCATATGGATGGAAGGAGCCACTGCTTTTAGCCTGACACCGAATCTGGCCCCCTGACGGATGATTTCCGGTTCATCAAGACTCATATCGTTAAGGGATGGGGCTGCGACACCATATCCAGTTTGTTTAACCATCCTCAACGCATCGGCCACCTGATCATATTCTGCTTTCGCATACGCAAAGTCCTGCATCAAAGATAGCAGATGATCCTTGCCCCGAATCTCCACACCTACAATTTCCTTCAGAATATCATCATAAAGTTCATCAGGGGCATATAGGTCTATTTCTGCAACGCCCTGCCCCATCTCAATGCCTGCAAGAGCGGCACGGTCAATGAACTCGAATTCATTGAAATGACCGACTACACGATCAACATCCCTCAATCGTTTAATGTCCTTGACGGTCTCTTTAACCGCTTCCTGGTAACTTTCCCTTAACCAATGATCCTCGCGCAGAACCATTACCCAGCTCGGGAGATTAACATTGACCTCGAGAACAGGAAATTCGTACAGGGCCTCGCGCAGTACGCTATAAACATCCGATTCCCGCATTCCTTCGACACTCATGGCCAATACGGGGATATCATACTTTTCCTGCAAGGATTCCCTCAGTGCTACCGTATTCGGGTGGTGAGGCTGAACGGAATTGACAATCATGATAAACGGCTTGCCAACCTCCTTCAATTCTTCGACGACCCTTTCCTCGGCCTCTAAATAATCACTTCGGGGGATTTCTCCTATCGAACCATCCGTCGTAACGACTACGCCTAATGTGGAATGATCCTGAATTACTTTGCGAGTACCGATCTCTGCAGCTTCATTGAACGGAATCGGCTCTTCATACCAAGGCGTGTGAATCATGCGGGGACCATTTTCATCTTCATACCCTTTTGCCCCGGGTATTGTATAACCGACACAATCGACTAAACGGATGTTCACGTCGAGACCTTCAGCTACTTGAATCGATGCTGCCTGGTTCGGTACGAATTTGGGTTCCGTCGTCATGATCGTCTTTCCGGCAGCACTTTGAGGCAGTTCATCCTGTGCCCTGGCACGGTCCGCCTCTGACGGTATATTCGGAATGACGACCAGTTCCATGAATTTTTTAATAAATGTGGATTTACCAGTCCTGACGGCACCGACCACCCCCAAGTATATATCGCCACCGGTCCGTTCAGCTATATCTTTAAAAATATCTACCTTTTCCAAGGTATCCCCTCCCGAATTAGAGTTTTGGGATTTCGTTTATCCATTTGCATTTATTTAGGACAATATATATCTATGATGTTGTCCTAAAAATTTATTCCATTTATTTCCCTGGTTCAATCCCTTCCTCCACCAGAAATTTTTATATAAGGGTTGTTATTTTAAAAGTAAGATGAAATAAAGATAAAAGAAATAACCCTTCCCCTACAATATATTTTGCAGAAGAAGGGTTATGCCTATTTTGTAAGAAATATTGGTGTTTTTGTTTTTTCATCAATTGTATATGGTAATGAATAGGCAGGGACGAACTCCGAACTCTGCACCAGCAGTTCCCGGATATCTTCACCTTGCTTGATTTCCCCCCCATGCTTCTTCAATGCCTCAAGTAAATCAGGGGTATAATCAACAAAAATGCTGCCTTGACCATCGACTACAAGGTATAAGTCTTTTTGTGAAAATGGACTCGTGACCGTCGGAGCTTCCTTCAGCCCCATTTTTTCATAATCAAGCGTGAAGACATTATCAGATAACCTTTCCTTAAATGGCGGGTATCCATTGCTTTGCTGATAAGCAGTCAATCTCAAGGAAACATCTTGAATCTTCTGGGCCATCCTGACATCCAACAGCTTTACAGTCGGATCCTTTTCAACATTAACGAGGATGTATTGAAAAACGCCCCCTGATTCAAAGGCATTGTCCGGCGGTTCAGCCATATACCTAGGCGAAATCTTAGAAAATTTTATGACATATTTTTGATAAATCGGTGTACCTGCATCTTTTGTAACTATGGGCAGTATGCCGCCTTCATCTTTCTGAAATTGATCCACTGCACTTTGGACGGATTGTATTTGCTCTTTATAAGGCAGTTGGTTTTGCATTTTTTGCTTCTCCGGATATAAGCAGCCAGATAATGATACAGAGATGCACAATAAACATAATATTTTGAAAAAATTCCTCATCATTTCTCCTCACCTATCAAGTGGTTGGCCCGCTAAGAACAACTATAAGGATGATCAAACCGG
The DNA here is from genome assembly GCF_044762665.1 of Peribacillus sp. NPDC096622. Lineage (NCBI taxonomy): Bacteria > Bacillati > Bacillota > Bacilli > Caryophanales > Bacillaceae > Peribacillus > Peribacillus sp. NPDC096622. The sequence goes on along the minus strand of NZ_JBIWES010000009.1, from coordinate 73,967 downwards.
CCAGAATCATAAGTATGTATGCGATAATTGCTGTCAAGACTCTCCAAAAACCTTTTAATTTATAGCGGCTTAAGTAGATTAAAAATATTGAGATAACCATAAAGCCCATAGCTATAAAGGATATCCACATTTTTTGCAGAGCAGGTGTCATATCTTCATCACTCCTTTTTCCAGAAATTATTATAACATACCAAATTACGTTAAAGGAATTAAATCCTTGTCCAATCTGTGTAATTCCCGTTTTCATTACTCATTTTCGCTAAAAAAATTTCGGAGTTGCATCAATATAACGAGGAATATATAAGTAATTCCCACACTACCTCCAGACAACAAAAAAACAGCCCAAAGGCTGTTTTTCTGCTCACTTAAATTAAGATTGAAGCGTCGGCAAGACTTCTTTAAACGCTTTAATGACTGTATCGACTTCATCCAGCTGAATGGTCAAAGACGGCTCGATCCTGATTGTTTTGGAATTAATAAGCGTACCTGCCACTAAGATGCCTTTATCAAAAAGGGCTTTTGAGAATTCATACCCCACTTCATCTTTATGGAACTCAATACCAATCATTAATCCTTGGCCGCGGATTTCCAAGACCTTATCTTTGTGATCAGCAGCCACTTCCCTTAACCCATTTAAGAAGTATTCACCAACTTCTGCAGCACGCTGCGGTAAGTTTTCTTCCAAAAGTACGTCAATCGTAGCAATGGCCGCAGCACAAGCTAGTGGATTTCCTCCAAATGTCGTAGTGTGCATGAATGGATTGTCGAACCAGCTTTTAAATACTTTCTCATTGGCTACCACAGCCCCTGCAGGCATTACTCCGCCGCCGAATGCTTTCGCTAAACAAATAATGTCCGGAACAACATCATATAGCTCAGAAGCGAACATTTTACCTGTCCGTCCCATTCCTGTTTGCACCTCATCCAAGATCAATAACGCATCATATTCGTCACATAATGCCCGAACCTGCTTTAAATAATCTTGCGGAGGAAGGATGACCCCTCCTTCACCTTGAATAGGCTCCAACAGTACAGCAGCAACATCTTCACCGACCAATGCACAACTTTCAAACGTTTTTCTCATCATATCCACATCACCGAATGGTACATGGCGCACACCTGGTACCAACGGGATGAACGGTTTTCTGAACATGCCCTTTGCCGTTGCCGATAGGGAACCAAGGCTTTTCCCATGAAATGATTTTGTCGTGGAAATGATCGTGTATCGGTCACTGTACATTTTAGCCAGCTTAAGTGCAGCTTCCACGCTCTCGGTACCGCTGTTCGTAAAGAATGAGTATTTTAGATCTCCCGGTGTGATTTCGGCAAGGATCTTGGCAAGCATTGCACGTAATGGATCAAGTAAGTCCTGGCTATGAAGGGCTTGCCTTTGTAACTGATCGGTTACTGCCTTTACTACTTTAGGGTTACGATGGCCAACATTATAAATACCAAACCCACCTAAACAATCAATATATTTTTTTCCATTTACATCCGTAAAACAGGAATCTTGATCAGACCACTCCACCGAAGCGAATTGTGTGTCTTTAGTGACCGTCTTCCGATATTCCAAAAACCCAGGGTTTACATGGTTACGGAAATTCTCGACAGTTTCTTTTGTCACCCACTGCGCATCTTCTTTTGAAATTTCTTTTTGCTCGATTAATTGAAGCACTTTTTTAATATAATCTTGGGTTGCTGATTGGTTAGCTTGAGTGTTTTTACTTTCTACATTAATTGACATTTTATAATCTCCTTTTTTTATAGCTTTAGTTAATTGGTTAATTTAGATTGCTTGTTTTATGAAACTTTGATGCTTACCTCCCTTTTTTCTTATACTTACTAATCAAGCAAGAACCATGCCAAGTTAATTAACCAATAAAATCGCCTTTTCTTTGATAAATCTCTTAAAAGCTATGCAATTATGCATATCGTTATTTCACTTTGCATAAACAACCTTGGAAATCATTAAAAAGCTTCCCAAATGCTCTCATAAAAATAAAAGCCGTTGACAAGTGATTTTTATCACTCGGCAACGGCTTTTATTCAAAATGCATTTTTTTCAATTTTCTTACTCTGTTCAGCTAACACTTTTTGATACTTCCTGCTCACTGACGATTGACTTATCCCAAGCGCTTTAGCCGCTTTGGTCGTTGTTTTATACTGTTTCATGGCAAGCATGATCAATTGCTCTTCAACATGATCCTGTGCTTCCTGCAGCGGGAGAATTCTCGTAATGATGGGTTTCGTTTGTTTAAAGTCACTGCCCACAGGTATGAACCTTTGAATGAAGTCAGCATCGATCATTTCTTCATCTGCAGAAACGACCAATCTTTCAATCATGTTCTGCAACTCACGAATGTTCCCTGGCCAGGTATAGACTTCCAGTATATTTAATGCATCGGGGGAAAAGTGGTAATTCCGCTGATACCTTTCATTCAATTTTTGGAGGAAATGAAAGGCTAGCGGCGGTATATCCTCCGGCCTTTCCCTTAATGGGGGCACATGAATGGGTATGACGTTCAATCGATAGAATAAATCTTCTCTGAACGTGCCCATCTCGACCATTTTTTCCAGACTCTTATTCGTGGCCGCAACAATTTGAACATCAATGGAAATGGGTGTAGTGCTGCCAATCGGAATCACTTCCTGTTCCTGGAGCACCCTCAGCAGCTTCACTTGCAGATGTATGGGCATGTCACCCACTTCATCAAGGAATAAAACACCTTTATTGGCCTGCTGAAAGTATCCTACCTTCCCATTTTTATCAGCTCCTGTAAAGGAACCCTTCGTATAACCAAACAATTCACTTTCAAGGAGGTTTTCCGGAATCGCCCCGCAATTTATCTTCAGGAAAGGTTGTTTAGATCGCCTGCCCATTTTATGAATGGCTTCAGCTATCACTTCTTTACCTACTCCCGACTCCCCATTGATTAATACAGTTGATGAAAAATGTGCGATTTTCTTGACTTGGCTGATTATCTGCTCCATTTTAGGACTTGCAAAAACCAACTCTTTATAAAATTGATCCTGTTTTTTGAAAGAGTCCAGTTCTTTCCTCATTTCATTTAATTCCGATTTCAATTGTGTCGTTTCCGTTATATCCCTAGATGCAATGACTATTCGATCTATATCCCCTTTTTCATTGAACACAGGGGTGCCTACGGAAAGGACTTTCTTATTCATTTTAGTATCTTGGACAATCGATACTTTCTTTTTTTGTTCAAGGACTAACCGGGTGACCGAAGGATTAAAAATCCCTTCATCTTCTAATTGCAAGAGATTCTTCCCGATATAATCTTTTAAATCCTTCCCCCAGAAACCTGAGATGATGCTGTCACTATAGCGCAGCAGCTCTCCTTTTTGATTGACTACAAGTATTTCATCATAGATATTCGCTAAAATGGCATTCAAGTCTTTATTCGAGCTTTTTATCAATTCTATTTCCATGGCCATTTCCTCAACCATCGGTAAATCCTGAACGATGATGATCAGGCCTTCGACTTCTTTTTCATGATTCAGAATCGGGCTATAGTCGACAAGCACACTCATGACATCAGTAATCTCCAGCTGATTCAGAATACTGCTCCCGCAGGCAAACACGCTATGTATATGCTGCTTATTGAAGATGTTCGCAGCAGGTTCATTAAGGACTTGTTCAGAAGGCTTTTTTATCATCTTCAAGCCTGATTCATTGAAGTTCACGATATTTCTTTCTTTATCAGCAACAAATATCCCCATGGGAATGGAGGTTAATATAACATTTAGCAGGTCTAAATTTTGTTTGCTGTCCTGCTTGAATAATTCAGCTAATACATCTTCCCTTTTTACATAACCGGTTAGGAGGCCATCATCCGTTTTTATCAGTACGATAGGTTCACCGATAATTTGAAACAGATGCGGCAAGGAAATGTTAGGGTGCAATTTACAGACATTATCAATCGAAAAAGCATACTGTAAAAGCTGATCGACTGTCGTGATTTTTTCATTTAACGGGAGGTCATCCATGCGGATATACGCAAACACTTGATTTTCCTTCATAAGAAAGAAGAAAGGTTCCTGTATCTCATGAATTTTTTGGTCTGAAAATGTAGGCTGATCAATTGTTATAGTTATGAATGGTCTAATTTTATCATCCGGAATAGATAACACAGTTTCACTCTCCTTTTGTAACCTAACCTATATTTTATCACAATTCCGAATTGCAAGATAAAAAATAAGAGGCACCTTTACTCATATCCAGCATTTACCTTTATTCGCACCACAACAAAAGGGTCCTTTAACGGACCCTTTTGATCTAAAAACCTGGTATGCAGCTAAGACTTATTTTATAAAGGACCGTTCACCTTATCTTATAAATTCTAATCAGGTTTGCTATACAGATGGGACAGCTCCCGCCATGCCGTCATTATGGCCTCATGCCTGTTTGCAAAGTTTTAGGAGCCAAGGGTATATATATGCTTCCAATGCTTCTGCCCCGTCACTTTTCATTATTCATTCCCCGTATGTAATTTCACAGTTAGATAAAAACGATGAATATGACCATCAAAAACTAGGCGACGACGTTAGCATTTGCTTTCGGAGCCATTTTCCTAACCATGACATCGAGAACCGTCACAATAGTCAGTAAATTAAGAGAAGGAATGCCTTTCCATAAAGTACGCTGTGAAAAGCATCACCATATAAGCGAGCCAGAAAGCTCCCGGGAACCATACTAAGCGACATATGTGCTGAATACACATTGCTGACGCCATGAACGGAAAATTGAACAACAGGCATGAGCATGAATGACCTCTTCATTTTCTCATCGGCCGTTTAACACTCTTCCTCATTTAATGAATGAATACAGTAGATTAGATTCACTGTGCTTTTTCAAAATGGAATAGCGGAGGGGATTCCGTAAACCATTTTGTCCGATACAGAAGATAACCAATCCCAATTAGCGCCCAGACTATTCCTAAAATCAAGGAACTCATCTCGAGATTAAGCCAAAGGATGAAGACCGAAGCCGCGCCTAAAACCGGGGACAGAATAGTTGAAAGAAAACCTTTAATCGTTCTGAAGCTTTTGTTTCTTATTGAATGGACGATTACGCAAATATTAACGAAGGTAAATGCAATTAAAGCCCCAAAGTTTATGAGAGAAGTGGCCGTAACCAAATCAAGGAATAAGGCAACCAGTGATATCGAACCGACAAAAATGACATTAAAAAATGGCGTATTGTATTTGGGGTGGACAAACCCAAATAGTTTTTTCGGGATCATTTGGTCACGTCCCATTACATATAGCAATCTAGAAACACTAGCGTGAGATGCAAGTCCGGAGGCAAGGGTACCGCATAATGTTCCTGCAAGAAAGAAAGCCTGAAATAACTTCCCGCCCACGAAAAGGGCAATTTCCGGAGAAGCTGCTTCAGGATCGCTAAAACGGGAAACATCCGGGAAAAATAACTGTGTAAAGAATGATGCCGTCACAAATAAGGCCCCTCCGATAAGGGCAGTCAAAAAGATGGCCCGGGGGACCGTTTTGGATGGATTCGGTGTTTCTTCCGATAAAGTAGTGACTGCGTCAAACCCCAAAAAAGAAAAACAAAGGATTGTAGCACCAGTTATGAGGGTCGAAATTTCCATATCGGGCCCGATGAATGGCTGAACCGACAAGACTTCTCCAGTCCCCTCTCCCCCCATGACTCCTTTAACGACAAGTGCCCCAAAAATGACGATGACCAACATTTGAAAAAAAACAAGGAAGCTATTAAAGTTGGCTGCAAGATTAACATTGAATAAGTTAATGACTGTCATTAAAAGGACAAATGCCACCACCCATATCCAGGGATAAACTTCCGGAAAAAGAGCAGTTAAGTATATTTTTGTTAAAATGCCGTTCACCATCGGTAAAAATAAATAATCAAGTAACGACGACCACCCGACAAGGAAGCCTAAATGTGGACTGATCGTTTTTTGTGTGTAAGTATAGGATGAACCTGCCTGCGGATATATCTTCACCATTTTTCCATAGCTGGCTGCTGTAAACAACATTGCTAAAAGAGCAATGACATAAGCGGTTGGCACATGCCCCCCCGTTTTTTCGGAAACTATCCCGAATGTATCAAAAACAACCATCGGCGTCATATATCCAACACCGAGCAATACGATATGCCATAAGTTTAAAGACCTTTTTAGATTACCTGTTTGCATGTATCATTCCCCTTCCTCTTTAAGCGAGAAAAGTTAACAAACTTTTCTCGCCTCCCATAGAATTTTTTGGTCATATTATACTTCGCAATTTTCATACCAAAAAAAATAGTCGATTTTCAACAAAAAACAAGGAAATATGTAGAATGATTTATGCAAAATTGAATAACCTATTCAATTATTCATAAATAAAAAAGAGAACAGATGATTTTTTGCCCATAAAAAAAGCAGAAGATATTTAGATATCTTCTGCTCATTTGACTAAATCCCCCGTGCCGAGGTCAAATTACTAGTTTACTTTCGTTGCATTGTATGCTGATAAACGGCAAGGCGCATCATCAAATGCCTAATTTAATGAAATTCTTTTATGAAAATCAACAGAATGGAGGTTAATCCTGCTGCCTGCTATCCAATATGTTAAAAAGTTCTTCCATCTCATTCGTTTTTGAACGATTCATCAAAAGGTCAACTGCCTTTTTCACTTCTTCCCCATTGAATAAAACATCGTACAGGGCTTCGGTGATTGGCATATTCACTTCGTACTTTTGGGCTAGTTGATAGGCGGCTTTAGTGGTTCTGACACCTTCAACGACCATACCCATGTTTTCCAAAACTTCTTCAAGCTTTTGCCCTTTACCAAGCATATTCCCAGCTCTCCAATTACGGGAATGGACGCTTGTACAAGTGACGATCAAGTCGCCAATCCCAGCTAAACCTGAAAACGTTAGCGGGTTAGCCCCCATGGCCACCCCTAGACGGGATATTTCAGCCAATCCTCGAGTCATTAATGCAGCCTTGGCATTATCCCCATAGCCTAAACCATCCGTAATGCCGGCAGCCAAAGCAATGATGTTCTTCAAAGCCCCTCCGATTTCAACACCAATCAAGTCAGGATTTGTATATACACGGAAATTATTATTGATAAAGATGTCCTGAACCCTTTCGGCAGCTTTCATATTCTTTGAAGAAACGGCAACTGTTGTCGGGTGACGCAGACTGACTTCTTCTGCATGGCTCGGTCCTGAAAGAACCACTATATCCTTAAGCCATTCAGACGAAGAGACTTCTTCAATCATTTCCGATATACGAAGCAGGGAATCAGGTTCAATTCCCTTACTCACATGAACGATCGTCAATGGTTTATCATGAGCCTCTTTAATCTGACCAAGCACTTCCCTGTAGGCTTTGGTCGGCACCGCCAAAATAATTATTTCAATCCCGGCCAATGCTTCCTTAAGGGAAGAATAACCTTTAATCCCCGAAGGCAATTCAATCCCAGGCAAGTATTTTTCATTCGTATGATTTTGATTGATTTCATTGATTTGATTCTGATTATGTCCCCATAATCTCACTTCATGCTGGTTATCAGCGATTACAAGCGCTAAAGCAGTCCCCCAGCTCCCAGCTCCAATCACAGCGATACTTTCTTTTTCTTTTACCACGGTATAACCACCTTTACTATTTTCTCTGGCGTCCAAAAATTCGTATTGGTGTTCCTTCAAAACCAAAGGCATCCCTAATTCGATTTTCTAAAAATCTCTCATATGAAAAATGCAATAACTCCGGATCGTTAACGAATACGACGAAAGTTGGCGGCTTGATCGCTACCTGAGTCGTATAATAAATTTTCAAACGGTTGCCATTATGAGTCGGTGTCGGATTCATCGCAACGGCATCCATGACCACTTCATTCAAGACATTTGTCTGAACCCGGATAGCATGATTCTCACTAGCCTGATCAATGACAGGTATTAAGGTATGTGTCCGTTTTTTCGTTAAGGCAGACAGATAAATGATTGGCGCATAATCCAAGAACAGGAAATGGGCACGGATCTTTTCTTCAAAATCCTTCATCGTTTTTTCATCTTTCTCGATGGCATCCCACTTATTGACGACGATGATGACCGCCCTACCCGCTTCATGGGCATATCCTGCAATTTTCTTATCCTGCTCACGAATTCCTTCTTCAGCGTTCAGGACTACAAGAACAACGTCTGAACGTTCAATTGCCCTTAATGCACGAAGTACGCTATATTTTTCCGTGCTTTCATACACTTTGCCTTTTTTCCGCATCCCTGCTGTATCAATAATGACATACTCTTTGCCATTGTACTTATACGGAGAGTCAATCGCGTCACGAGTCGTACCTTCAATATCACTGACAATGACACGCTCTTCACCTAACAATGCATTGACAAGAGAAGATTTACCTACGTTCGGTCTTCCAATCAAACTGAATTTAATGACATCATCAGCATAATCCGGGCCGTCAAATTTAGGGAAATGTTTGGCCGCTTCATCCAGAAGGTCACCAAGACCAAGTCCATGAGACCCGGAGATCGGGAATGGATCGCCAAAACCTAACGCATAGAAATCATAAATTTGATCTTTCATTTCTGGGTTATCGACTTTATTTACTGCAAGGACAACCGGCTTTCTGGATTTATAGAGTATCTTTGCGACCTCTTCATCAGCAGCCGTTACACCTTCACGACCATTCGTCATAAAAATTATCACATCAGCTTCGTCAATGGCAATTTCAGCCTGCTGGCGAATTTGTTCTAGGAACGGCTCGTCACCGATATCAATTCCACCTGTATCAATAATGTTGAAATCATGTGTCAACCATTCACCCGAACTATAAATCCTGTCCCGAGTCACTCCTGGAACGTCTTCAACAATCGAAACCCGTTCTCCAACTATTCTATTAAAGATTGTCGATTTTCCCACGTTCGGACGACCGACTATCGCAATTACCGGTTTTGGCATTGCTATTCACCCTTTCTGCTACTATATCTCTGTCAAAGTCACGAAATTCATGAATGCATTTATTACGGTTGCTTTGCATTATTGATTTTCATAATTTCCTTTTAAAGGAAAAGGCTGTATCCATCATCATTTAAAGGAATCTTTCATCAGTAAGAAAAATCCCGACTGATTTTCAGTTAGACTCATCAGGTATTCACGGGCAGTTTGTCCACTTGACGCCCCGGTTCCTAAGGTGACATGAAGCTGAACACCCCTGCATGCTAAAACTTGATTATAAACAGCCCAAAAAAATGAAGAAAGCTTCGGCTTACGGCTTCCTTTTTAATTGTTTAGAGCATTTTACGATTTATCTACAGACCTCTAACTATCCTATAGTAACAAATTTCTCGCCAATCAACAATGATTGTATGAATAAAAGCCTTCCAATTCCAATTGGTTCGATTAATACTTCTGCCTTTTGATAAATCAGCTAATACTCCATACTAATTTTCTCCATACTCATTGATTAAAATTCTCTTTTCCTTGTTTTGATAAAAATCTCGATTGGGATATTGAATAAATGTATTGGCCAACCAGTTCCAACATTCTCCACAGTATGTTTGCACCCAAAACCAACACGGCATTATCATGCCATGCGTAAGCAAGCGCCACATAAGGTAAAGAGTGGTAAGCAAGTAATCCGGAATATATGATATCTCCCATCAGCATCCCAATTAAAAGGACGAACAATCGATGTTTCCAATTTTTAAAAAGTAATAATATAAGATAATTCAGGAAAATACACAACAGATAAGACGGTTTCATTATGAGCCATATCGGATCAAGTAAAGAAAAAAGTTGAAAACTGGCATAAGCGAGAGTGATAATAAGACTTCCGCTGATCAGTTCCATCATCTTGATGATTGATTTCTTCCTAATATATACACACAATATAAGGAAGAGATACGGGCCGCTCAAATGTACGGAAACCAATGGAACCTCCAGTTTATAGCCCGCCAATACCATAACGGCTAATAGATGAAAAAGAAAATCAAAACGAAAGGGAACCGTTTTCGGAATAAAATACATGACAATGACCCAAACTATCCATGAAATCCAATAAAATATAATTCCATCCATGCAGCGTCCCCCCTTTTAGGAACATTATGGCTTGTTTATTCAAAGTATAAACGTAAAGCACGGTATTAATGAGGAAAAACTTCCCCCTATCATTTAAAAAGGAGGTGTGAACATGGGAAAAGATCGGCAAGAGAAGAAATTGAAAGAAAGTAAACGGGTGGAGTCCGACAGGGACCAATCACTGGGTCATAAAGGGGCAACAAGAATGGAAAGCCCTGAAGTGGCACGAAAAAGGAATAGTTAAGTCTATCCATGAACAAAAAGGAAGCATCTCAATTCGTTTCAATTGAGATGCTTCCTTTTTGTGGTCATTCATTTAGCATACGCCGAACAATCAATGCCTCTTTGAGATAACCAATGGTAGGTATTTCCTTTGATGACTAATTTGGATTTCCTTAGCTCTGATATATTACCGCACCCGAGTGCTGTCATGATGACCTTCAAATCTTCATGTATGTAATGTATTTCTTTAATCAATTGTTCCAAGCCAAACTCTTTATAGAGCTTGAGGAAATGTCCGGCCAATCCGACGCCTTTCGCTCCTAATGCCAGGCTTTTTGTAATTTCCAAAGGGCTTTGGATGCCACCCGACCCAATGACTGAAAGCTGTGGTGAAACATTTACTGCTTCGACAATCGAAGCGGCTGTCGGTATGCCCCATTCATTAAAATATCCGAGTATTTTTGCTCGTCTTTCATTCTCGATTTTAGCAAAATTCGTTCCGCCAAACCCGCCTACATCAATGATTGAAACACCCACGGAATGTAATTGCTTTACCGTTTCCATACTCATCCCAAATCCAACTTCTTTTACGATGACAGGAATTCCGATCGTTTTGTTGATTTTTTCTATTCTCGAAAGGGTACCCGCAAAATCCCTGTCCCCTTCAGGCATCGTCAATTCTTGGATGACGTTAATATGAATCTGAAGGGCATTGGCCCCGATCATTTCGCTTGCCCGCTTAGCCTGTTCGACTGTTGCTTCACCACCGAGATTACCAATCAACACACCATCAGGATTTTCCTTCCTTACAACTTTAAAAGAAGCTTGCTGGCTAGGATCCTTGATGGCTGCCATTTGCGATCCTACCGCCATGGCGATTCCCGTTTCCCTTGCAGCAATGGCTAGGTCACCATTCAATTTTTCCGTTTCAGTGCCTCCGCCTCCGGTCATGGCATTTATAAAAATTGGCGAACTTAATTCAAGTTCGCCAACTTCTGCTGTGAGGTTCACATTATTCAAGGAAATACCTGGTAAGCTTTGGTGAATAAACGAAATATCTTCTAGTCCGGTTTGATGCTGCTGTCCTGTCTTTAGCGCAAATTCTATATGATCTAATTTTCGTTGTTTTCTCTCCAAGGCCATCACCATTATTATCTTATTTTAGTTTTTTCAATTGATCACCGATCATTTCACCTAGCTGAAAACCCTTCGATTCTTCAGGCATCTCATAATCTGATGTGTTGTAATTGGATTGAGGTTCTTCAAGTTCCTTGATGCTCAATGATAAACGTTGATCCGTTTCATTGACTTCCAGCACTTTCACTTCGACAGACTGCCCTTCTTTAAGTACTTCTTGCGGAGTGGCAATATGCTTGTGTGAAATTTGTGATATATGGACAAGCCCTTCTACCCCTGGAAAAATTTCCACGAATGCACCGAAAGAAACAAGGCGTTTGACGATACCTTCCAGTGTAGAGCCTTTGGCCGCTTTTTCTGCAATTCCTGCCCAAGGTCCAGGAAGGGTATCCTTGATGGAAAGTGAAATCCTTTCATTATCACGATCGATGGATAGCACTTTCACCTGCACCTTATCCCCTTCGGAAACGACATCGGATGCCTTGTCGACATGCTGATGGGAAAGCTGGGAAATGTGGACAAGGCCGTCTACGCCACCAATATCCACGAACGCACCAAAATCGGTAATCCTTTGGACCACACCCTCAAGCACTTGCCCGCTTTCAATCTTATCCAAGACGTTTGCTTTTTGCTTTTCCTTTTGGTCCTGGACCACTGCCCGATGTGAGAGGATTAAGCGATTTTTGTCTTTCTCAAGCTCAACGATCTTGAATGTTAAAGTTTTGTTTTTGTAATCAGAAAAGTCTTCAACGAAATAGTCTTCTACTAGAGAAGCTGGAACAAAACCACGTACGCCTAGATCTACGACAAGCCCGCCTTTGACGACATCTTTAACTTCAGCCTCAAATACGTCTCCATTTTCAAATTTCAATTCCAGGTCATCCCATGCCTTAAGAGCGTCAATTTTACGTTTTGATAGAATGAGAGCTTCTTCTTCGACTTTAATGACTTCCAGCTCCAATGCATCACCTTCCGAAACGGCATCTGACGCCTTTTCGACATGCAGGCTTGAAAGCTCACTGATGGGTATGATTCCATCAGTCTTGCTATTTTCCACATCGACAATGACCTGTTTTTCTTCTACCTTTGAAACGGTTGCTTTAACTTGATCCCCAACTTTGTAATTGTTCACTTCTACTTGGTTCATATCTTCTGTCATTACTAACTCCTCCTTAACCCATGACTGATCAGCAAATTTCCTCTTCATCGGCCACATATTTTATTTAAAGTGGTTCAATAAAAACACTTTCCTAATAAAGATAAAAACAGTTTTTTTAGAGTAATAAAGTCATATTCCTTTTCATCGGCAATAAAGGAACAATACCCTTATTTTATAAATTCTAACAAAATCAGAAAATTGTCAAGTATGAAGGACTATTTATGCTCGGAAATCAATTCCCCAATATGCTCCATGATGATCTTGGTGGCTTCATCGGCTGATATTTTCTGTTCACGATATTCGGTGAAATTTATTGGAGGACCGTAAACGACCTTCAATGGACGTAAAAATTTATATGGGCCGATGATTGCACACGGTATGATAACGGCATCAGACCGCAATGCGAAAAATCCGGCACCCGCCAAACCTTCTCCCAATTCACCGGTCTTGCTTCTGGTTCCCTCGGGAAACAGACCAATCGCCTTGCCCTCCTTCAAAAGCTTTAAGCCTTTTCTAAGGGATTCCCGATCGCTATTACCGCGTTTCACGGGAAATGCATTTACTCTTGGTAATATACCCTTTAAAACAGGTGCATGAAACAACTCTTCTTTCGCCATGAAATGAATATCCCTTGGAGACGTCATGCCAACTACGGGCGGATCCAAATTATCAATGTGATTGGCACAGATCAATACCCCGCCCTCTTTAGGGATATGTTCCTTTCCAAGTGCTTTAACCCTAAACGAAGGCGTTAAAACGCCTTTTACGATGTTCTTGGCAAATGTGTAAAAATCCAATGTCATCTTTTCCTCTCTTCTATTAAAGACATGATACTTTCTGCGACTTCCTGAATCGATAATGAGGTCGTATCGATTTCGATAGCATCCGCTGCCTTTTTCAATGGCGAAACCTCGCGTTCGGAGTCCAGCTTGTCCCTTGTTGCGATTTCTTCCCTTAATTTTTCGATATCCGATGGAAAACCTTTCAATATATTTTCCTGATGCCTCCGCTGTGCCCTTTCATCCACGGAAGCGATTAGAAATACCTTTACTTCGGCGTTTGGTAACACATGCGTACCTATGTCCCTGCCATCCATGACGACACCGCCATTTTCACCAAAGATTTGCTGCCTGCGAACCAATTCCTCCCTGATGCTCCGGTGCTTTGCCACTTCCGAAACGGAACCGGTCACTTCATTGTTCCTGATTTGGGCTGTCACGTCCTCGTTATCCAAGAACACCAACTGGCCATTTTCACTTGGTCTTAATTCGATCTCCGTATTGATGAGAACTTCTGATAATGCTTGTTCATCATCCAGGCGAATCTTTTGATTAAGGGCCTTATAGGTAATGGCCCTGTACATTGCGCCTGTATCCACATATATGTAATTGAACTTTTCTGCAACAATTTTAGCAACCGTGCTTTTTCCAGCAGCAGCTGGTCCATCGATTGCGACTGATAATTTTTTTTTCATAAATCCTCCCAAGAATCCTACAATCATGCTGATTATTTAGTACCCTTTCATTTTATCACAACTAGCGGGAAAATCATTAATAAAAGGGATGTGTAGGTTCAAAATCACCTTCGTTCTTTTTTTGACCTCTACAGCCATCAAAAGTTATCCTTTTATTGAAAATCTTCTTACAAAAAAAAGCGGATCACCGCTTCACTTATTGGTCCCATTGAATGTTTCAATGATTTTCGTATAATTATTGCTGGTAACACCTTCATACCTCGAGAGCTTGGTCAAATCAAAGATTTGATCCTCCATGCTCAAAAGGAACTGGAAAAAAAATAAGCAGGCCAATTGGATGATGATCACTTTAATTAATAGTCTCTCAAATGTTTTCATATCAGCCGCACCCTCCATCTGTTTATATTAGCAGTATGGATGGAATCGCCGTTTTTCATTCAATCATGTTAAACATGCAAGCCTTTTTTCTTTAAGTCCACCTGCTTTTCAAATATAAATCTCATTAATGTCTTTACATCATTTTTTGAAGGTTCAAGAAACTGGACGTGCAGCAGCATATTTCTATGCTCTTTTTCCGTTACGCGAATGACTTTGCTTTTTAACCTTAAATAATGAATCCCACCTGATTTTAACGTAAGCGCCATCCACAGGTATAATTGCGAAACTGATTGGATGTTAGTGCCTTTCAAAAGCCTTATGGAAGCTCCGCCTGCGCTAATATCCTCCGTTAATGCACGAAAAGGGGGAAACTCGGAATGTTCTGGATGAATGGCCGTATCCAAGGTTACATCCAGGCGCACGTATTGCCTCCGTTGGATTTTAACAAACGTTTCTGCTTCGGGCAGCAATAGTTGCATCATGGGTATTCTTCCTTTCACTTTTCCAAGCACTTCAGAATCGAATACATAAACAGCCTGCTCTTCATTGGAAAATGTGACATTGAACTGTGTCCCATCCATGAGGAATGCAATTTTCCCAGTCCCTACATCGATGGGTTAGTCCTTATAGACACAACCCGTTCCCATTTCTACAACCATACAATTGAACTTTTCCTTCTGTGATGTGTATTTCGGCTCGAGCATTAATATATCACCAATTTTAAACATCGTCTTCCACGTCCTTTTCAAAAAACTACATAATATTACCCATGAATTTTCCCATATATTCCAAGTGATCATTAAGTTATTATGTCACGAAATAAGAAAAAGGGAAAGTGACTAAGCACATTTCCCTGCAACTTATGATTCATGATTATTTAAATTAAATTCTCGTATACCGGTTCGGAATTCTTTAATTTTTCCACCTTTTCTTCTTGACCGGTATCTGCATTAATGAAAATACGGTAGGTATCGTCTTTAATCGTACCGAGAAATTCATAACAAAGAACTTCTTCACCAATATCATTGGTAATTAACGCCTTTCCTTCTTCCATTATTTTTACATTACTGTTGATTTTATCCTTAGCTTCTTTCTCGGATATGTTCGGATTCCCTATTTCCCTGGTTTTGTGTGATTTTAAATACTCATCAGCTGAAAACCCTATAACGGATCCATCATCCAATGCGATTTTGACCTTGACTGAATCTGGATAAATCTTGACCCCATTTTCCGATGTCACGAAATTCAATAATGCGATATTATCGTATTGAGCACTTTCAAATAATTCAAGTGAACTAAAATCATGTTCCTTTAAAAAAGCTTCGGCTTTTGTATAGGCTTGATTCAAATCAATATTTGTTTTGTTCACATCCCTATTATTGATATACCAAATAGGGTAACCGCCTTTTTTGGTCAAATCCATATTCAGTTCAGTATCGGAGTCTTTATCGAGGATGCTCACGCTATAAAATCCATAATCGGAACCTTTTCCGTTTTCTTCCACGTTCACCTTCAAATTTTTGCTTTTTGAGTGTGCATAGTTTTTTGCCGTCGCGATTGCTTCTTCTTTCGTAATGGTTTCACCTTGCAAATTTTTGAAGTTTTCATCCCTCTGTTGTGCAGAAGTAAAAGTCGGATTCATCTCATTCGTTTCCCCGTACCCTGATACTTTTTTCTCTACCGTCTTTAAACCATCAATGATCGTGTTATCCGAATTTTCTTTCCCTGATGCAAGAGCCATTTCGACATCCATCCATCTTAAATTGTTTTTAAGGACTAGATACTGCACTTTCCTTAGCTCGCCCTGGATGTCTCCTGCCTGTGTGTACAAGGATTGCAGAGTCGCATATTCCTTATCATTCAATGGTTCTTTTTCAAGGTCACGTACCGCTGTTTTATAACTGAAATCCGCAATTTTTGATAAAAATTCCTCTGTCTTGTTAAAAGGAAGCAGGGTCAATGGCAACTGCCCGACATCACTTTGGGCTTCGGAAGTGATACGCCAAACATCTGTTAACGCCGGACTTAATGAATACCGTGAATTCATGGCCAAAGTACTGCCGACCTTATCGTGCAATAAATCCACTTGATAGCTTAAATCATGAAAGGCTCGCTGATACGTATTTTCGGCGTTGATTAATACAGCATTTTTTTCCTTATGTTCTTGATAACCCCAGAATGCAGTTCCCGCAACAACTACAACAAGCAGGGCAATCACTATATTCCTGATCATTTCCCTTCACCTCTTTACTTACAAAAGATATGTTTTCCGATTCTTTTAATTTGTTCCCTTGACCAGATCCATTTGCTTGTTGCCGTATCGGGATTAAAGTAATATTCTGCATTACCGCTTGGATCCCATCCATTGATAGCATCCACCACTGCTTCTTTCGCCCTTTCGTTCGGTGTAAGCCAAATCTGTCCATCCGCAACAGCCGTAAACGCCCCAGGTTCAAAAATCACTCCCGAAATGGTATTAGGAAATGCAGCACTTTCCACCCTGTTCAGGATTACTGCTGCAACGGCAACCTGACCTGTATATGGCTCCCCTCGCGCCTCTCCATAAACGGCATTGGCCATCAGCTGTATATCATTTTGAGAATAACCTCCTGGAAGATTGGCTGATGTCGTTGTTTTGGGAGGAGCCTTTCCGGAAGCGGTTCCTCCATTTCCTTTCGCTTTTACCTGTTGTTCAATGGGGACTCCCCCATAATAGGTGAAATCGTTTCCTTTATTGATCTGCTCATGAACAAATGCTTTATTGAAATTAGACGCATTCGTCAACTTCTGTTTTGTTGTTGTCCCTGCCAAACCATCGATTGGAAGCCCGAAATCTTGTTGAAAGTTTCGAAGTGCCCAATAAGTGCCCCATCCATAGGCTCCATCAATCTTTCCCTTATAGTAACCGATGTTTTGCAGGCGTGCCTGCAGTTCAATTACATCATCTCCAACCGCACCTTTTTGAATGACTTGGCCCGAAAAGGCATTTGTTCTTGTTTCCGGGTAAATTCCGAAACATATAGTTATACACGAA
Source organism: Peribacillus sp. NPDC096622 (assembly GCF_044762665.1). Lineage (NCBI taxonomy): Bacteria > Bacillati > Bacillota > Bacilli > Caryophanales > Bacillaceae > Peribacillus > Peribacillus sp. NPDC096622. The sequence goes on along the minus strand of NZ_JBIWES010000009.1, from coordinate 56,481 downwards.
AACAGCAAAAGCCATTTCCATTTTGACGAAATTCCTTTCATCAAAAACACTCCTCTTTTTCTTGAATTAATGTAATTCTATTTTCTTCTTTACTGGCTTTTTTATTCCAAACATAAAAAAAACGGAGCGGGCAAAATATGCCAGCACTCCGTTTTTAATAGTATTCGTCATTTGCTAAGGTAGTGATTTTGTGAAAGTTTTTCTGCGTGAAAGTCAGACAACAAACGTGCTTTCTTTACTTTTTTCATGCCTAACCACCATAGATAAATCATGAATGGCATAATAAAGTACACCCAAAATCTTTGGGAAACTAAAATATAATCATAAACCCCATGTAATGAAATGGGTATGATCAATGCCAACAATAAATAGACCTTATTATTCGAAGGCGAAAACTTCGCCTTGCCCAAATAATATCCCATGATCACTCCGAACAAAGCGTGACTGGATACAGGGAGAACGGCCCTGAGAAAAGCGTGTTCCACCCCGTTGGCCAGCAGGTACAAAATATTCTCCATTGTGGCAAATCCAAGGGAGACTGCAGCTCCGTAAACAATCCCATCATATGGCTCATCGAATGCCACATGCTGATAAATAACATAAATGAGTATGAACCACTTGAAGAATTCCTCAAGCAGTGCAGCCCATAAAAAAGCATTTGCTAAATCAGTATTCAAGATTTGTTCGGTTTCGAGTACATACTGTATGAACATAATCGGCAATACAAGAAAAACACCGAATAAAAATGTTTTGACCACAACCGATATCGGTTCGGTTTCATATTGATCTTTCAAATAGAAATAGCTCAGTAGCGCCAATCCTGGCGCGATAGCCGCTGCAAACATGACCAGCATTAGCTGACCCTCTTTTCATCTTCGTTTCCTTAATCGTACCATGGAATGAAGAAAAACTGAATCCAAGAATCAACTCTTCCAAATTTTATTTAATCCTTCAGTACTTAAAGAAGGTCTCATCTATTGTGTTTTCGCTTGCCAGCATGACAGCTAACTTAATTCGTGCCTTCTTGCTGTCATAATCAGCGCCTAATATCACACCGCGTTGTTTTAAATCAAATGCGCTGCCTTCATAATCATAAGCTGGGTACACTTTTCCTTCTTCTGCACTTGTAGTCATGACGATCGTTATTCCTTTATCGAGTGCAGCTTGTATGGAAGTTACCATTACAGGGGTAACTTGTCCCCTACCTACACCCTCGAGCACGATGCCTTTCGCACCGTTTGCAACCGCAGCATCAATAAAAAGGCCGTCAGCGCCTGTATGGCACTTGATGATATCCACCCTTGGGATGCAATTCTGAATATCATAACACTCCCTATGTAAAGGTTTTTGATAGATGCTCACGACATCATTATCAATTATCCCCAAATATCCATAGCCAAAAGATTCGAACCCCTGTAAATTGGAAGCATGAACTTTTTTGACATACTTTGCTGAATAGATCCGCTCATTAAAAACGACCACTACCCCAACATCCCTAATAAGATCACTCGCAGCGCATAATATCGAATTCCTTAGATTGGAATATACATCGGTGCCCACCTCTTGAGGAGAGCGTTGGGAGCCGGTCAATACGATTGGACGTTGATCTTTACTCGTGACATCAAGGAAATATGCCGTTTCTTCAAGTGTATCCGTACCGTGGGTCACGACGATTCCCGTAACTTCAGGATCCTCCAATTCCTTTTGTATGGCTGATTTAAGCTGCTGCATTTTTTCAAAGGACATGGACATGCTTGAAATCTGGAAAAGATCAACCACTTTAACCTCGATATCGCTGGGCAATTCGCAAAGGGATGCCAACTCATGGCCAGTCAATGCACCAGAGGCCAACATACCATTCGCAGTTTCTTTACTGGCAATAGTCCCACCAGTCGTTATTAATGATATTTTTTCCATACGGTAACAGCTCCTCATTTATATAATTCACTTTTCTTTAACAGCTAAATGATAGGCAATCAATCCACCATGAAACCTGCCGTTCTCTATGAAGATTTCGTTCGCATTATTTCCGGCTGCCAGAACCCCTGCAATATAAAGACCTTTAACGTTCGTTTCCATCGTTTCCTCGTTATATGCAGGCCTTCCAGTCTCCTTATCAATAGTAATGCCCATTGAAGCTAAAAAGGAATGGTCAGGATGGTAACCAGTCATTGCAAACACAAAATCATTTTTAATGACTTTTTCCTCATCACCTACATGATAGACGACGCTGTCTTCCGTTATCCTGTCGACATTCGCATTAAATTCCATTTTGATCGTTCCATTGCGGACTAATGATTCGAATTCCGGAAGAATCCAAGGTTTGATACTTGGAGAGTAATCCGATCCTCTATAAAGGACTGAAACCCTTGCTCCTGATTTGACCAATTCCAGAGCTGCATCCACACTTGAGTTTTTGCCACCGATGACTGCAACATCACAATTATAGTAGGGATGGCCCTCCTTGAAGTAATGAAACACTTTAGGGAGCTGTTCACCCGGTATGCACATATAGTTAGGATGATCATAGTATCCGGTCGATATGATCACATGCAGAGCTGCATAGTCCCCTTTCGATGTCTTGACCAAAAACTTCCCATCTTCTCCTTTCTCCACTTTTTCCACTTTTTCGAATTTATTGACCCGCAATTCTTTCCTTCTGACTACTTCCCTATAATAGGCTAGCGCCTGATTGCGGACCGGTTTACGGTTTTCGATTATAAAAGCGACATCACCAATCTCCAGTTTTTCACTCGAACTGAAAAAAGTTTGATGTGTCGGATAACGGTAAATGGAATCAACCACATTTCCTTTTTCAATGATCAGGGACTGTATTCCCACTTCTTTAAGAGCGATCGCAGCAGCCAATCCACAAGGGCCCCCACCTATGATAATGACTTCTTCAACATTCATCTTTTTCCACTGCCTTTCCATGCACTATGTAATACGTTCGTCTAAAAATAAAAACTCCTATCAATACATGATAGGAGTTTTTACAAATCATTTCAATGATAAAGCAATGAACATGATTTTTAACTATATGTTGATACTGATTTGAATCCTTTTAGATCCAGCCACGGAAGCGGGAAGCTTCAGCCATTTTTCTTACGCCAATCATATAAGCCGCCAGTCGCATATCAACGCGTCTTGATTGTGCAAGTTCATAAATGTTATTGAAAGATTTCACAAGGATTTTTTCCAGCTTTTCGTCCACTTCTTCTTCAGACCAGTAATAACCTTGATTATTTTGTACCCATTCGAAGTAAGAAACCGTTACACCGCCAGCAGAAGCAAGCACATCAGGAACAAGAAGGATTCCGCGATCCGTTAGGATTTGTGTCGCTTCAATTGTTGTAGGTCCGTTAGCTGCCTCGACAACGATCGATGCTTTGATATCAGCAGCATTTTCTTCAGTGATTTGGTTTTCAATTGCAGCCGGGACTAAAATATCACATTCCAATTCAAGCAGTTCTTTATTTGAAATTGTGCTTTTAAACAATTTCGTTACGGTTCCGAAACTATCTCTCCGATCGAGAAGATAATCGATATCCAATCCTTCAGGATCATGAAGTGCACCGTATGCATCCGAAATTCCAATAACTTTAGCACCTGCGTCATGCATGAACTTAGCTAAGAAACTACCTGCGTTACCAAAACCTTGAATGACGACCCGCGCCCCTTTAATATCGATCCCGCGTTTCTTGGCAGCTTCATTGATACAGATCGTTACACCCTTAGCAGTTGCTGATTCACGGCCATGAGAACCACCAAGCACTAGCGGTTTACCCGTAATGAATCCTGGTGAGTTGAATTCATCCATACGGCTGTATTCATCCATCATCCAAGCCATGATTTGAGAATTTGTAAATACATCAGGTGCCGGGATATCTTTAGTCGGCCCCACGATTTGGCTAATTGCTCGAACGTAGCCCCGGCTCAGTCTTTCAAGCTCACGGAATGACATATTACGAGGATCACAAACGATACCGCCTTTACCCCCGCCGTATGGCAAATCTACGATGCCGCATTTCAAACTCATCCAAATGGATAATGCCTTCACTTCACGTTCCGTTACATTAGGGTGAAAACGGATACCACCTTTTGTAGGCCCAACAGCATCGTTATGCTGTGCACGGTAACCCGTGAAAATTTTAACCGAGCCATCATCCATGCGTACAGGTATCTTCACCGTCAGTAAACGCAAAGGTTCTTTCAACAGCTCAAAAACTTCTTCCGGGTAACCCAGCTTATCCAAAGCTTTATGTATTACAGTTTGGGTTGACCTCAGTACGTCGTGTTTTTCTTCTTCATTTACATGGCTATTGCCTTTTGCCGATTCCATTAAAAGTACCTCCTAGAATATCTCATCCATATATAAAATTATAATGTACAAATAGTCCTCTTCATGTGCTAGTATACACCTTCGTTACATTAATGCAAGAGTAAAAATGGGAATTTAAAAGTTGGAAATATTCTAAAAATGAAAACGTTATCATATCAACTGCTTTCTTACACTTTTACCCTATATCTTCTTCGGCCGAAAGTTGAGACAAAAAAAGGCAAACCACATTTTTTTACCATAATGTGGCTGCCTGGATTCATTTGTTTTACATCAGCTAAAATGTGTGAGCAAAACATGTATCGCTTCATTTTCGATTATACATGTTCCATATTCATTGATGCGGCTGAGTGTCAATGTAGATGCATGGCCATACTCAGCCGCTAAAGATATGACCGTGTCATAAGTCGTGTCTTTTACATTTTCGATAAGTAAATAGTATCTACCCTCAAAATGATAAAGGGTACTTTTAAGCAAACCTTGAAAAGATAATCTATGAGATAATTGGACGATATCTTCAAAGTCATCGAAAACATACAGAATATGAGGGAAGTCATCAATCTTCACCTGTAAATCCAAGAATTCCTCTTCGTCTGCCAATAGTTCCTCTTCTTCCTTTGTCACAATGATTATCAACCCTTGCGCAGGCAAGGAGAAAATTTCGATTGCAATGGAGCCACTCATTTTAAAGCTGAGTTCTTCGCACGCTTCTTCGACCATATCCTGAAATAGCTTGTGGACCTTCAAGGAATTCCCTAAAATATCTTCTTTCGTTATGCCTCTATCAATTAAATCATCAAGGGTCAAAAAAATCTTGATTTTATTATTAGTTAATCGTTCCAGCTTCATAAAAAAATGCCCCCTGGTTACCATCTTCATACATCATATGAAGCCTTGGTCGCAGGGTGCATATCCATTATTTCTCCTAAGAGGGCCGCAGCTAACCTTTCAGCCACTCCTCCCATTTCATTTGCGTGTCCCCCATTAAGACTCCGCTGAAGGCAGTTCGGTCTTCTTCAGAAATAAGGCTGAGGGCCGCACCGCCAAGACCCACCTTCAAATCCGGGAAATCCTTTGTTAACGCTTCAATCAGCTTAAATGTTTCAGCAAGATTCTCTGTCAGTGAACATGACATGAATAGGTAAGAGGGCTTTATGATGTTTAAAACGGTGAAAAGGTCCTTATCAGCAATGGATTCTCCTAAATAAATGGTTTCATACCCTTTCCGCTTTAAAAAAATGGTAAAGATTAATAGTCCAAATTCATGTTTTTCACCGGGAGCACAAACGGTAAGGGCTTTCGGAAGAAAACCATTAGTCGGAATTGTATGCATAACTGAACTGATCCTGGATTTTATTATGTTCGACGCAAAGTGTTCATGAGCGGAAGTAATTTCTCCCCTTTCCCACTTATCCCCAATCCGAACCAATATTGAACCGAGTACATCAACTATGGTTTGTTCGATTGTATACATACTGAATGCTTGGCCTATCAGCATATGGGCTTTATTTTCATTGAAATTCAATAGAGCTTCGATTAATTCATCCGATAACTTAATCGCTTGCTCATCCTTACGGTTCGTTTCTGGAACTCCAGGCTCTAGAGTGCCAGTACTTTCGAGAAGTGAAACGGCTTGGCTTATAGTAAAACCTTGCTTTGTTTTATTAATGAGCCACTTAAGGATTTGCAGATGTTTTTCAGTATACAGCCGGTGCCCCGATTCATTCCTGACAGGTTCGATGAATTTATAGCGCCTTTCCCATGCCCTAAGGGTTCCCGACTGAATGTCCAGCAGTTTTGAAACTGCCTTTATATTATATTTACCTTCTTGCATGGTTTTACAAGGCCTCCAATAACTGTACGATCATTTGATGAAATTATGGTGGATTTTTCAAGGTCTTAAAATACCGGTATTCTCGATAAAAAGCAGCTTAATAGGTTTTTTCCACAGCTTCGCCTATTTCAGTCTCTGTACCCCTTTTCAGGGTGAAGAGGTGCGTTTCCGGCTTAGCTTCAAGCCTTAAAGGCACTGCGCTTGTCCCATAGCCATTACTCGTCATATATATACAGTCCTCCTCTTTTTTAATGCTTCCGATCTGATAGGGCCCGAATCCGAATATGCGAATCTGCCCGCCATGGGTGTGACCTGACAGGACAAGACTAATATGGTGTTCCGGAGTCAACTGTTTCTTGACCAAAGGATTATGGCTCACCAAAATCCGGAAATCCTCATTCCCGCAATCCGACAGGGCAAGGTCAAGCCTATCACGTTCTTCCGATATATCATCAATGCCCAGAAGAGCGATGTGGCTGCCATTTTGAGACTCAAAAGAAACAGCTGTATTATCAAGGATCTTCACACCATGTTTCAAAAGAGTTGCATCCAGTTCATGGAAGTCTCCTTCATAATCATTATTACCCCAAACAAAATAAAGGGGACCTAGTTCTTTTAGTTTCAATATATTTTTTTCCACACGTTCTAAGGGGACCCCGCTTTCCCTAATGTCACCGCCAATAATCACCAAATCTGCCTTGTCACGTGTTTCCTCGATCAATTTATCCGCAACGATCCGCCGATGAATATCGGATATAAAAAAAATCCGCACATCGCCAAAGCCTTCAGGGAAGTCTTTGAAATATAGGTCTTGGGAAATCACCCTATCTTGCATAGCCGTACGCCACATGTAAAAGATCGTGGCAAATGACAGCAGAATGATGATTAAAAATAATCCAGATAACCATAACATCTTAGTTAAACCTTCTTTCCATCCTTATCCAAACGTACTTTCATATAACCATAAAACGATATTACCCGCAATTAAATATCATTTAACGCATTCATCATTTATTTTCATGATATAAGTTAATATCATAATTCTTCTTCATCATTTCAAAAACCTTATGGCGATTTTTCCATTCTTCCTCTTTTTCCCACAATTGCTTACTTTTATTGATGATTTCACAGCGTAGCAGTTGAAACTCCTTTTCAGCTTTATCTAGCTTTTTTTTAATTAAAACCATATATCCATATAGACCAATCGCCGCCGCCAAATAAAGGAAATGGCTAAAATGGTCGACGAAAACACTAAACATACTGAAAAAGGAATAGGAATAGGGTACAACGATATAAAAATAAAGATAAATCATAAAAAGGGCAGCAACAATCATGGTTGCCCATAAGCTTTGAAGGTGCTTCTTTTTAAGTGCCTCGAATTTTCTCTTCCGATCCACGACATTTTGCAGCATTTGTTTTGTTGCTTGATCCGTTTTCTCATCCAATAAAATGATTGTCGATTCCATCGCATTTCCTCCTCTGCTCTTACAAATCATGATATGAAAGAGTAGAGGAAAAAATGATAATGTACCTGTCACGTTTGCCTTCATACTTAACCAAGTCAAACAATTTTAAAAACACCCTGCCTATAAAGACAGAGTGCCATCGTTATTTCTTGATCGGAATTTTCAATACCTGACCTTTGGAGATTTCATTGCCATTCAGCCCATTCCACTCCTTGATCAGAGCAATCCCTTCCTGTGATTTGTAGTAATTCATCGAAATGCGAAATAGTGTTTCTTCACCTTGAACAGTATGTAAGACAACTTTGTATCCCTCTTTATCCGGTTTCGCGGCTTGAACATTTTCGGCAGCCTTTTTCTTTTCTGCTGCTGCCTTCTTTGCTTTTTCGTCAGCTATTTGTTGTGCTTTGGCTTTTTCCTCAGCTTCTTGCTGCGCTTTGGCCTTTTCCTCAGCTTCTTGCTGCGCTTTGGCCTTTTCCTCAGCTTCTTGCTGCGCCTTGGCCTTTTCCTCAGCTTCTTGCTGTGCTTTGGCTTTTTCCTCGGCTTCTTGCTGCGCTTTGGCCTTTTCTTCAGCTTCTTGCTGCGCTTTGGCCTTTTCTTCAGCTTCTTCTTTTCCCTTCTCCGCTTCAGCCTTTGCCGACTCTTTTTCCTTTAAACCCTCTGCCGTTGCTGTAGTGGGAATCGATTCTTTATCTTCCTCTTTTAAGACTACTTGGTCACTTTCATTAACAGGTAAAGGCCTATCCTGAAGATATGTATAAAGGCTGTAAAATCCAATTGGTAGCAAAATAAAAAATAACGCTAATAATTGTATCATTGGAAGTTTAATCTTCACTTTACTTTTTTTCTTTTTATTCTGGTGGACTTTGCTACGCTTGGGCAATGATGACTTAGCCTTCTGACGTTCAATTCGCGAACGTAGTTCACCAGCCTGATCATTTTCTTTTTCATTCTTTTGCACCCGGCTCATTCAAGTCACCCCCTTTCTTGCTAAACCCTCTTTGCTTTTTGTTCCTGATTATAATGCCAAGGATAAAGTCAATCAAAAAGTGGGCCGTTATCGTCACGATGATATTATTAGTCATTTCAAATAAAAAACCGATAAAGAAGCTCAAAACCAAAACATTTAAAAATAAAAACCAATTAAAAAGGTAACGATAATGAACGGCTGCAAAAATGAGGCTCGTAAGAAGCAAACCAAAATGTGTTTGCAACACTCCACGGAATAATACTTCTTCACTTACCGCTACCACTAAAGCTACGATAAAAATCATCGGGTAAGACAAATTACTGAAAATGCGTTCGTTAATACCGCCATCATCCTGATAGGAAGATGGTGTCACTTTCATAAGCAATATGTCAAATAACACGACAATGACTCCAGCGGGAATTCCAATCAGCAAAATATTCAGGTCATCAAAGATAAACAAATCGAAAAAAGCAGAACGGTCTTTAAATAAAATAATACCTAAAAAGATGGCTAACGTTAAGAGAATAATTTGTGTAAGAAACAAATTATACAGCAACTGTTTATCTGTAAGTTGTTTAATTAATTCAGCTTGCTTATTTTTCATTGCCATTTTCCTTCTTTAATAAGATATAAGCCAATTCCTTTTTCCAATTGGAAAAGGAATTGACCGGATCCACCTTGACTTCCGGCCATACATCAGCCATTTTTTCGGCATCCATCCCACAGATATCACAGCAGATGGGGTTCACTTCCCGGTGCTTTTCTCCAAAGTAGTCCAGTATCCCTAAACGGCGACATTCCTGTGCATATATCCAGTGAAGGAATTTATGCAGCTTTTCTTGATTCCTGGATTTCCTCTTTTGACAATACTCTTTCATCCCTGCCACTTGATTCTGATTATTGCCAGTTATGAACTGGGTAAAAAAACGGAGCTGGATTTCGTTCAACGAAAAGGATTGCGACAGCTGTTCTTTTTCTGAAAGGGTCAAATTCGCCAGATTCTTTTGTGTTGCATTAAGGAAAGAACATACACCATCGATTTGCGAATCCGTAGGCAACTGTTGCTCCATCAAATGCAGGGGAAGCCCTTCATCCCCTTCGCTATATAATAAGACAGCCACACTTTGTTTCCGATCTCGTCCCGCCCTGCCTATCTCCTGCAGATATGCTTCCATCGTGGACGGGATATGAAAATGGATAACATATCTGACATCCGATTTATTCACACCCATTCCAAAAGCACTTGTTGCGCATATAATTTTCAACTGGCCGGAAATGAATTGCTGCTGAATGAGCATCCTTTGTTCCTGTTCCATTCCGCCGTGATAATAATTGACACTAACAATCCCGTTATCCTGTAAAAAACCAGCGACCGATTCCGCCACTTTTTTAGAGGAAAAATAAATGATTCCGCTTCCGGTAAATTTCCTGACAAGCTCCAGCACACGGGCTAGCTTCTCATCGTAGCTGAACATTCGCTCGACAATAATGGCAATATTTTCACGATCTACGGATGAGACCATTTCCTTGACCTGTCCAATGTTGAGTTTGACAACGATGTCCCTCCGGACCTCATCGGTTGCAGTTGCTGTCAGGGCAAGAGTCAACGGATTGTTCAGTTCACGCCTCACTTCCCCTAAATTCAAATAATCCGGACGGAAATCGTACCCCCATTGTGAAATGCAGTGTGCTTCGTCTATGACGAACAAACCTATTTCTATGGATTTCAAGGATTTTATCACATCATCGATGCTCAGCATTTCAGGAGATAAAAAGATGAAACGATAACTATGTAACCTATCGAAAGCTTTCCTTTTTTGATTAAGCGTCAAAAAAGAGTTGAGGGTCAATACACTTTTTTCTCCACTCATCTTCAGCTGATCTGCTTGATCCTGCATTAAAGATAATAACGGGGAGACAATTAGGACAGTCTTATTTAAAAGATAAGCCGGCAGCTGATAACATAATGATTTACCTGATCCGGTCGGGAGCATCGCTAAGGTATGACGGCCGGTCATCAATGATTCAACCACTTCCCTTTGACCAGGACGGAATTCATCAAATCCGAATTTTTCTTTGAGGACTCGTTCTATGTTCATCATCTCTCACCTATTTTCGCAAGTACAAGTCTTATTTGGAAAAAGCTTATTTGTTTATTATCGACCATCTGCTTGATAGCTTTAAGCTTTTTCGTACCAAGTTCCTTAATAGCTTCAGCAATTTCCCTCTCATCCTCGATTGTCACATATTCGGAAATCGGAAAATCTTTTTCCGATAAAACAATTTCTACGAGGTGATCTTCGATGGTGTTGACTTTCAATCTGCGGATTTCAGCTATTTCACCGAGATTTTTCCCTTCCTGGATGTATCGTAAAGTAGTCTTTGTAGATTGTGTCAAATGAGGATTACCACTTCTTTTCCAATCATTGGTTAATGAGGACAAGAGAGGGTAATCCTTTCCCGTTTCCATTTCTGCAAGCATTTGATGCAATGAGTCAAGGAATGTATAGCGAACATACTCTTCTTCTACATCTTTCCTTTTTGCAATCTGTTCAAACGTAAGTCCAATCCTGTTTATCCCTGTTATTTTCAAAATGAAAATGTCTCGTTTCATATCACTTTGATTTTCTAAAAGGGATATCAGTTCATCATATAGATGTTGGGCAATCAACGCTCGATCCTGACGATTGGCATGTAAAAATTCCTTTACGAAGAATTGGATTTTGGGATTTCGTTGTATCGGATAAAAACGTCTTTCATTGTGGACAATATGGGATATGGTTTGAATGAGTAAGTTTAACCTCCCCCAGAAAACAGGGGTGATATTGTGATACTTCCAACCATTTAAATACGCCGGAAAAGGATGACTTTTAAAGTAATCGTCCAACATTCCCTCTCCTTGCATACTAATTTCATATGCATCTGGTTTATCCGTTAAATTAATCAAGTCATGCTTAAGTAAATGTTCAATGTTTTGATTTAATTGCTGACGGGTAAATCGAGGTATTGTCCCAAAAATATCCGTTAACCCGAATAAGTGGGCATCTTGGATTGTTTGTGACGATTTCTTACCTTGCAGCATATGGTATATAGCATAAATGGAGCGCTCACCTTGAAATTTTTTTATCGCATATAGAATGATGGCCTGTAGATAATTATTCATGGGACTCACATCCTTGTTTCATTTAACCAATAAACCCATTGTAACAAAAAACTGCAAAAACCGCCGTTATTATTGATGAATACAACGGAAATTATGTGACTAAATGACGAAACATGGAAGGAACCAAGTTAATTATTTCGATGTTTTTCGTTGACATTCAGCTACATGATAGTTATTATCAATACAATTTCTATTGAAAAGTTTGGCATTCGGTCTTACAATAAGAAAGAGATAATAATCTGAAATAAAAAGATTATCAGTTGTTAATCAACTTAGGAGGGGTTATATTCATGGCTAAATTTACTATTGTGGATAAAGAAACATGCATTGCTTGTGGGGCTTGCGGAGCAGCGGCACCAGATATATATGATTATGATGACGAAGGGATTGCATTTGTTACCCTTGACGATAACGAGGGAATCGTTGAAATTCCAGATGTACTTATAGACGACATGATGGATGCATTTGAAGGATGCCCAACGGATTCCATTAAAGTTGCTGACGAGGCATTTGACGGAGATGCACTAAAATTCGAATAAAGGTACAAGCCATTTTCAATCGAGAATGGCTTTTCTTTTGGTCAATGTCGCATTACAACTTCTCATACCAAAAAACAGACATAAAAACAACCGGATATGGATATCCGGTTGTTTTTTTATTTCTATCGTCAATGCCATTAAGCATTTTAATATAATGTTTGCTTATTGATCCATGTCTGTAATTTAATGAACAGCAACATGAATACAGATGTGATGAGCACGCCTTTAATCACGTTGAAAGGCAAGATTGCCGTCGTAACGAACTTTCTTGACTCGGGCGCCGACATGGCATCCCATCCCATAAAGAAGGTATAAGCCGGTAAAAAAACAAAATAGTTTAAAACGCTCATGAATACTGCCATGGAGACTGTTCCCGCAAGTAAGGCGAACGTCATCCCTTTTTTTGAATTGATTTTCTGAAATACATAATAAGTTGGCAACACAAACAGTATTCCGGCTATAAAGTTAGCGATATGCCCCACAGGCACAGCAGTCAAGGTCCCTGTCATGACTAAATCCAATAGGTTTTTAATGAACTCGACTAGAATTCCAGCCATCGGACCAAAAATCAATGCCGCCATCAGTGCTGGGATGTCGCTAAAATCAACATTGAGAAAAGACGGGAATCCTGGAAACGGGAAATTTAAAAGCATCAATAAATAAGAAATGCTTCCCATCATGGCAAGAGTGACCGTTTTTTTCACTTTGTTCTTTTTCATAGTTCTCTCTCCTTCTTTTCCGATCTACCTGAAAAAGAGGTTAGGGTTCCAAAATATGTTGATGCTCAATAAAAAACCTTTAATTCCAATAGAATTAAAGGGATAAATTAAAGGTTACATCAAACAAACGTTCAGCAAATAACTGTTGAAACGCACTCAGGAACCTCCATCTTCTCCCATCCAGACTATACTGTCGGCTTTGGAATCACACCAAATCCTGCCTTGTAAGGCTCGCGGGCTTAGAAGAAGAAATTCCTTCATCACCGCCGGTGGGGAATTGCGCCCCGCCCCGAAGATAGACCTATAAAATTTTTTATACTTCCCATTATATCTGAAATACCTTTTTTTTGATAGCATTTTTCTCATTTGATGCATTTAGGAAGAATATCGAACGCAGTGAACGGCTGAAAAAAAATGCCGGATTTACAATATGACAATTCGAAAATTTTTCGCAAAAGAAGATGAAGCTAATTATATCGCGACATTAAACAAATGATCAGATGAAAATCTTTTGTTTAAGCGCTTTCATTCAGATAAGCCAAATTGACATAATCAGCATTTCAATTGTAAAATTAACTGAAATTTAAGATAATTTTTCCTAGGAAGGTGTTTAGACGTGTATCGGATTTTAGTAGCAGACGCCATTAAACCAGAAGGACTCGGACCGCTTTCAGAGGCACCCAATATTCATCTCATTCAGAAGACCGTAGAGGAAGCTGCAAACGAACTTGATCAGATCGATGCAATTCTCGTGAGAAGTGCAACAAAGGTTTCGGAAGATTTAATGAACCGTATGCCGCAGTTAAAAATTATAGCACGCGCTGGTGTCGGAGTTGATAACATAGACATCCCCGCGGCGACAAAACGCGGGATTGTCGTGGTTAATGCACCTGACGGCAACACCATTTCAACAGCTGAACATACATTCGCGATGATGGCTTCATTAATGCGCCACATTCCACAAGCTTATGCTTCACTGAAAAATGGGGAGTGGAAACGTTCTTCATATACGGGAACTGAACTTCGTGGTAAGACATTAGGCATAGTTGGCTTTGGACGTATCGGAGGGGAAATTGCCAAACGTGCTAAAGTGTTTGGCATGGATGTCATTGTCTATGACCCATTCCTGACTGTCGATCGTGCAAAGAAAATGTCCGTAACGGCCCTGCCGTTAGATGAATTGCTTCCTAAAGCAGACATCATTACTGTTCATACACCGCTAACGAATGAAACTAGAGGATTAATTAATAAAGAAAAACTGCTTACCTGTAAAAAAGGGGTTTATGTACTGAACTGTGCCCGTGGTGGAATTCTAGACGAAGATGATTTATATGAAATGTTAGTTGAAGGGCATGTTGCAGGGGCGGCACTGGACGTTTTCGTCGAAGAACCTCCACTTGGCCATAAACTGCTTGAACTGGATAGCGTCATTGCTACACCGCATCTAGGTGCTTCCACGAAAGAAGCCCAATTAAATGTCGCCGTACAGGTTGCCCAAGAAGTATTGACCTATTTCGAAGGAAATCCAGTCTCAAGTTCAATCAACCTTCCAGCCATATCTAAAGAAGTGTTTGAAAAGGTACAGCCATTCCATCAACTTGTTCAGCAAATGGGATCCATTGCTTCTCAGTGCTTGAATGAAGGAATTCAGGAAATCTCCGTTACATATGCAGGAGAATCTTTGGATTTCGATACAGCGATTCTTACAAAAAGTCTAATCTCTGGCTTTTTAAGATCAAGAGTTGATGCATCAGTCAATGAAGTGAATGCCTTATTGATTGCAAAAGAGCGTGGCATAACCGTTGGTGAAAAAATCTCTACGGACTCTTTAGGTTACTCGAATTTGATCAGCCTTAAAGTAAAAGGTGACAACCGTGAATTAACAATAAGTGGGACGTATATCGAAAATTACGGTTCTCGTATTGTAAGTTTTAATGGTTTCAAAATCGACTTTCATCCGGAATCGAATTTACTTTATATCCAGCATACCGATAAACCTGGTGTAATCGGTAACGTAGGTAAGGTACTGGGTGATCACGGTGTGAATATCGCCACCATGCAGGTTGGCCGAAAAAAAGCTGGCGGGGAAGCCATCATGGTTTTGAGCTTCGATTTACCATTAGAAGACAACATGAAACAGTTTTTAATGGAAACAGAAGAAATTACATTCATGGCCCGTATTTCATTATAAGAAGAAAAAAAGTGCCCGTCATCGCGGGCACTTTTTCTGTTAGTGCAAGAGGGAATTTGCCAACCGTAGGCAGGATGTTCATAACACACCATCATATGGCACCCCCCCTCATTTAGTATTTAGCTCCTGTTTTAATTTACTTGGTTCGGTGCTTCGGGCACCAATATGTCTTCAGTTAAATTCAGCTGGCCAACCTCTTCAATAGGAGCATTTTCAAACTTCACTTTTTCAAAACCAAAGTCCTTAGCTATGAAGAGTATGGCTTCTAAAGCTTGAAGGGTTTCCTCACTATTTTCAATAGCAGCTTGATCTGATAGGTGAATGATCACAAGGTCTCCATTAGAGCTTATCCTTTCCCATTTCAGGTCATGCGGGATTGCAGGTGAAACTCCCTCGATGTCCGCCTCCCCTTTTCCAGCTTGCAGCGCCTCCTCAAAGTCCCGATAACCCATATTACTTGGAACAAGGAACCTTGGAGTGGACTCATCCCTTTGGTAAAGAAGGTATGTGCGATTTTTTTGATGAGGTATATCCACCTCCTTTAAATATCCCGCATGCGCAAACCTGGCACCTTGCTTACCCTCTGTGGAAAATGTCATTTTCTCTATATTATTATAGGAAAGCGTTTCTTCCATCGAATGAAGAAACAGTGTATCTTCATCCAATAGTTGGCTTTTTTCCGGAAAGTCAATATGAGCAGTGGTTGTATCGTTTCCTTGGCTAATCTTTATATCAAGTGGAAAATAGTCAGATAGCCCATATTGCGCTTCATCGATATCGGACATTTGATTAACTAACTGATTCAGTGTATCACTTTCATCATAATGTTTGAGTTTAATTGAAATGGGAACGATGAAATTCATTTGATCATCTGGGACGCCCATCGTAATGATCGATGCATTTTTAAGGTCCTCTTGATAGATCGCTTGTTCAAATGTTTTATCCTTTTCCCCTTTTCGGGGTTCCATTTCTGAAAACTTGTCTTTGGATTCGATTTTCGCTTGGTTACTCGAAAACTCTTGATTTTCCTGTTTATCTTCTGAAAGATTTTCTTTGTTACTTGCATCCTGACGTTCAAGATCTACCATTTCGTTACTTTCAGATAGAGATAATTTCCCACTGCTGCCACTGCCTTCTCGATTTGTCGTTCCTTTTTTTTCAATAATTAACGATGATGCCAAAACAACCATCAAGAATAAGGAGGCGACACCCGCAAATAGAGGTATCCAGTGTTTCTTTTTCTTTTTATCATGTATTCTCGCAAACACCTCTGCCTTGGTTCGGTCATCTTTTAATTTCGGAAGCTCGCGTAGCATGTCTTCAATTTCGCTTTCTTTCCAACGGGATCTTCTCAATGCGGTGGCCCTCCTTTCCTGATAAATCTTCCATCAACTTTTTAATCGCCTTCAAAGCACGGTGCTGGGTCGTTTTTACCTTACTTTCACTCCAATTCAATACTTCAGAAGTTTCCGTAATGGACAATCCCTGAATGTATCGTAAAATGATGACGGATCTTTGATTCGTGGTACACCGGTTTAAGCATTGATAAATATCTTGGATTTCATCGTTCTTTATTGCCACTTCTTCGGGAATGGGCTCTTCATCTTTTAGCAATTGCCTATCCCAATCAAAATTGGGAAAGATTTTGTCTTTCCACCCTTTTTGTTTGCGAAAGTGATCAATCGTCACATTTCTTGCAATCGAATACATCCACGTTTTTTCACTGCTTTTTCCTTCGAAGCGTTCATAGGCCTTCATCACCCGGATATAGACCTCCTGAACAAGGTCTTCAGCGGTTTCTCGATTTTTAGTCATATAAAAAATGAATTGATATATTTCCTGATGATATTTTTCATAAAGATCGTGGAAAACGGAATCCTTCATTTCCCCACATCCGTTCATAAATATAGTCGTCAATCCTAAACAAAAGTTACATACTTCGGCTTTAATCTTATTATAAAATTCCGTTAATTTCCACATTTCAGGGACCTCTTATTTTGTTTCCTAAAAAAACAAAGACAAGTTGGAAAGAGCTCCAATTGCCTTTGTCTTCTCAGTTCCTTATGAAACAAGATTTTTTGGCAAGCCACCCGTCATTCAGCATTTTCCATAATTCGAGGCAGAATAATACTGAACGTCGTCCCTTTATTAGGTAAACTGTTTACCGAAATGTAGCCGTCATGGGCATTGATGATATTTTTTACGATTGCCAAACCCAATCCGGTACCCGAGCGGCCGCGGGTCCTTGCTTTATCCGCTTTATAAAACCTCTCGAATACAAAAGGCAAATCTTCTTCGGGAATTCCAGATCCAGAGTCCCTCACATCAATGATCAGACCCCTTCGATCACTTGTCCTCTGAATGACATCAATGTTACCGCCTGGAGGAGTATGACGAATCGCATTATCAATTAAATTAGTCAAAACCTGTTCAATACGGTCCGGATCGAAATGCCATTGAATTTGATCATCTTGCAGGTTGGCTGATATTGTAATCCCTTTTTCTTTAGCCAGCCCAGAGAACTTACTTGTAATCCTCTTTAAATAAGGAGAAATAGGTACACATTCATAACTAAGATTCATTTTACCCGATTCCAATTTAGCTAGATCGAGAAGATCATTGACTAAACGTCCCATTCTCAAAGATTCATCATAGATGATGCGGGCCATCTCCACCTTTTCCTCTTCACTGCTCGCAATGTCATCTACAATCGCTTCACTATATCCTTGCAACATTGAAATCGGCGTCCTTAACTCATGGGAGACATTCGCTATGAAATCAGTCCTAAGTTTGTCCATACGTCTTTCATCACTCATATCCCTTATGATGGCCACCGCTCCCCGAATGTTGTCGCCATTTGTATATAGCGGACTGACAATCAATCCCCAATTACGGCCCTGCAAGGTAATTTCACCGACTTGTTCCTTATCGAAGGACTCTGATTCATCAAAAAGATTCATCAAAACCAAAGGGACATTCACATTATCTTCCCGGTTATAGCCCTTTTCAAAGTACCAGGATTGCAGAAACCTTTCCGCTGGCGGATTCGTTTCAAGAATTGTGCCATCTTTATTGAAGGTAATGACGCCATCTGCCATACTGCTAAGTATGCTTGAGAGATGTTCCTTTTCCTGGCTGAGTGCATTCATATTGAATTTCAGTTGCTTCCTCATCTGATTAAACGCTATGGCCAGCTCACCGATTTCATCTTGGGTCAGTATTGGAACCTTTGTATCAAATTTCCCCCGGGCAATCGCTAGGGCGGCTTCCCTCATCTTCACCAATGGGGCATTGATTCTTGTGGATAAAAAGAAAGCAAAAATCGTTGTCAGAATAATGGCGATGCCCGCTGCCAATAAAATGAACTGCGTAGTGGATTTTGTGGTTTCTTCCATGGACTCCAACGATTGAAATAGGAACACTTCATCCTGTTCCCCATTCAATTCAAGTGGAATGCCTACCACGATTGCGGACAAACCCTCGTTTCCCGCATTATCGGAAAGCGCCATTTCCTTTTTTACAGTCTTTCTTTCCGTAAAAACCTTGAGCAATTCGGAATCATTTTTAATGAGTTCCGGCGTAATTTCAAACTCATTATCTCTTCCGATGGATGAGAAAACCATTTTGTCATCATTAAGAATGATCATTTTCGTTTCATTGCCTATTAATTCTGAAGCTATTTGTAAAACCTCATTGCTGGATCCCTGATGTTCATTGGTTACCTTAATGATTTGTTCAGCCGTTTTGGTTAAATCATTTTCAATATTTTCAATTTGGAAATTCTCAAAGAATTCGACCAGCAGAACGGTTAAAACAATTAATACAAACGACACGAGCAATAGGATCGTTGCCCATAGCTTCCCTACAACACTGCCCCATAGCATCAGTCATTAATGACTTCGAACTTGTAACCTACACCCCAAACGGTCACAATCATCTTTGCTGCGTTTTCGGATATGCGGTTTAATTTTTCACGCAAGCGTTTAACATGCGTGTCTACAGTTCGAAGATCTCCAAAGAATTCATAGTGCCATACTTCCTTTAACAATTGTTCCCGGTCGAAAACCTTATCTGGGGATTTCGCCAAGAAATATAACAATTCATATTCTTTTGGTGTTAATGAAACCTCTTTGTTATCAGCAAGTACACGGTGGGCATCATTATCTATTGTTAGATGTGAGAAGACGATCACATCTTTTGCCGTCGTTTCCGTTTGCATGTAACCTGTGCTTGAAGATCGACGCAATAAAGCTTTAACCCTTAACACGACTTCACGGGGACTGAACGGCTTTACGATATAATCATCTGTCCCCACTTCGAAGCCTTGAACGCGATTCACTTCTTCCCCTTTAGCCGTCAGCATGATAATCGGAGTCGTTTTCTTTTCCCTTAATTCACGGCAAACTTCGATTCCATCTTTACCAGGCATCATAATATCCAATAAAATTAAATCATAATCATTTTCAAGGGCTTTTGTTAAAGCCATATCTCCATTTTCAGCTTCATCGATTATATATTCTTCTCTTTCCAAATACATCTTTAGTAGCCGGCGGATTCTTTCCTCATCATCCACCACGAGAATTTTAATAGCATTATACATTATGTAATCAGCCTCCTATCATATATTCTACAAAATGAATACTTCCATGACTAATACTTTTTCCTTACATAATACGATAAAGAGCCAATTTCGCATGGCTTCCCTGAACCTTTCACCATTTTGTCACAAAAAAAGGACTTTGACCGGTCATTAAGAATTGATAAGTGCTATTTCACCAAAATATTCCCATTAAAAGGGATGAAGGAAAAAAGGGATCATTCTCTAGAAAAATCGATAAGCAAACTCCTCGACGTTTCTATCAAAAGACCCCCTTCATCCAATATTACAATACAGAATCAAGCATATGAATGCAAACCAGCAATAACAAGATTAACGAATATCAGGTTAAACATTATGATGGCAAAACCGATGACGGCAAGCCAAGCCGATTTTTCCCCTTGCCACCCCTTTGACATCCGCAGATGCAAGAAAGCCGCATAAAACAACCAAGTAACCAGTGCCCAAACCTCTTTTGGATCCCAGCCCCAGAATCGTGTCCAGGCCACTTGAGCCCAGATCATTGCAAAAATTAGGGCACCGAGTGTAAAGATCGGAAAACCGATAAGGACCGAACGATAACTAATCTCGTCCAATAAATTCAAATTCACATTTTTAACGATCGGTTTAATCAATGCTGCCACTCTTTTGCGAGCAATCAACCTTATTAAACCATACAGGACGAGTCCCATGCCGAATGACCAAAGAACAGTATTCAGTTTCTTGGCATTGATCAGTGCAGGCATGTCCACCAGTGGTTCAAATCGATCCCCCTCGATGAGTTTCCCTTCATTGGGACCTACCAACGCCGGTAGGTTGAATTCCTGTTTGACCTCTGCACCTTTTTTATCGACCCAATCAAAATTCGCCTTATAATCCATGGCGGCAAAAGAAGAAGTGATGATGACGAAACCGATGGTGCAGACTAATGTGAACATGATGACTTCAAGCCAGAACGTTCTTTTGCTTGATTTTGTCTGATCAACGAATTTGATTAAATAAATGATGGCAGTAACGAAACTTATGGCAAGGATCGACTGTCCTGCCGCTGCAGTCGTTACATGAATATGTAGCCAATCACTCTGCAAAGCAGGGATGAGTGGCGAAATTTCTGTAGGGAACATACTTGCATAAGCGATTATCAATAATGCAATCGGTAAAGCGAAAAGACCAAGGGCAGGTGTTTTATAAAGAAAATAAATTAATATGAAAGCACCGACCAGCATCATTCCGAAAAAGGTCGTGAATTCAAACAGGTTACTTACCGGGGCATGGCCGGCAGCAATCCATCTGGTGATGAAATACCCAATTTGTGCCGCAAACCCGAGAATGGTGATGAAAATGCCCAGTTTTGCCCATTTGTTTTGTTTCTTTTCCTCCGCACCGCGTTTATCCTTGATCGATCCCCCGAATAAAAAGGTAGCGATCAGATATAAAATGAAAGCTGCATATAAAAGGTTACTGCTTAATTCAGCCATTTAATACTTCCCCCTTACTAGACTCCTCTTCAAGTTGATCCATTGGTTCGGAAAGTGATGTTGATTCTATCGCTTGTTTTATATCTCTTTTAATGCCGTGCCAGTTTTTGTTTGTATGGCCGGCCAAAAGTATCCCATCATCTTTCCTCTTAATCCATATACGCCGGTGATTCCAATATGACCCTTGGACAACGCCGATCATGAAGATGATTCCACCCGTGAATAGGATCCAAAGCGTTAAATCCTTCCTGACGGTCAAAGCCGTGACATCTTGGGTTTCCACACCATTAAAAGCCATTTTATAGGTGTTTTCCCCTAAAGGCTCCACAGTTTCCTTAATCGCTACGAAACTGACTTCACCCTCTGGCTTATCCGGAGTATGCATTTTAAAGATAAATGCTGGATTATTCGGAATCTTCGATATCGTTCTAGGTTCGCCTTTTTCATCGAACTCGAAATCGGGGAAGTAACTGATCAAATCAACGGAATATCCTTCTTTCAACTCGTATTTCTTTTGAGGGTTGTTCAAATCAACCTTTAAGCTTCCATATTTCTCTTCGGTTTTTTTATTTATCAAATTAAATGCCATCGTACTGAGCTCATCCAGCTTATAGTCTACTTGGTAGAGGGCATAATGATCATGTTTCAGAGGTTCATTGACTTTGATTTTATAATCTTTAAGCTTATCAAGGTCCACTTTTTCCCCCGGTAAGGTATCTCCCTTGCGCTCATAGAGCGTAACATCGGATTGATATGTTTTTGCGATCGTTCCGGTTTTATCAATTGCAGCACTGTACTGCTTATCTTCTTCACTCTCTTTATCATACACCTCTAAGGTAAATTCATTATTCTGAAGGTAGTATTCACCATTTGTACCCGGGATTTCTTTTCTCTCTCCTTCACGCAGCCAAAGTACTTTGTCGATATACATCCCAGGGACGGAACGTAATAATGCCCCAATTAAGAAAATGATAAGTCCAATATGATTTACATAGGGTCCCCAACGTGAAAAACGACCCTTTTCGGCAAGTATATGACCGTTTTCCTCTCGAATATGATAACGCTGCCTTTTTAATCTATCCTTTACTTCTTCAAGGTTTATATCTTGGTCTTCAAGCTTTGTCTCCCCATAAATCCGCTGACGTTTCATGAAGCCGTCATGACGTGTGACCCCTTGTTTTTTTAACGATCGATATAATGGAAAGAACCGGTCGATACTGGCAATCAATAGTGATATGCCCAGCATGCCTATGATAATCAAATACCACCATGAACTATACAAGTTATGAAACCCGAGTTCATAATACACCATCCCGAACCAGCCGTATTCCAGTTCATAATGCTCTGCAGGCGTAGCAGTTGAAGGGATGTACATTTCCTGGGGTAAAATCGTCCCGATTGCTGAAGCGATCAAGGCAATGACAATGAGCGTCACCCCGACCTTAACGGAAGAAAAGAAGTTCCATATTTTATCGATGATCGTTTTTTTATATGTTTGTGAACGCCTGGCACTTCCTTCATATCTCATATCAATAAGCTTGTTCTCTTTTTCGTTATCAAGCACCATACCGCATTTACCACAAATCTTTGTGCCAAATGGATTTACATGACCACAATCGCATTTTACTTCTTTCATGTCAAAAACTCCCCAATATCATGGTTTAATTCTCTCCATATGCTTTTGGATGCTCTCTTCTGTCAAAGCTCCGGTGATGATATCTATCACTTTCCCCTCTTTATCAACCAAAAAGGAGACAGGCAATATATCCACGCGATAAGCATTTTCCACTTCCCTACCTTTATCGATCATGACAGGAAAGGTAAGATTATGCTTTGTAATGAAATTATTGACAGCATAGTCAGATTCCCCGACATTAACCGCCAATATCTCAACGCCCTGGTCTTTAAAGTTTTTATATTGATTTTCCATATAAGGCATTTCATATTCACACGGCTTGCAATATGTACCCCAAAAGTTCAGGAAGACGCCTTTTCCCTTGTAATCGGAAAGTTTATGCTCTTTACCTTCCATATCAGTCAAGACGAAATTGGGTGCATCGGATCCTTTTCTCAGGCTTTCATTCTTATCTTTAGTGAAATTCGTATAAAGGGCAAACACTAAAGCTGCACCTAAAAGCAGGAGAATGATGGTTCTGCTAATTAGGCGTCGCTTCTTTTTATCCATAGAAATCCTCCTAAGGCCACACTAAATTTACCATACCATTATACCATTTAACGCCATGTCCTTTATATTTACATTTCTGAAGGTTTTGTGACATTCTTTCCCGATTCATGAAGGAAAAGGTATTTACAGGTTGTTTTCCACCACCCATTCTTCCAGGGGAAGAATGGGGTAGTGGTTTCAACCCAAAAATACAGGAAAAATACTCGCTTACATTCTCCGCTGTTTAGGCTCGGTCGTTGCTAAAGTCCGCATTAATTTAACTTCATGTGGAGTCAGCTCACGGGAATCCCCTGCAGTCAAACCGTCCAAGGTCAAGAAACCATATTGTTCCCTCTTCAATTTAATGACGGGATGGCCAATTGCTTCGAACATCCTGCGGACTTGCCTGTTCCTGCCCTCATGTATTGTGATTTCAACTATGGCCGTTTCCTTTTTCTTGTCGGTAGACAATACCCTCGTCTTGGCAGGAGCAGTCTTGCCATCCTCCAACTTGATACCCTTATCCAGCTTTTTCAAGCTTTCACGCAAAGGCATCCCTTTCACTTTTGCCACATACACTTTATCCACTTCATGCTTCGGATGCATTAACGTGTTTGCAAATTCCCCGTCATTGGTTAAAATCAACAAACCCGAAGTATCGTAATCCAAGCGGCCAACTGGATAAATCCGTTCATTGATGTAAGGGAAAAAGTCCGTTACGACTTTTCTGTTCTTATCATCAGAAACAGCCGAAATGACGCCGCGCGGTTTATAGAATAGGAAATAAACCGGAGCTTCTTTTTCAAGCGGGACTTCATTAACCTCAACCTTATCATTAGGCCCCACTTTCACACCTAATTCCTTCACTACTTTGCCGTTGACTTTTACCTTACCTTCTAAAATCAACTCTTCTGCTTTACGGCGGGAAGCCAGTCCAGCATGTGCTATCACCTTTTGTAATCGTTCCATCTATCTTCACCCCATAGTATAATCATTCGTTTGTTATTGTCTATACATACACAATCATACAATTATTACATATCGAGAGGCAAAAACAAAAGGTTTTTCGTGATTAAGAGCTTTCTTTTATTATTACACCAATAATGGGACGGTTAAATGGGTTGGTTTCCATAATGAGTGTAACATAGCTTATTTTTCCATACAAAAAAATGTTTCTTTTGAGAAAGTTTGAATGCACCTTAATGATGGAGGGCTACTTTTAAGAAAAAAAGACAAAAAAAAAGAAATGGAATCTTCCATTTCCCTAACTTTTAATTCATACCGAAAACCAGTGTGACGACGATAACGGCAGCTATGATTCCGATCAAGTCTGCCAAAAGACCGACTTTAAGGGCATCACCCATTTTTTTGATCCCGACGGCTCCAAAATAAACAGTCAATACATAGAAGGTGGTATCCGTACTTCCCTGAATAGTTGCAGCCAAGCGGCCAATAAAGGAATCCGGTCCATAAACAGATATCAGGTCGCTGGTTATTCCTAAAGCGGCTGTTCCGGATATTGGTCTAATAATCGCAAGGGGTAAAACCTCAGACGGAAAATGAAGAAGGGAAAGCAAGGGGTGCAGTGATTGTACAATGAAATCCAAGGCCCCTGATGCCCTAAATACCGAAATCGCCACAAGCATCCCTACCAGGAAAGGGATGAGGGAAAAGGACATGCTGATTCCTTCTTTCCCCCCCTCTACGAAGGTCTCATAGGTGGGAACTCTCTTCAATGTGCCGTACAGTAATATACCTAGGATCAAAATCGGTATCATCCATATTGAAATGGTGGTCATCCAGTGCAACATCCTATTCCCTCCCGCTCCTCTTTCTCCTGTAATAAAAATATCGATCTATCGCGATTCCTCCAACGGCAGAAATGGCCGTTGCTATTATGGTCGGAAAAACGATGTCCGTCGGGGAGTGGGCATCGTAGTTCATTCGGATCGCAATGACAGTAGTTGGAATCAACGTTACGCTTGAAGTATTGATTGCTAAAAAAGTGACCATCGAGCGGCTGACCGTTGCTTTTCCTCCATTTAGTTTCTTTAGCTGTTCCATGGCTTTTATACCAAGAGGCGTAGCTGCATTCCCCAACCCGAATGTATTTGCCATCATATTGGAAAGTATATACCCCATAGCGGGATGATTAGGAGGCACTTCAGGGAATAGCCATCTCATGAACGGCTTGAACAAGTTGGATAGTTTATCTAACAGCCCCGATTCCTCCGCGATTTTCATCAAACCCAGCCAAAAGACAAGTATGCTCATCAGTCCCAGGCAAAGGGTGACCGCTTCCTTTGCGCTGACAAATAGAGCTTCATTCACCTGATCCATCGTTCCATTAATCATGCCAAAGACGATACCGATCACAAACATCCCGACCCAAATGTAATTAACCATTGCGTCCGATTCCCAATACCGCTTCAAATACTTCAGCCCATGAAGATTGGAATGATTGTTGCTTGAAGCTTTCTTTTGATTCCCCATAAAAAATTGAACGAGTGCCTATTTTCTTTCCATCAAGATAGATGGATGCTCTGCCGACCACTTCCGGGATTTTCCTTTTATCTTTCCAAGCATTCCGGGGCTTCAACAATTTCATTTTCACATTGACCAATTCTCTCTCTTCCTTTGTTAGTGGATACGAAAAATCATTTTTAATGTAGACATGTCCTTTATATATTTTATTTTCCATGTTTTCCACCATGCCTGCGGGTAAAATTTCTGTAGGCGTATAATCCTTAAAGGCGGATTCGTACATTTGAATATGATCATTCCAATCATCCGGACCATTCAATGTCACAGCAATCAGGTCAAGCTCGTTTTTTGTTGCCGTCGTGACCAAGGTACGTTTTGCTAGTTTGGTATACCCTGTTTTCCCCCCTGTGCAATACTCATATAATTGTGTAAGTAGGCGATTTTTGTTCTTCCATACATAATCCCATTGTTCTGTGGAATTAGGTGCCCTGTGTTCCTTTGTGCCGGCAATCTTTACATACGTTTCATTTTGCATGGCATAACGAGTGAGAATGGCCATATCATATGCGGTTGAATAATGGTTCTTCGTATTATCCAAACCATGTGGATTTGAAAAATGGGTATTTTTCATCCCTATTTCTTCCGCCTTTTGATTCATCATCCAGACGAATCCATCCAGGCTTCCGCCAACCTTTTCACTGATTGCGACTGCTGCATCATTACCAGAACGAAGCATCAAGCCATATACCAAATCTTCGAGCTTAATTCTTTCTCCTACTTTTAAGTAAAGGGAAGATCCCTCCGTCCCGAAGGCATTGCTGCTCACCTTCACTGTCTCATCCATTTGTCCCGATTCAATAGCCAAGATAGCCGTCATTATTTTCGTAATGCTTGCTATGCGATTCTTTTCATGAGCATTCACTTCATAAATGACCCTTCCGCTATCCTCATCCATTAAAATCGCGCTATGGGCACTTACGGATACATTTGCATTGGCACTTTCTACAGGTGCCATTAAAGACAAAAGGAGAATGACGATACACAAACTCGATAACCCTTTATATAGAAAACGCATGAGTGCCCCCTCGTCTCTTTACTTGTTTTTGTACAAGTTTATGCAAAGGGACAAGGGTTATGAATAAAAGAATCTAATC
Source organism: Peribacillus sp. NPDC096622 (assembly GCF_044762665.1). Classification (NCBI taxonomy): domain Bacteria; kingdom Bacillati; phylum Bacillota; class Bacilli; order Caryophanales; family Bacillaceae; genus Peribacillus; species Peribacillus sp. NPDC096622. Next base: position 29,386 of record NZ_JBIWES010000009.1, on the reverse strand, counting down.
CTTCATGATATCTACTGATTTTCAAGGGAAAAATCCCATAAAAAAAATCGATAGGGACCCCTATCGATTTAGTGTTCTATTATACTAATAATGCAGCGATTTCATCAATTTTCTTAGCTCCGAATACCACTTGTTCATCATTGATGATCATGGCCGGCACGCTCATGACTTTATATTTCTTCTTGATTTCCTGGAAATTGCTTATATCGACCATTTCAGCTTCAACGTTAGGGTTTTCAATCGCTATGCGCTGTGCACCCACTACAACGTCAGGACAGTAGTGACATGCCAATGAAACCATGACCTTAATGTTCGCTTTTTTACTGATTCCCTTAATTGAATTCAATACGACTGAGTCCAATGCTTGACCAGGTCCAGCCAGGTTATAGATGGCCAAAATGAAGGAATTCAACTCATGGCCGCCTGGTACACCGTGGTATTTAACGCCACTGTATTCACCATTCGAATTTAAGAGGGAAACGACAGGGAACTTATCTGCATTGATTTTTTCTTCAATTTCCGTATTTTCACCTTTGTTGTATAACTCAAGATGAAGCTTATCTCCTAATTCCGCAACATCCAACAGGAAGTCTCGCAATTCGACTGATTTTGGCAAACTTTCATCGACTATGGACACCAATGTAACGTCGCTCTCCATCTTGCCGAAGATTCCCTTTAATTGGCCACGTAACGCATCACTTAATAAAGCGCTCTTGCCTGCTGGGACAGCGGCCTGTTCTTTTTTCGCCGGTTTTTCAACTTCAGGTTCATCTTTGATTCCTAGGCGATCCTTTTCTTCTTCAATATATTTCCCGGCATCCGTTGCTGCAATCGCTCCATCAGATACAGCTGTGATAATCTGGCGCAAGGATTTTGGCCTTAGGTCGCCCGCCGCATAGACACCATTCACATTAGTCTTCATATCATCATCGGTTAAAATGTAACCAGCATCATCCATTTCGATATGGCCCTTGAATATCTCTGTCTTCGGCTCGTAACCTATGAAAACGAATACTCCAAACGTATTGTCTTCTTCCTTCGCCTTATATTCAAATTCTTCTTTAGTAACGTTATTGATGAAACGTGCACTTTGAATCATCCCGTCTCCATGAACCCCAAGGATTTCCGTATTGAATTTCACTTCAATCTTATCATTTGCCATTACTTTATCAACAATGGACGGGGCACACGAGAAGCTTGATTCTCGGGCGATGATTGTAACTTTTGTAGCAAAACGTGTCAGGAATATTGCTTCTTCAGCGGCTGCATATCCTGCACCGATAACGAAAACTTCCAACCCTTCAAAGAATTCACCATCACATGTTGAACAATAAGCTACACCGCGGCCAGTGAATTCCTCTTCACCTGGAAAACCCAGCGTCCTTGGAGAAGCACCCGTTGCAATGATGACGGCGCGTGCATGGTAGTCCCCGCCAAGGGTTTTTACGACTTTCACCTCACCGGAGAAATCCACGCCCGTTACATCAGCTTTAGCGAATTCAACGCCAAAATCTTCGTTTTGAAGCTTCATTTCTTCAACTAATCTAGGGCCCGATATATGACGGATACCAGGGTAATTGGCTATTTCCGATGTAGTGGCAGCTTGTCCGCCGCCAGTTCCTTTTTCAAGAATTATTGTCTTTAACTTGGCTCTTCCAGCATAAACGCCGGCTGAGAGGCCTGCAGGACCGCCACCAATAATTAATAAATCATATATTTTTTTCATCTTTTGTGCTCCTTGCTGAATGATAATACGTACTAAACTGTTATTTTGAAAAACAAAAGGCACTTATTTTAGGTAAGTGCCTTTTGTCATTGGATCTTGTCGGACGAATTGTCCCAGTAATCGTAATCAAAGCTGGTTATGTCCATTGATTAAAGAAATGGACCATCCCATAAATATTAAAGTTTACCTACTAGGTCCAGGCTTGGTTCAAGAGTATCTTCACCTGGAGTCCATTTTGCAGGGCAAACTTTATCCCCATGTTCCGCTACGAATTGTGCAGCTTGAACTTTTCTTACAAGTTCTTCAGCATTGCGGCCAATTCCTAAGTCATTAATTTCGTATGCTTTAATTTGTCCTTCTGGATTTACGATGAAAGTTCCACGTAGAGCCAATCCATCTTCTTCAATCAATACACCGAATTGACGGGATAAAACGTTAGCTGGGTCAGCTAACATTGGATATTGGATTTTACCGATTGTATCAGTAGCATCAGCCCATCCTTTGTGGCTGAAATGAGTATCTGTTGAAACTGAGTAAACTTCACAACCAATTTCCTTGAATGTTTCATAGTTATCCTGAAGATCAGCTAATTCAGTTGGACATACGAAAGAGAAGTCAGCTGGATAGAAAAAGAATACTGCCCATTTTCCTTTAACATCTTCAAGTGTAACTTCCTTGAATTCTCCTGCATGGTAAGCTTGTACTTTAAAATCTTCAACTTGTTTATTGATCAATGACATATTAAATTCCTCCAATAGCTATTTTTTTATCTGCTCCTGTTTATAATAATTATTAAATAGAAACTAGTCAATAAATATACCTTAATAATTTTTAAGTTCACAAATTGGTCACAGTTTTTATATTAATATAAATTAATTATTATTAAAAACCCATAATACTTCAAAGTAGCATTTTCAACACAGTTCCAATGTTATTTCAAGGATTCAAATAAGACACATACTCATTATTTCGTTAGATGATATCCTCTCCTTTTCAATCTAATAATAATATCCAAATGAGAATCATAAGTCGCTTTAAAATAAAATCTGCGGGTCTCCCTTCATATCTTTCCCATATTCCCCCTGAAAAATTCGTGTTACAAAATTTCAGGCAAAAAAAAAAAACGAACCTTCACGGCTCGTATATTTGTAATTGGTTCTCCATAGACATTATTAATCAGTTATTGCTTTTTCCAAATAAGCTTTTTCGCTTCGGTGAATCTTACGGCTGTTTTCGGCCAGTTTACAACGTCCCACCATTTGTCCACATAGGCAGCACGATTATTTTTATATTGCAGGTAATAAGCATGTTCCCATACATCAAGAACAAGGATTGGGATCGTATCCCACTGGGTCAAAACCATGTGCAATTCCGATTGAAGTATTTCTAGCCGCCGTGCACGCGGGGCCCAGACTAAAATCGCCCAGCCAACACCTTCTACTTGTTTAGCAGCCTCACTAAAATGACTTTTAAAAGCTGCAAAGCTTCCAAAATCCTTCTCAATCTGTTTAAGTAAATCGCCCCTTGGCTGTCCGCCCCCTCCCGGAACCATCACTTCCCAGAACAGCGTATGGAGATAATGGCCTGATCCATGAAAGGCCGCTTCCTTTTCCCAATGTTTCAACAAGGAAAAATCATTCGTTTCTCTCGCTTTTTTCATCATCAATTCCGCTTTATTCAAACCATCGACATATGCTTGATGATGCTTATCATGGTGCAGATACATGATTTCCCTTGAAATCGTCGGTTCCAGCGCATCATAGGCATAAGGTAACGGCGGTAGCGTATGCTTCCCAATCGGTACTGATTGCCTTTCCTGTATATTGAATTCCCTAGCGAGTTCTTCAATTTCCTCGTAGACCCGAGCCATCTCTTCTTCAATCAGGACCATATCCTCATAATCCATTTCTTCCTCATCCATATTCTTTGCCAACTCGGAAAGCCGTTCAATATTTGACAGCAATGGCGAATCGGTGAAGTCGATCACCTCAAGATATTCCATCACTCCATCGACCCAATCACTTACCTCTTTAGCATAGTCTCTTACCTCAGACATCTTGCAACCTCCTCTTAACCTTTATGCACATAAATCATCAAAGTATTTTATGTTTCGATTAAGCGGAGATTCCATTTATAGCTAAAAAAAACAGCAAGGCTTATTAAGCCTTGCTGTTTCATTATCTTGACTGCAACATTTTCGTCCGGTAATCCGTTTCATAAAACTCCAATTCTTCACGCATGGTCTGGAATCCACTTTCCACGGCCTTCAGAATGGATATTATACTGTCAGGTACACTTTGGTGAAATTTAATCGAGTTTTTTCCTGTATAGGCAGATCTGCTGTCCTCAAACCACCGATCTGATTTTGGGGAAAAGTATTCTTCGATACATTGATGATAAACTCTATAAAGCGTCTTTTCAGCTGCAGCTTTATTGAAAACATCATTTTTCAGAACGATTTGGCAAGCCTCCAAGCCCTCTTCACAACTTACAAGCATTCTTCTTAAACTGGAAAGGATCCCTTTATAATAGGTTTCATCCCCGCTTTTTTCCTCTTGCAGCTTAGAATAGGTCGTCTCATTTATAAATTCTTCCAGTTGAGCCACTGTCGTTTCTAAAAAGCCCTTTACATCTTCAAGCTGAGATTTTACCAATGTATTCCCCAACCGTGAACCCTCCTCAAATTGATTAAGATTGAATATAATAGTCAACATGTGATTCTATATCATATGGTTTAGCTTGGTCAATAGATATAAACACTTTCTCCAATTTTTCAAAATCTATATTTTCGAAATAACCAGCCAGCTCTTTTTCTGCATTTATATATATTCGTTTTCGGTTAACCAGGCTCGGGTCTTTGAGTAGACAGACCATGGCAATGATATCAGCCATATAAATATCTCTGTTAGGGCTTTTGAATATGGGATTGGCGGGATATGGGGTCCAACGAGAGACCATATCATCAAAATAGCGGAGATACAGTACATTCAGCGTCTTTTCTTCTCCATCCTTTATGTATTGTATAACGGATCGATTAAAGAAGTCCTCAGGTGAATTTGACTTTTCCTTTTCAAGCCCAAATCCATTGCATGCTACAATTCGCACCCGCAATCCCCCCGCATTCATTTTTTTCTATATTATCACAATTCAAAGAAAAATGTTATTCGATTGTTTGTTGAAATTTTTCAAAAAACAGATCGGCTTCACCGCTTTCAAAGCTATCATCCGAATTATCGGCGAGGGGCGGTAATTCATCTATGGAGTTCAGGCCGAAGTAATCCAAAAACTCTTTTGTTGTCCCATATAAATAAGCCCGGCCCGAGCCTTCAGCACGTCCGACCTCTTTAATTAAGACTTTAGTGACAAGTGTATGAATGGGGCGTTCGGTTTTCACTCCGCGTATTTCATCAATTTCAGCTCTAGTAATCGGCTGTTTATAGGCAATGATTGCGAGTGTTTCCAATGCCGCCTGGGACAAGCCTTGAGTGTTTGATGTTTCGACTAATCTTTTCAAGTAATCCGAGTGCTCTTTCTTTGTCGTCATTTGATAAACACCAGCTATTTCGACCACCTGAATCCCGCGTACATCAGATATATATTCTTCCTTCAAACTTTCAACGATGTCCGTTGCTTGATATTCCGTAATTTCCAGGACAGAGGCAATTTGTTTGACGGAGAGCCCTTCATCTCCGGCAGCAAACAATAATGCCTCTAGAATCCCTTTCCAATTAATAACTTCCAACTGGTTCTACACCTTCCTTAGCAGCAATCATGATTTCCGAAAAGTTATCTTCCTGTTCAACGATGATTTCATTAAGTTTCATCAGCTCCAGTACCGCCATGAAAGTGATGACGATATGCTCTTTAACCGGGAGCGAAAACAGTTCAAAAAAACTTTTCTTCCCTTTAATTGATTGTAACTCAATCATGATTTCATCCATTCGTTTCTCTATCGATATCTCTTGTTTCGTTACTTTCGTGTAAAGCGGCTTTTGAATTTTTTGCCTTCGCAGCAGTTTTTGCAAAGCCCCCAACATATCGTATAGACTTATATTCAACTCTTGTTTATCACTTTCCGCTTCTTTAACATAAACAGATAAATCACTTGGGGGTTTGGTGAACATCAAGCTTCTTTCTTCTTCCATCCCTTTAAATTCTTCGGCTGCATTTTTATACTTTTTATATTCTAATAGTTTTTCCACAAGCTCATCCCGCGGATCTTCCTCAAATATTTCCCCATCTTCATCAATCACTTGTTCATCTTCATGCTTTGGAAGCAGCATTTTACTCTTGATGGCAAGCAATGTTGCAGCCATCACCAGATATTCGCTGGCCACATCCAATTCCAGATGCTGCATCGTATGGATGTAACCTAGGTATTGATCTGTAATATCAGCCATCGGAATATCGTAGATGTCTATTTCCAGGCGATTGATCAAATGCAGGAGTAAATCCATCGGACCTTCGAAAGCGTCAATTTTTATATTATAACCCATTAAATTACCTCATTTAAATCTAATTGGCCGATATAGACCTATTTCTTTTACTAATCAAGTATAGTGGATTGCCGCCCTTTATCCAAATAATAATTTACTGTCCAAAGAAAAGTTTTTATTAGGGATTTCCGTCAAATGGGTCATTGCCCAATCACATTCCGAAATCCAACATAACCTAGAAATGTAAGAATAGCAGAACAAAGGAGGTACTCATTATGGGTGCAGGTGGTTTTGGAAACGGCGGCGGATTCGCGTTTATTGTAGTATTGTTCATTTTATTAGTTATCGTCGGTGCTTCTTGGTGTTAATGGAAGACTGATGAATCAAGCTGATTGCCTTGCAATCAGCTTTCCTTATTTTCCAAGAAAAAATTCTATGCTAAACTTAGTGAGTATACATAGCGGATGTTAAGCTATTAGAAAATGGCTTTTTGCCTTATTTTAGATGATTCCATCAAACCAAAGGGGTGCTCCTATTGACTTACGCGGAAGACTACCTTTCTTTCCTTGTCCATTTCCATGGTTCCAGGGATTACTTTGAATGTCATGAAATCCTTGAAGAATATTGGAAGGAAACCGCACCAAAAGAGCGTGACTCTCATTGGGTAGGGCTCATTCAAATTGCGGTTGCCCTGTATCATGATCGCAGGGGAAACAAAAAAGGGGCTGCAAGGACCCTGTCTAAAGCCCTGGCAAATCTCCATCTTAAAAAGGCCGAGCTCCTGAAGTTGGGACTCGATCCAGAACGACTGTTCAAATTGCTCGAGGATACCCTTGAGCGAATGTTATCACAAAAGCCATATAAAAGCATCATTCTTCCGATAGCGGATCAATGCTTGATCGAAAAATGCCAGTCCATGTGTTTCCAAGAAGGGTACATATGGGGTGCGGATAGCGACATGGCCAATACATCGATAGTTGATAAGCACCTAATGCGTGACCGTTCGGATGTCATTTCAGAAAGGGCTCGACAGCTTTCCCTTCGAAAAACAAGAATGGAGGACCGCCCTTAAGCGCGGTCCTCCATTCTTGCTTTCATATTCAGAAATCTTCACACTTATCAAGAAAGCTTTCCGTAAACTCATTTGCTTTTAATTCTTTGTCAGGATATTGCTCCTTGATGGCCCTGACCATCGTTTTACCGATACCTTGCTTCCGGAAGGATGGATTTACAGATATATGTTGTATCTCAATGTGGTTTGAAGAGACTTCTATCCCGATCAAGCCCGTAATCTCTTCATCTTTCCATAAGAACAGCTGTAGGTTTTCATCCGTTTCATAATTCTTCATCGTATTCCGAAGCGTTTTTATCTCTTTTTCATTTGGCATGAAAGATAATAATCCCATGGCAAACTTCTCATAACTTTTCTTATACTTAATCAACATAATATCCCTCGTTACTAAATAACGTTTTTATTATCTTCCTGTTTTCCAATTAATTTGCGTTGAATAATAATTCTCACATATAACATTTACATCATACATAAAAACCTCGTTCGTTTCAACATCACTTTCAGCACTTGATTTATCAATGTGCTATGTGCTAAGCGATAAACAGCCAGTATACGATTCCCCACATCAAAGCGATAATAAGCATCATAAGTAAAAGAGTCTTATTACTTTTCCTCATCCCATACCCCTTTATGAATGGTCCAAATATTTAAATAACGAATTCATTCTACTATAACTTAACACAATCTGACAAATATCCTTGCAATCTTGCTTCGATTTTACTACATTGGTAAAGTGATCTAGGTTCATAGAGTGACATTTTAAGTATAAAAGACAAAGATACACCCAACTTCTTCGTTAAAATGAACGTAGCTATCTTGGCTATATAAATTTTTTTCAGGAAAATATGTATCTTTTTTATCCTTTGTTTCGTCAAATACTATGAATCTGATTTAAAGGTGCCGCCCTTTTATTGAAAGATTCCCAATTCAGCAGGAAAAGTTAAGGAGGATTATCATGAAAAAAATGAATAAATGGGTCATTGTAACCATTTTATTATGTCTATTATTGCCATATAAGGCTTTTGCAGATGCAGCTGTTGGTGAAATGATCGTCACACTTGGTGAGAATTTGACAAATGAACAAAAAAATATGATTTTATCAGAAATGAAAGCGCCAAATGATGTTGAGGTTTTAACGGTTACAAATGCGGAGGAACATGAATACTTAGGAGACTATATCGCTAGCCGTCTGATCGGTACAAAAGCGATTTCATCTTCTGCGATTACTTTGGAGGAAAAAGGTACCGGACTTAAACTGGAATCGAAAAACATTAACTGGGTTTCCGATGAAATGTATATCAATGCACTGGCTACTGCCGGAGTAAAGGATGCTACCGTCTATGTCACAGCACCTATACCCGTTTCCGGTACAGCGGCTTTGACAGGAGTCATTAAAGCCTATGAAATCTCTGCCGACAAGAAGATTCCTGAAGATGTGAAACAGGCAGCGAATGAAGAAATGGTGAAAACAGCAAAATTGGGTGACGAAATCGGTACAGAAGAAGCCTCTGCACTTGTTACGAAAATCAAAGAGGAAATGGCTGCAAATCCACCAGCCAATACTGAAGAGGTCCGCGATGTTGTCGAGTCTTCAGCAAAAGACCTTGGAATCGCCTTAAATGAAGATCAAGTTCAAAGTTTAATTGATTTATTCAATAAGCTAAAAGAATTGGATATTGATTGGAACGCTGTCGGTGATCAGCTGACTGCAGCTAAAGATAAACTTTCCAATTTTCTTGAATCCGAAGAGGGTCAATCATTTCTGGATAAATTGAAAGAAGTTTTCAGTAGTTTAATAGACGCGATCAAGTCACTTTTCAGCTGAATGAAATAAAAAAAGGATGGCCAATGCCATCCTTTTTTCTATTTTTTATTGACGACTGCGGCTTCATGAAGGGCCAAATCCAAATGGATAAGATCTTCGTAAGTCTCACGTTTGATGACCAACCGGGCTTCTCCGTTTTCGGCAAAGACGACTGCCGGTCTCGGAATCCGATTGTAATTATTCGACATGGAATATCCATATGCGCCTGTACAAAATACCGCCAAGACATCACCGCGGCCGGCTTTTGGCAATGGTAAATCCCAAATCAACATATCTCCGCTTTCACAGCATTTGCCTGCAATGGACACTGTCTCTTCTACAGGGTCTAGTGGCCGGTTTGCAAGAATGGCATCATATTTCGCTTCGTAAAGAGCGGGACGTAGATTATCACTCATGCCCCCATCTACGGCAATATATTTACGGACATTAGGAACTTCCTTTTCAGAACCGACCTTGTACAGGGTCACACCAGCGTCCCCGACCAATGAACGGCCAGGTTCTATCCAGATTTCAGGCATCACTAAATCAGAATCAGCAATCAGGTTCTGCACTTCCCTAACGATCTCCTCAACATATTGAGACGCCGGTAGCGGGTCGTCCTCTTCTGTATACCGAATCCCGAATCCCCCTCCGAGATTCAATACCTTTGGTTGAAACCCTACCGAACCGTGCCAATCACTCAGCTTGCCGATAATTTTTTGGGCTGCCAGCAGGAAACCGGTCGTTTGAAAGATCTGGGAACCGATATGGCAGTGCAATCCCAGCACTTCCAGAAATTCGCTTTTAAGCGCTTGTCGAAGGGCAGCTTCGGCCTGGCCGTTAATAAGATCAAAACCAAATTTCGAATCTTCTTGCCCTGTCAAAATATAATCATGCGTATGGGCTTCGATACCTGGTGTTACACGGAGAAGGATTTTCACCTTTTGTTCACGGTTTGTACAAATTTCTTCCAACAGTGTCAACTCTGAAAAATTATCGACTACTATACAGCCAATGTCATAATCCAAAGCCATATGTAGCTCTTCTTCACTTTTGTTATTTCCATGGAAGTGAATCCGTTCTGTTGGGAAATTTGCCTTAATTGCCGTATATAATTCTCCCGCTGAGACAACATCAAGGGAAAGTCCCTCTTGCTCAGCCAACTGGATCATGGCAATCGAAGAAAAGGCCTTACTAGCGTAAGCGACTTGTGCTGAAATCCCCAATTCCTCAAAAGTTCTCTTGAACCCTCTCGCCCGTTCGCGAATTAGCTCTACATCATAAACATATAATGGTGTACCAAATTGTTCGATCAATTCGATCGTGTCCACTCCGCCAATCTCCAGATGTCCACGTTCATTGACACCACCGGTTCCGTACAAATGCATGATAGCCTCACCTTCCTAACTTAAAACTAAATATTAATAAGAAATGAGGCAGCCTCAAATAAAGATACCCTGCTGTAAAAGGTCCTCTATATGAACAAGCCTCATCCGAATCAATTATCCCATGTAAATATTGTTCTCTATGACTGCTTAGTGGTTCGAAGGGAAAGACAGATTGGTTTAAACTCCAAAGAGTCATGGTAGCTTTTTCTCTTTGTAAAGCCTAACTTTATCGCTTTATCCGAATAAAAATAAATTACCACAACTTTTCGACAACATCAACCTTTAGATTTTCTCGGCTGCCTATATAAATCCTGGGGATGTACAATGCTCGGACGTTCTATAGAACCTGGATAAGGTCTTCTAAATATTATATGTGACAAGGCCTTCGGCTGAAACGGGAGAAGCGGCCATAAATAAGGCGTATTTAAGGTTTTTATACTAGTGAGCATGATCAAATAGAGTGTGATGCCTATAACTAAGCCAGGCACTTTAAATAAAGCGACCAACACTATCAGTACTAAACGGGAAATTTTATTCGCAACCCCCAATTCTAAACTCGGAGTGACAAATGTACCGATTGTCGCTACAGAAGCGTAGAGAACCACTTCAGGTACAAATAGGCCAACATCTATCGCTATTTGTCCTATCAAAACCGCCGCAACCAAGCCCATTGCCGTGGAAAGCGGGGTCGGGGTATGAACGGCTGCCATCCTTAAAAACTCTATGCCTATATCGGAAATGAAGATTTGGATCACTATGGGTATATGCGTTTTTTCATTCGGCCCGATATACTCGAACTTTTCCGGCAGGAGGGAAGGCTCTAAACAAAACAATAACCAAATCGGAAGCAAGAATAATGAAACGAAAATCCCGAGAAACCGTACCCAGCGCACCAAGGTCCCAACGGCAGGTGCCTGCCGATACTCCTCAGCGTGTTGCATGTGATGAAAAAGGGTGGACGGGGTAATGATGACACTCGGTGAAGTATCCACATAAATGAGGACATGCCCCTCAAGCAAATGCGTTGCCGCCACATCAGCCCGTTCCGTGTATCTGACAAGCGGGTAGGGGTTATACCTTTGCTTTACGATGAACTCTTCGATCGTTTTATCAGACATCGTTATGCCATCAACCTCAATACTATTCAATTCCTTACGAACGATTTCTATTAAATCCGGATCGGCAATATCTTTAATGTAGCCGATGGATATATCGGATTTCGATCGTTCCCCTACATGCAACATTTCGAAACGTAATCTTTCATCCCGGATTCTTCGTCTGGTTATCGCTGTGTTAATGATGATATTCTCGACAAAACCATCCCTTGATCCACGGACGACTTTTTCCGTATCGGGTTCTACTGGCTGTCTCCCGGGATAACTCCTGACATCCACTACCAGTCCTATTGGTTTACCATCTACAACAACGACTATTAAACCGGATAATACCTGATCAACAAGCTCATCCATCGTCTTTATTTCCTGAACGGATTGGTGTACGAGTAAGTCTTTGACTACATCAAAAACTTTAGTAGACACGATATCGGCATTTTTGTTATGAATAAGAGAATCGAGGATATCAATGATGTACTCTGTATCCGTCAGCCCGTTTATATAGTAAATATGCACATCTTTTCTTAAGACCTTTATCCTTCTTACTCCTAAGTCAAAGCTGACGCCCAGACCTACTTTCTCTTCCATATACGCGTCAACTTCCGCTACCCTACTCGGAATCGGCATCATGTTTTGAGGTTTTTCTGAAGTCATCATGACCACTCCTTTCCAATATGATTTCCACCGCTAGCTTCGTTATCGGTGCTCCTCTTTTAAAATCGTCCTGATGGGACATTTTTCCGATATCCCCTATCCCAACTACTATGGGAACATGTAATTGATCGATGCAATACACCGTATCACCTGTTATCTTGCCCAGTTCAAATTCCTCGGCGCCGTATTTATCAACCCCGTTCGGTGTCAAATTACCATCACGGTCAATGCAGATATCCACCTTGGTCCATTCTTCCCTTCTAGTCTTTGACGCGACCGCTATCACGCCAAGGACATCAATATCAGGGTGTCCGGCAACTACCTTCATTGCCTGTTCGCCTGATCCTTCTCCTATAAAACCGCTATCATCAAACATGACCAATACAGGATCATACTTCGCCTTTTTTATTAATTCAACTAACTCCAAGCCCGTATATCGTGATGGATTACCTTGGGACATGGAGATACATCTTCCCCCTATTTCCTTGGCTACATGCTCGACAGCCCGTTTCGCATACTCATCTCCATCCGTAATCAATATCACTTTTCGTTTGGTCACCATCTTGGGCCTACCTTTCATCATCAGGAATAGTTACCTCATACACTTATAAATCGACAAAATAAATCCATTGGAATAATGATCCGGCTATTTTTCCCAATACGAGTGCCATTAACAGATAAATGATCTTCTCTTGAATTCCGATTCGTTTTGAAAGAACCGGAAATACATTCAGGACTTCAGTTAAGGCAGCAGCAAGCATCCCATTAAATATCCCGTCAGCCAAACCGATCGGAATTAATAGAAAATGCGGGAGGGAAAGTTCCGTTTCCTGTAATCCTAACCATGTTCCTGCGACAACTCCGGCAATGATGGCTCCTTCGTAGTAATGAATCATTTTCATTGTCTTTGTCAGCTGAGTCAGTCTTGGAATCACCCCAAGTACAGTTAAAAACGCTACAAAACCGGCACCTGTCGCAAAACCCCCGGCTAAACCGACAAAGATTCCGAAGATGATTTTACCGGTCATCAAGGTGGCGCACGTTTTCCTTATTTTCATTCATGATTACATAACGGTCCAAATCCTGCTGATAGTTGAACATTTCAACCTCGAGCGGACTAGGTTCCTCATTGAAGCGTTTTTTAAAGAAATGATTAAAAAATAGAATCATGCCCATACCAAGGCCGAAGCTATATGGGATTTGGATCAATAACGGCTTATCTTCCACTTTTCCCGTTATTATGGTAAAGATTTTTTGATGCACTTCCCCCATGCTCACATCCACATGAAAATTCATGATCGTCATCCCGCCGCCGACAAATAACAAAAACCAAACTAAGGCGAATGACAGGTATGACATTTTCTTTTTCGAGAGAATGATTTCGATGATCGTCTGGGAGGGGCCGAATGTTTCCACTTCAATAGTCGGATCCACCTTGCGGATGGCCATGATAACTTGAGCCAAATCAATGACAATAATATTCTTATCTTCCTTCTTGACCGTTAATAATATGATTTCTTCAATTTTGGTAATCACTTCTTCAGGCCCGATTATCCTTGCAATATCTTTTATCCTCACCGTTTGATTTCCCTTTGCTTGTACACGGTTCCTCATCCTGATATATACAACTGCCATTATCATCACATCCCGACCTTTTATTTCCTTATGCTAGTAGTATGGATTGGAAGCAGTTTGAAAATGCAGGAAGTGAACCATGTCCAAATATTACTAATTTGAAAACAAAAAAAGACACGCTGCAATGACAGCATGTCTTTTTGGTTTACATTCATCTATTAATGAGTGGGGAAGAAAATCAGCTGAACCAAAAATATCAATCCAAAAATATAAATGAGCGGGTGTACTGATTTTCCTTTTCCACTGAATACCTTCATTAAGGGATATGTGATGAACCCAATTGCAATCCCTGTAGATATACTTGAAGTAAGCGGCATCGTTAAAATAATTACAAATGCTGGAAATGCCTCATCGAAAATTTTCCAATTGACTTTAGCCAGCCCTTCCATCATGAAACATCCCACGATGATCAAAACGGGAGCTGTGATTGCTTGAACTGAAGAAATTGCCGATATCAATGGAGAAAAGAAAATCGATACAGCAAACAAGATTGCCACGACAGTAGCGGTTAATCCCGTACGTCCGCCTGCGGCCACTCCCGTGCTTGATTCCACATAGGCAGTCGATGGGCTTGTACCAAACATCGAGCCGACTGTAGTCGCAATCGCATCACCTAAAAAGGCTTTCTTGGCACGAGGGATTTTCCCATCCTTCGTTAGTCCTGCCTGTTCTGTCACGCCAATCAAGGTACCTGTCGTATCGAAGATCGTCACAAGTAAAAAGGCGAAAACGATTGAATATAAAGAATTCGTGAAGACCCCAGCGATATCGATATCGAAAAATACCGGTGTTGGTGGTACAGATAAGACCCCATCGAAGTTGAGCAAACCGATAAAGTAGCCAATGATTGCCGTAACGATCATACCAATGAAAATTGCCCCTTTTATATTACGGGCCATAAAAATCAAGGTAATGAATAAGCCTGCTAACGCTAAAACGGTTCCAGGCTGATGCAAATCGCCAAGCGTCACCATCGTTGATTCATTAGGCACTACGATTCCAGCATTTTTCAATCCGATAAACGCAATGAATAAACCAATTCCGGATGTGATGCCATATTTCAATGAGTTAGGGATCGCATCAATTATCATTTTACGCAAGCTAGTCACGCTAATTAATAGAAATAGCAAACCAGCAATGAAAACCGTACCGAATACGGTCTGGTATGAAAGGCCCTGTGCCCCCACCACGCTGGCAAAATAAGCATTCAAACCCATCCCTGGTGCTATCGCAATCGGGTATTTTGCAACGAGCCCCATGATAAGGGTACCAATCACCGCTGATATGACCGTTGCCATGAAAACTTGTTCAAATGGAATTCCGATTGAAGACAATAAAGCCGGATTCACAATGAGGATATAAACCATAGTTAAAAATGTCGTAACACCCGCCATGACTTCTGTACGGACATCCGTCCCATTTTCTTTCAGGGAGAAAAACTTTTCCATAAACATATTTTTAGACCTCCAGATCTAAAGGAATCACCGACAACCGTTTGCACGAAAATACAAGGTGTCCTAATATTGTACTGCATCGACGTTTTTCCTGATCATTATTCATTGAAAGAAAGATAAAAAACGAATGAGAAACGCGACCTTTACTATAATATTCGTTTTTATTCCTAAATTCAACTAAAAATTCGACCCCATCCATATTTTCATCTTAAGTCACTTTTACTTTTTCCTAAAATCAATATTTATTTTCAGCGCAATAAAAAAACCACATGAATCACTGATTCATGTGGTTTTTCATTTGCTGAAGAATCTTCTTTTCCAGCCTTGACACCTGAACTTGGGAAATACCAAGCCTTGCCGCCACTTCCGATTGCGTCTGATCTTTATAATACCTCAAGAAAACAATCAGCCTTTCACGTTCATTCAATTCATGTATGGCTTCTTTCAAAGCGATTTGATCGAACCAGGATGTTTCATTATGGTCGGCAATCTGGTCAAGAAGGGTAATCGGATCTCCATCATTTTCATAAACCGTTTCATGGATGGATGAAGGGCTCCTGCTAGCTTCTTGGGCCATGATGATTTCCTCTGGCGACAGCTCTAGATGTTCCGCCAATTCATTGACAGTCGGAACACGGCCATACGTCTTTGAAAGTTCCTCTTTGGCCCGGCGAATTTTATTCGCCATTTCCTTTAATGACCGGCTTACCTTAACCGTTCCGTCATCACGGATAAAACGTTGGATTTCACCAATGATCATAGGCACAGCATACGTTGAGAATTTCACTTCAAACGATAAGTCAAATTTATCCACGGACTTCAACAGACCTATACAGCCTATTTGATAAAGGTCATCCGGTTCGTAACCTCGATTGAGGAATCTTTGCACTACTGACCATACAAGCCTCAGATTGCTATTGACAATCAAATTCCTTGCATCTTGGTCACCGCTCTGGCTGCGTTGGATTAAACTCCGCAATTCCTCATCTTTTAAATGGGGCTGGCCTTTCTTGCTCTTCTCGTTTTTAACCTCCACATCCATATGCAAGTCTCCCTTAATTGCACAAAGCTCTGCTTGTAGTTAAGTGCTTTTTTAATCGAATGATCGTGCCTTCGCCCTTATGGGAAATTATATTGATTTCATCCATGAAGTTTTCCATGATGGTGAATCCCATACCGGAACGTTCAAGTTCGGGTTTTGTCGTAAATAACGGCTGTTTAGCCTCCTCGACGTCTTCAATGCCCAGTCCTTCATCCCGGATGGTCAATTCCACAGTATCGCCTTCGATGACCACTGAAATGTAGACCCAACCTTCAGGATCACTCTCATACCCATGGATAATCGAATTCGTAACGGCTTCTGACACGACGGTCTTGATCTCTGTCAATTCATCCATCGTCGGGTCCAATTGGGCAATGAATGCCGCAACCGTTACCCTGGCAAAAGATTCATTTTGGCTAAGTGCAGAAAATTTCGTTTCCATTTTATTTTTCATATTAGGCAACCCCCAGTCTTTGCAAAGCGTTTTTTTCGGATAGTTCCATTTTAACAATTTTAAACAACCCTGACATCTCAAATAACCGCTTTACTGCTGGAGAAATTGCACAGACCACCATTTCACCTTGCTTTTTGTTTACCTGCTTATAACGGCCCAAAATAACTCCGAGCCCTGAACTGTCCATAAAATCCAATTCTTCCATGTTAAGGATGATATGCTTGATATTATGCTTTTGAATGGCTGCCTCTGCCTGATTTTTCAATTTTTCTGCTGTATGATGATCTAAATCACCTTTGAGACGAATGCACAATACGCGGTTTTTCGCCTCCATATTAATCGTAAGACTCATTATATACAGCCTCCTTCACTGTCTTATAAAGAGTCAAATTCTCTTTTTCACCTGCCGATTCCTCCTTACTAGCAAAACTAGTGGAGTTTCGCCTAAATTAGTACGATTAACAGGCAATGCGACAATTTATTCTATTTCGCCTGGGTAAACATGCCGAATGCCCGTTTATACAATTGCCACCAGCTGGCATTATCAACAGTTTCCTTCGCAACAATCGGAGATTCGACATACACCTTACCGTTTTTCTTCAATTCAAGCGTACCAATCTCATCACCTTTTTTAATCGGGGCATCCAAATCTTTATCAAGCGTGATTTTTTTTGTAAAATCCTTTGCCGTTCCGTTTTTGGCTGTCAAAACTGAAATAGGTTCACTTGTGACGCCCACCACGGATTTCTTTTGTCCTTTACTTACCTTGGCTTCACCTAACACCTCACCGCGTTTATAAATAGGGTATGTGATGTATTGTGAAAATGCATAATCTAACATCTTGGTGACCTGAGCGTTTCGTTCCTTTGGAGAAACGGCTCCGAAAACGACGGCAATGACACGCATATTCCCTTTTTTAGCAGTCGCTGTCAAACAATATTTCGCTTCATTTGTGAATCCTGTCTTCAGTCCATCGACCCCAGGATAAAATTTCACTAATCTATTTGTGTTGACTAGCCAGAATTTCTTTTCGGTATTTTCACGGAGATAATCTTCATATGTACCCGTGAACCTTGTAATCGTATCGTATTTCAATAATTCCTTCGCCATGATCGACATATCATGTGCCGAACTGTAATGATCTTTAACAGGAAGTCCCGTTGCGTTTTGGAACTTTGTATTTTTCAACCCGAGGTCTTTCGCCTTTTTGTTCATTTTCCTGACAAACTCTTCTTCCGATCCAGCTAAACGTTCAGCCATCGCCACCGATGCATCATTCGCCGAACCAATCGAGATGCCCTTAAGCATTTGTTCTGTGGTCATTTCTTCACCTGGCTCGAGGAAGATCTGGGAACCGCCCATCGACGCTGCATACTCACTAGTCCTGATTTTCTCCTTCATGCTAAGTTCGCCTTTATCGATCGCTTCCATTATCAGCAGCATCGTCATGATTTTCGTCATGCTTGCCGGTGAAAGACGATCGTCTGCATTTTTATCATAGAGAACAGTACCTGTATCCCGTTCAATCAAAATAGCGGATTTAGCATTTGCCGCCAATTCGACTCCTTTTTCTTCAGCTGCTTTTGTATGCGGGATGTTAAAACCCAATGCTACCAAAACGGTTAAAAATACAGAAAGAATCCGCTTCATCTCCATACCCTCCAATCTTTATATTTTTTATTTTTTCCATTAAACCCATTTTTATACAAATAAAGATGAATTTTGAACATATACTGGATATAGGGTAACAAAGTGAACCAAATTAAAAGGGGATGCGCATGGGCATCCCCTTTTAAAAATCCAATGGGATAAACGTAAAAAGGCCGCTCAAAAGTGCGGCCTTTTTTGGATAATGTTTATTCCATGATCTCTTTATAGATCAATGTAGGTTTTTCTACTTTCTCTTTTGAAATCGTAATGCTTTCATACAATTTTTCTTTTACCTTTGAAACATCTTCGAAATTGCTGTAAATCGTCACAAGTGATTCACCTTTTGCCACGGTTTCCCCGATTTTTTTACGAAGTACCAGTCCGACTGCCAAATCAATCTCTGATTCTTTTGTCGCCCGCCCGGCTCCTAAAAGCATGGCTGCCGTTCCTACTTCATCAGCGATGATTTCCGATACATATCCGTCCTCTTTCGCTTCCAGCTCGAATATATGAGCAGCCTGCGGTAGTTTTTCCGGCTGATCTACAACCGAACCATCGCCTCCTTGCGCTTCCAGGAAAATCTTGAATGAGTTAAGTGCAGACCCATCCTTGATCGCATTTTCCAGCAAGGTTCTTGCTTCTTCCAGCGAGCTTGCCTTTTTGGCAAGGTATACCATATGGCTTCCTAGTGTTAAAGAAAGTTCCGTTAAATCTTCCGGTCCCTCTCCTTTAAGCGTATCGATGGCTTCCTTCACTTCTAAAGCATTTCCGATTGCGTAACCCAACGGTTGGCTCATATCGGAAATGACAGCCATCGTGTTTCGTCCCACATTGTTACCAATGCTAACCATTGCATGCGCCAACTCTTCGGAATCTTCGAGAGTTTTCATGAAAGCGCCCGCTCCCGTTTTAACATCAAGTACGATTGCATCAGCACCCGCGGCGATTTTCTTACTCATGATCGAGCCAGCAATCAAACCGATACTGTTAACGGTACCCGTAACATCGCGCAATGCATATAACTTTTTGTCGGCCGGAGTCAGGTTACCACTTTGCCCAATGACAGCTATCTTATTTTTATTTACAAGTCGGATGAACTCGTCATTTTCTATTTCGACATGAAATCCTTTTACAGACTCCAACTTATCGATCGTTCCGCCTGTATGGCCAAGACCGCGTCCTGACATCTTTGCCACTGGAACACCTACAGCAGCAACCAATGGCCCAAGCACTAGAGTTGTGGTATCACCAACACCGCCTGTTGAATGTTTATCGACCTTGATTCCTTCAACCATCGATAAATCAATTTGATCTCCTGATTCGACCATTGCCATGGTTAGATCAGCACGTTCCTGCTCATTCATGCCTTTGAAATAAACAGCCATTGACCAAGCGCTCATTTGGTAATCCGGAATCGATCCATCGGTAAACCCTTTGATGATGAACTGTATTTCTTCTGTAGTAAGAGCCTTTCCATCACGCTTTTTCTCGATTAAATCTACCATTCTCATATTAGAATCCCCGCTTTTTGAAGACACCGCTTCTCTTTAGGTGTACTTGTATTTTTTTGGTTCGTTTTATATGTCTTTAACGATTTGCTTAACAAATTCAAGAAAACTGCTTTTTACTTTTTCAGTCGTTTCAATTACCTCTTCATGTGACAAAGGCTGATCAAGAATGCCTGCGGCCATATTGGTAAGGCATGAGATTCCGAGCACCTTCATTCCGCTATGCCTTGCTACGATCACTTCCGGAACTGTCGACATACCAACTGCATCCCCGCCAAGGATCCTTGCCATTTTCACTTCTGCCGGTGTCTCATAGGTCGGTCCTGTATTTCCGATATAGACACCTTCTTTAATATCCAATCCTAGTGAAGCCGCTATTTTTTTGGCTTGCGTCCTAAGGTCTTTATTATAAGCTTCCGACATATCAGGGAATCTAGGGCCAAAACGCTCTTCATTAGGACCAATCAATGGGTTTGCCCCCATTAAATTAATATGATCCGTAATGAGCATCAAGTCACCTGGTTCATAGCTTTCATTAACGCTTCCGGCAGCATTCGTTACGATTAACGTCTCAACACCAAGAAGTTTCATTACACGGACAGGAAAAGTGACCTTCTCCATGGAATAACCCTCATAAAAATGGAAACGTCCTTGCATCGCTACAACTTTTTTGCCACTTAAATGTCCAATGACAAGCTGTCCAGCGTGTCCTTCAACAGTCGATACCGGGAATTCCGGGATTTCGTGGTAAGGAATCGTTATCGGATTTTCAATTTCATCCGCCAATACTCCAAGTCCGGAACCAAGAATCAGTCCTATCTCTGGAGAGCCTTCCATTTTACTTTTTATGAATGACGCAGCAGTCTCTATTTTATTAAACATTTATTTATTCTCCCCTAAATTTAGATCGCCCAATATATTTTTTCCGAAGGCAGGCATTTTCACATCAAAATTAGCAGCGACCGTCGCCCCAATATCAGCAAAAGTATCTCTTATCGGGAGTTCGGCACCTTCTGTAAATCGTTTGGAATAGACTAATAATGGTACATATTCACGTGTGTGATCGGTTCCTTCATGGACCGGGTCATTCCCGTGGTCTGCAGTGATGATCAATAAATCATCCTCTTTCAGTTTTTCAAGGACTTCCGGCATCCGAGCATCGAATTCTTCCAATGCCTTTCCGTATCCCTCTGGATCGCGGCGGTGACCGTATAAAGCATCAAAGTCGACTAGATTAAGGAAACTTAACCCTTTGAAATCCTGTTCTACCGTTTGGATTAATTTATCCATTCCATCCATATTGGATACGGTCCTTAATGATTCAGTCACACCTTCCCCATCAAAGATATCCGAGATCTTCCCGATTGCAAGCACATCATAACCAGAATCTTTCAATTCATCCATTACTGTCCGGTCAAACGGCTTTAATGCATAATCATGACGGTTAGGCGTTCTTTTGAAGTTGCCCGGTTCACCTGTGAACGGTCTGGCAATGACGCGTCCAACCTTGAACTCATCAGCCATTGTCACTTCACGGGCAATTTCACAAATCTTGTATAATTCGTCTATCGGGACGATATCTTCATGTGCAGCAATCTGTAATACGGAATCAGCCGATGTATATACAATCAGCGCACCCGTTTTCATATGTTCCTCGCCAAGCCTCTCAATGATTTCCGTGCCGCTTGCCGGGACGTTCCCAATAATTCCCCGACCCATCTTCGCCTCGAGTTCATTGACTAATAATTCCGGGAAACCATCTGGAAATACACGGAATGGAGTCGATATATTCAAACCCATGATTTCCCAATGTCCAGTCATCGTATCTTTTCCTGTAGAGGCTTCCTTCATTTTCGTATAGTATGCGAGAGGTTGCTGAGCTTTATCAATTCCCTTGATTTCACGAATATTGCCTAAACCCAATTTTGCGAGGGTCGGCATGTTCAATCCATTCATTTTTTCTGCGATATGGCCGAGTGTATCCGCACCTTTATCGCCGAATAAATCTGCATCAGGTGCTTCGCCAATCCCAACTGAATCCATAACTATTACAAATATTCGTTTAAATGCTGAATTCCCTTTCATGAGTCATTCCTCCTAAAATAGTAAATCACTTTTTATACTCTCTATAATACCCTTATTCTGCTCAGTTACTCTTCTTTTAAATGAAATCGCAAGAACGTCAGAAGTCTGACCTCTCTACATTGTAAACGATTACCATGATAGAGACAAATAATATATTTCGGAATGAAACAAAGTGCCAAAAGATGTGCGTTAGAATCATCAGCAGCACTTATATCAGTCTAGTCGACAAAGAAAAAAGGCTGCTCCTTCAACTGCCTCGCAGTTAAATTCACAACCTTTCTACCATTCTACTATTCCTTTAAGCTCGCGGATGGAATTTTGAATAGACATCCTTGATCCGTACGTTCGTAATATGTGTATAAATTTGAGTTGTCGATATATCCGCATGACCGAGCATTTCTTGGACGGCACGTAAATCAGCCCCATTCATCAATAGATGTGTCGCGAAAGAATGTCTTAGTGTATGCGGTGTAATTTCTTTTTCAATTTGTGCCGATTTTACAAGTTTTTTTAAAATCTTCCAAAAGCCCTGCCTTGTCAGCCTGTTTCCATGATGATTCAAAAAAAGTGAATCTGTCCTGTGCTTGGGACTGGCCATTTTCCCCCTGGAACTTTCCATATAATGTTCAATCGCACCCAATGCAGTTTGTCCAATCGGAATGATCCTCTCTTTATTTCCTTTCCCTACACAACGGACAAAACCCATCGATGCATGGACATCACTCATATCCATGGATATCAACTCACTGACACGCATACCCGTCGCATACATCAGTTCCAGCATTGCCTTATCGCGTAATCCGTATTCATCCATTTTCTTCGGGGCTTCCAATAGTGCTTCAACCTCTTCCATGCTTAATACCTTTGGAAGGCTTCGTTCCGGTTTTGGCGTTTCTATATGTATGGACGGATCTTGATCGGTTACTTTTTCCCTTAGAAGAAATTGATGAAAAGACCGAATGGAAGCTATATGACGCGCTACCGTCTTCGATGATTTCCCTTGATCCTTCAAATGCACGAGAAAATGCAGGATGTTCACCCGCCGTGAATCATTCCAATCCCCAATGGTTTCAACATCTTTCAGATAGCTCCAATATGATCTTAAGTCACGCTCATACGAGACGAGCGTATTATTGGCAAGTCCTTTTTCAATGGTTAAAAAATGAATGAAATCCCTAATTTGATTCTCCATATTCATTACTCCCCGTTTAAATAAAACAACATTAGGCGTTCAAGCCATGCATCATCACCCGTATCAACAGCCTTCGATACTTTTACAGCCATGCCTTTCGGTTCATCATAACGATGATAATTTTGATATTCCTGATTTAACCATACCATTCCTATATAAAAAAGAACAGTGAAGCTAACAAAGAGAATCATCACTTTAGCCGTGTGCAAAATAAGCGATAATGATGTTTTCATCCTTTCCCCTCCCATTCGGCCCTTTGTATCAATCTATGCCCAACAGGACAAGTTTTATACGTGTTTCGGAAAGGAGAAAGCAAAAACAGCTCTTACTTGAGAAAACAGGCTTTTAAAATGCAGAAAACCTTCTCCATTAAATGGAAAAGGCCCGACTTCATTCACCCTAATTTTCTTCTTTGTCATGACATCGATGACAAATGCCATGAAAGGTTAATCTATGGTCTTTTATCTTGAAGTTCCAGTCGCGTTCCACAATGTCTTCTACGTCTTCAAGTAAGTCTTCCTGGATCTCATCTACCGCACCACATTCCACACAAACAAGATGATGATGGAAATGCGCAGCTCCTTCTTGTCTTAAATCATAACGGGAAACCCCGTCTCCAAAGTTAATTTTATCTACTATCTTCAATTCAGTCAGCAACTCTAGCGTACGGTAAACTGTTGCCAATCCAATTTCCGGCGACTTTTCTTTGACAAGGAGGTAAACGTCTTCTGCGCTTAAATGATCCTCTTCATGCTCAAGTAAAACGCGGACGGTCGCTTCTCGCTGAGGCGTTAATTTGTAGCTGGACGAGTGTAACTGCTTTTTTATCCTATCAATTCTGTTTTCTATTTCCATACCTAATATTCCCTCCCGCGCCGCTATCTTATCCATTATATCAAAAGAGGGAAAACTGTCAAAATAGATTTCTTGTTAAAGATAAAAAAATTTGCGGGAACGGTATATTTCTATCAATGACCCAATAAACTTACGACATTTTTCATTAAAGAAGGGGATAGGTACGCTTCAAATGCAGCAGCCGTAATCAAAAATACCCCCGACAAAACCAATGAGAAAATATACCGTGAAATTATCGGCTTCAGCGGTTCACGAACCTGCTTAAGGAAAATCCGGCTGATCATTTTCATTGATAACGAGACTGCAAGGACGGTTATTACGATGAATATCGGGACGATGAAAATATTTTGGGGCAGAATAGCGACAAACGATAATAAGAACCCGCTCCATCCCATTTGATTGACTAAAAAGCCTACCGTGAATCCAACAACCATCCCTTTTATAAATAACAAAACCAGGATGACAGGCAAACCGATGACCGATATTCCGAGAATCCAGATGACCCCTATATATTTTATATTATGCATAATACTTTGGCTGAACATATCATGCGAAGATGCAAATTCACCTTTGGATACTTGTCCGAAAAATTGCGATAAATAATAGAACAAGTCTTCCTTTTGGGTAAAGCTCAAGCTATTCACCAATATTGCCCCAAAAATGACACCCATCAAAAAAAGCACAGTGATAAAGACATATAATGAGGAATGTTCGTTAATATGTTTCATTACGGCATTTTGTACGACAGATTTTTTTTTCATCTTTCATCCTCCCAACTCCGCTTACTAGAATCTATGTTTTCACTCTTTCATTTATGCTAAGAAAACTTTCCCCATCAGCCGAACACCTTGAACCCAATTCATGTTATAATTTTCCATACCAATGAGATGGAGGCAGGATATGAAACCTATATTAATGGATTTTCCCGAAAAAATTGAAACCCCACGATTATATCTAAGACCTTGTCAGCCTGGCGATGGCCTGGACCTTTACGAAGCCATTGTCCATTCTAAACCTGAATTGCAACAGTGGCTGCCGTTTGCCCATCAAGATGTTTCTTTGGAAACCTCTGAACAGAACGTCCTTAAGGCCTTTGCGAACTTCATTTTAAAAGAGGATATCAGACTCCATATTTATAGAAAAGAAGACGATCAATTCATCGGCTCCACTGGTCTGCACCGAATTAACTGGGATATTCCTAAATTCGAAATTGGCTATTGGATTGATACGAGATTCAGTAAACTAGGCTACATAACGGAGACTGTGGAAAAGTTAACCAAATTCGCCTTTTACCATTACGGCGCAAAACGGGTCGAAATTCGCTGTGATCCTAATAATATTGCCAGCAAACGGATTCCCGAGAAGCTGGGATTTACCCTTGAAGGAATTTTGCGTAATGACTGCCTTAGTGCAGACGGAAAGGAAGTGCGGGACACCTCCATTTATGCAAAAACTACAAATTAAAAAAAGTCCTGGCAGATCTCATCTGTCAGGACTTTTTTCAGTTAATTCCTTTTTGATCTTTCCGTACTTTCCTCCGCCCCCCACTTCAAAAGAAAGCGTCCCTTTTCTGGCAGAATCGATGTAGACCGCCAATTTTTCAGGAACGATTTCCATTAGCTGTTCAAGCGTAACTTCATGAAGGATATTCATCTCTGTTCCAAATGCCACCAGCAGTTTTTCCATGGATTTAGGTCCGAGTCCCGGTATGAAATCTAGTGGTACTTGATGGATATACGGCGGCCTTTCCTTTCCGTTTCTCCCGTCCATCTCGGAAATGGAGAGTTCTTCAATCCTGGACGATACCCCTTTAATAATGGATTTATTACCACACTCAGGACATTGTTCACTATCCCTCAATACCTGATGTAAACACTCTGAACATACGGTTTGATGATACTTTCCCAATAAGGGGTTCAATCCATAATTAACGGTCACCTTGCGATTCCCTGTTTCTTTAAGGGCTTTTGCCAACTCATTGAAACTTGGTTCTTCAAGCAGGACTTTTTGATATTCACGAGCGATTTTCCCAAGCGAATGCGCATCGGAATTTGTTACGAATACATAGGAGTCCAACTCCTCGATATCCTTGACCATTTCTGTATCTGAACTTAAACCAAGTTCGATGGCATCAATTAGCTTCGGATCGAATACTTCTGTCAGACTGGATCGCACCCCTTTTCCATATAAGCTTTTAAATGGGGTGAAAACATGTGCCGGGATAAACAGGCCGCCCAGTGACTTCACGATTTTTTGCAGCGTTCTTCCATCGCAATAAATCCTTTGGGAGCTCAAGGTGATATTTTTAACATGCCCGCTCATCCATGAGGAGAATTCCTTCATCGCTTTTAAAGTGGGAAAATAGGCGAGGACATGGATCGGTCCATTACAATTCTGATCATAAATTTCAATCTCCGAGCCCGGAATGATGGTTGTATTCTTGTATTGAAGTCCGCCTTCAATCTTTTCCGTGATTTGGCCATCCAGAATCCCCGCTTCGATCTCTTCGATAATTTCAGGAGAATGGCAATCGATTATCCCGATTAGATCAAGGCCCTTCCTTTCACTTGCCACTTGCAGCACATTGCTGAAGGTTAACGTTTTAGCACCTGTTATTTTCACGGCCCTTCCGCTTCTCGTTCTGCCTATATGGATATGCAGGTCAGCGTAATACTCTTTCATTTATGATGTCATCGCCTTTTTCAACTGCAGATACTGAACTGCATATGCCGTTTTGGCATCCTGGATCTTCCCTTCATCCATATAAGTTTGGGCTTCCTCCAACGTGAGTTCAAGCATCTCGACAAATTCATCTTCATCCAGTGGTGCCGCATTTTCTTTCTTTTTCAAATTGTGGGCCACATACATGTGGACCAATTCATCGGCGAAACCTGGGGATGTATAGAAGGATATGATGTGCTCCATTTTTTCACAATCATAACCTGTCTCCTCTTCCAGCTCCCGTTTAGCCGACAGAACCGGTTCTTCGCCTTTTTCCAGCTTCCCTGCAGGAATTTCCACCAAGCTTCTCTCCAGCGCTTTACGGTACTGTTCAACCATGATGATCTTATTTTCTGACGTGAGAGCTATGATGGCAACCGCTCCCGGATGCTTGATTATTTCACGTTTACCCGTTTTCCCATCAGGAAGCTCTACATCATCCACTTGCAGGCTGATTACTTTTCCTGTGAAGATTTTTTCCGAAGACAGCGTTTTTTCTTCAAATTTTTTCATCCTGACCACTCCTCTGTTCTAATTGCAGCATGTTTCCTCATACATTTTACCATAATAAAGATGGAGGTCGATTTAATGAAAGTTTACGTATTGGAAAAAAGCGTTACTTTATCCGGAAAGAGCTGGGAAATCCTTCAAAAACTAAAACAATTACAAAATCAATATGTTTATGTCAATGATTGGATTGCCGACATACACGATCAGGTGCCGCCCACTCCTTTAAAACGGATCAAGTGAATTCTTTGAGTGAAATGGATTTCTCCTTTACAATGAATGTAAAGGGAGTGGATAACATGAAAAAACGCAGACTAGGAAATTCTGACTTGCTAGTTTCTGAAATCGGGCTTGGATGCATGTCATTGGGGACTATTGAAAATCAGGCATCCGAAATCATACAGGCCGCTTTAGATGAAGGAATCAATTATTTTGATACTGCCGATTTATATGATTTCGGTATGAATGAAGAAATCGTCGGAAAGAATTTAAAATCGGTCCGCGATAAGGTATACATAGCCACCAAGGTTGGAAACCGCTGGAATGAAAATAAAGATTCCTGGAGTTGGGATCCATCTGGCGCTCATATTAAAACGGCAGTAAAAGATAGCTTAAAGCGATTGGGGACTGATTATATTGATCTTTATCAGTTACATGGCGGCACCACTTCAGACAATATCGAAGAAACGGTAGAAGCATTTGAAGATTTGAAAAAAGAAGGCTATATCCGATATTATGGAATTTCCTCGATTCGTCCGAATGTCATCAAGGAATTCACTGAAAAGTCTGAGCTTGATTCCGTGATGATGCAATTTAATCTACTCGACCGCCGCCCAGAAGAGTGGCTGTCCCTTTTGGCCAGCAAA
This sequence comes from Peribacillus sp. NPDC096622, assembly GCF_044762665.1. NCBI lineage: Bacteria > Bacillati > Bacillota > Bacilli > Caryophanales > Bacillaceae > Peribacillus > Peribacillus sp. NPDC096622. The sequence continues at coordinate 1,225 of NZ_JBIWES010000009.1, read as the reverse complement.
CAGATCAGCATGATCGCCCGTGGCCCCCTTGCCAAAGGGCTGCTCAGTGAAAAAATGCTTGAAAAAGCAAATGAGGATGGATACCTTGACTATAGCTATCACGAACTTAAAGATTTGCTTCCGCAAATAAAGGACAAACTTTCCGATAGGAAGTTGAATGAAACGGCAATTCAATATGTATTGTCCCATCAAAGCGTCGCTACCGTTGTTCCAGGAGCAAGCTCGGTACAGCAGCTCCGTGATAACTGCCAGGCCGCTAACAGCCCTTCACTGTCCAAAACCGAGTTGGATATCCTGAAGCGGTTGACCAAAGTGAATAAATATGAAAGTCACCGTAATTAATAAATATGTCAGGACGACCTTTAGGCTGCACTGTCTCCGTTCAACCAACGGGATAGTCAGCCTTTTTCCGTTCCACCTTTTTTTCACCATACTTCTTCTTTACCGATTTCAAGTTCCGATCATTCTAATTCCTTTCAAAACCAATTTAACGGTTTTAAACATTTCATTGGACATCCTAAAATTAATATTGTACAATTTAATTGTGCACAATTAAAAATAAAAAGATAAGGGAGAAAAAATGATGACAAAAACATTATTTACAACGTCTGTAACAGTTGATGGCGGCAGAGAAGGAACGGCAATTTCTGCTGACGGCAACTTCACGGTTGATATTGCGATGCCTGGAACGCCTAGGGCTAAACAGATGCCTGAAGCATCTAATCCGGAACAGCTTTTTGCAGCTGGTTATGCTGCATGTTTTGATAGTGCTTTGCAATCAGTTGGTAAAATTGAACGCGTTTCTTTCGATTCCAAAGTCACCGCAAGCGTCAGTCTATTGATGGGTGAGATGCATCAGTATAGCTTGGCTGTAACTTTGGCTGTGAAGGGCTCCGGGGTCGACAAGGAGACATTCGAAACCCTTGTTCATAAAGCGCATCAAATGTGTCCTTATTCAAAAGCAATCAATGGCAATGTGGATGTCGCCTTTGAAATAGATGTAGACTAATCCAACAAAAAGACGCTTGGGGTTCCCAAGCGTCTACAGTTTTTTTGGGCTTGTACAAATTTTGACGTTGATTTCCACTTCAGGCACTCGCTTTCCGCGGGCGGTCCGGGAGCCTCCTCGACGCACTTGCGCCTGTGGGGTCTCCCTTGGACTCGCTATTCCCGCAGGAGTCTCGCACCTTCCGTTCCAATCAACTATGTTTAAAATTTCAGATAG
>NZ_JBIWES010000008.1:0-222239 GCF_044762665.1 Peribacillus sp. NPDC096622 | reverse complement strand
AGCGAGTGCCTGAAGTGGAAATCAACGTCAAAATTTGTGCAAGCCCAAAAAAACTGTAGACAAACTCGATTTTCATCGAGTTTGTCTACAGTCTGAAAAGAGCATTGCCAACGCGCAATGCTCTTTTTTCGGTTTACGAAAGGCTTTTGAATAGCCTTTTGGTAAATATGATGATGTATAGGATCAAAAACACAAGTGTTAAAATGGGGCCAATATCAAGCATGCTTTGATATAGGGAATTCGCGTGTTCATCTGATCCGCTGACTGGGAATGCGTTTATCGGGTTGCCGCTGTACATTGTGCCTTTATAGAATGGTTCCCAAAGCAGGACGGTAATAATGGATGCCAGAAGGCCATGTGCTATCCTAGCCAGAAAAAAGGGAGTGAAACGAATGTCCGTTGCGGCAATGATGCTGGCAACTTGCGCTTGAATGCTGAACCCGTTGAAAGCTAAGATGAAACTTGTCATCACAGTTTGCTGAAAGAGTGTCGCCTCTTCGACCGTGCTGGTTAATTTTGAACCTAGAGTCATTTCAAACATGCCTGATATGAAGGGGAGGCTTAAGGAATCGGGGAAATTAAAAATATGTAAAATTCCTCCGACCCCAGAAGCTAGCAATCCGGTAATGTTCATATGAAATAAAAGCTTGTTCACCACAGAAAAGAGAATGATGAACCCCCCGATCATCAATAGGGTTTGGATGGATGAGAGTACCGCATCTCCAAGTAAACTGCCAAATGGTCTTGTTTCTTTTATTCTGGTTCGATGCATTTGGCTAAAGGCTTGTCTTATGGAAGGGAGCTTGGTCAGTACTTTTGTATGGGATTTTTCTTCTTTCCAACGGTAAAAACGCATGATGATGCCTACACAAAAATTTCCTAGGTAATGGGAAAGCGCAAGGATGATCCCTAAATGAGGATTGTGGAAAAAACCAACGGCAACGGCTACGAACAGGAACAATGGATTGGATGAATTAGTAAAACAAACGAGTCTTTCAGCTTCAATGCGGGTCAATTGTTCTTCCTGACGAAGCCTTACAGTGAATTTCGCCCCGGCTGGAAATCCTGATGCAAGTCCCATTGCCCAAACGAAACCACCCACTCCTGGTACACGGAATAAGGGACGCATAAATGGTTCGAGCATGACACCAATGAACCTGACAACCCCAAAACTGATTAATAACTCCGAGAAAATCAAGAAAGGTAAAAGCGAAGGGAAAACAATTGTCCACCAAATATTCAGTCCGCTTTTGGAAGCTTCAAAGGATTCTTGGGGGAAGATGATCAAGCCAACTGCCATCATCGTGACGGAGGTAGCTAACAGTACTGTTTTAGATTTTGATTTTAGCAAAATTCAGCCTCCTCTTGAAGGTTACTAAATAAGGGCAGTTCGTTTCGTATATAATAAAATATGAACTTCTTTTTCTCGAAAAGTAAGCGCATGATGGAATAAGGATTGTACCGACATGTAAAGAAGATGTTCTGTACAATGGAATTTCAATGCAGCCCTTCACTTCATTGGCTACATGGTTTATATTTGCCATGCTTGTTTCACTGTCAATATAAATAATATGCTTCTATAAATCCGTTTAAGACCATAACTTTGAATGAGTGTTATTTCAATATTTTGAATTAGTTAAAGCGGGAGGGATATCTTTGTCGAAACCAAAGGTCGGGCTTGCACTTGGGTCAGGAGGAGCTAGGGGGTTTGCACATATTGGCGTGATAAAGGTATTGCAGCAAGAAGGCATTCCGATAGATATGATTGCTGGAAGCAGCATGGGAGCTATGGTTGCAGCCTTTTATGGAGCGGGGTCGGATATCGAGAGGCTCTATAAGTTGTCCCGTGCATTTAAGCGAAAGTATTATTTGGACTTCACCATTCCTAAGATGGGCTTCATTTCGGGTAAACGGACAAAGGATTTAATCAGGGTATTTACATATGGCAAGAAATTTGAAGAACTTGATATTCCTGTGGCGGTGGTCGCCACTGATATAAAAACGGGGGAAAAAGTCATTTTTCAGGAAGGCCCCATCGCACCGGCTGTAAGGGCAAGCATCTCCATTCCAGGCATTTTCATTCCCGAAAAAATCGGAAACAGACTGCTTGTTGATGGCGGTGTTGTTGACAGGGTTCCTGTTTCAGTCGTGAAGGATATGGGAGCAGACATCATTATTGGTGTGGATGTAGCCCACGTGAAACAGGATATGGAGATAAACTCCATTTATGACGTCATCATGCAAAGCCTCGATATCCTGCAAATGGAGCTGGTTAAAAGCAGGGAGTTTGCTTCAGACGTCATGATACGCCCCAGGGTTGAGAAATACAGCTCGAAATCATTTACAAACGTACAGGAAATAATTAGTATTGGAGAAGAAGCTGCAAGAGGTAAGATAGATCAAATTAAGCAGAGCATTGTTACTTGGAAGGAGTCCTTTGAAGATGAGCCGTAAAATGTATGTACGCACTTTCCTGGTAGTGGCTATACTTCTCATAGCATCAGCCCTTTATTCCCTACCTTTTTATGTATCAAAACCAGGAATGGCTAAAGAATTGGAGCCAATCATTGAGGTATCCGGAGGAGATGAAGCAAAAGGAAGCTTTATGTTAACCACTGTAAGGATGGGCCGGGCGAATATATATTCCTACATGCTGGCGAAGTGGAGCAAATATCAGGAGCTTTATCCGGAAACATCCATCCGAACCGAAGATGAAACAGATGAAGAATATAATATCAGGCAGCTCCACTTGATGGATGGCTCTAAAAATAATGCCATTAAGATCGCATATGAAAAAGCAGGGAAAGAAGTCGAATACGAGTACCTGGGTGTATATGTTTTGGACGTGCTAAAAGGAATGCCGGCAGCTAAAGAGCTGAAAGCGGGCGATCAAATCATTCAGGTTGATGATGTTAAATTCAAGTCCGCACAGGAATTCATGGACTATATTAACGGAAAGAAGGCCGGAGATGAAGTTAAAATAGTCTATAAGCGGGAAGAGACAGAGAAAACGGCCGTTCTTTCATTGCAGCCATTTAAAAATGACCCAAATAGGGTAGGAATCGGCATTTCGCTGGATGATAATCGAAAAGTGACCACTAAACCTGCGATTGCCATAGATTCAGAACAAATAGGCGGTCCTTCGGCTGGTTTAATGTTTTCATTGGAAATTTATAATCAATTAACCAAAGGTGATCTTACAAATGGATATGACATAGCGGGTACGGGAACGATGTCCGATGATGGGACAGTCGGTCCAATTGGCGGAATTCAACAGAAAATAGTTGCAGCCGATAAGTCTGGAGCCGAAATATTCTTTGCCCCGAATGAAAACGGAGCAGCAGGTTCGAATTATGAAGATGCACTCATTGCAGCAAAGGATATTGACACCGACATGAAGATCGTGCCGATTGACACCTTTGAAGATGCAATAACCTATTTAACGAAGCTAAATGGAAAAGAAAATTGAAAAAAAGCGCAGGCAGTTACCTACTGTTTGCGCTTTTTTTGATGATTAGTTTTTCTAAAGGATGAAACGGACCAATCTTGAACCACTCTTCATTTGAAAATGATGGGAGATTCATATTCCCGTTTCATCAATGCGGCTTGATACGGTTCGGACAAGCCCAGTGCATACACCTGTGCTGCTCTCAAGTCCGTATCGATGTCCTGCTTCCGATAGGACGAAAGTTTAGAGATGAGCGGGAGGGGCAAGCCTTTTTTTACAGAGCCAAGATATTCTTGTCCCCGGCCATTCATGCCGAGAAGTCTGATATAGGCTGGTTGGTCATTGTGAATCACCTGTTCCTTTAATGTATGGGTCAATATATGGACACACATCCGCTGTAGCCGTGTCCATGTATAGCGTTTTGTCTTAAGCGCTGCCATGAATCCAGTAAAGCTCGAAGATTGGTTGGCCATCTCCTTTATTCGGTGTTCTATGCCTTCCTCAATTTCGTATATTGCTGCCAATTCGGTTAAAGAGGAGGAAAGGATACGGTATTTCAACATGGACCAATACATTTCCCAGTCATGCAAGGCATGGTAGTGCATTAAATATTTTTCAAGACCACTCAACGTCGCTTGTGGAATATAGCTGGAAACAGAATTTAAATCCTGATGTTCATGGATGGCTTTACGTATCCCAGTTGCGCTGGCAATAGGGTCTTTGGACAACGTTGTTTCATGGTATCCGGCAGCGACCCTTTGAATCGTATAAGGGCGAATGGAGTAGCCGTTTGAAAGGGCAGCACTTACATATTCCTTTCCAAGGATATTATTCGGCTTCGTCAAATCCAATGCCGCATCATCATTGATGATCGAACGATAAGCCTGGGCAGCACTTGCCGGATAACTATTACCGGCATCCATGGCCGATTTAATTGCGGCATCGAATGCAGCGGAATTATCCGAAAGAATTCTGTGGGCGGTGATGAATGGTTCAATATTGCCATCCTCGCTTCCGAAGCAAAAGGAGTCACAGCCAAGGGATTCCAAAAGAGCGATAGATCCTTTTGCAAATATTTCCGCCTTCTGTGTCGCGAAAGCATAGGGCAGCTCAATGACAAGGTCTATGCCGCCATTCAAGGCCATTTCGGCACGTGTCCACTTGCTGACGATAGCGGGCTCGCCACGCTGTAAGAAGGGTCCGCTCATAACAGCGACAACAACATCTGCCCCTGTTTTTTCTCTACTTTCTCTCGCATGTAAAACATGTCCATTGTGAAAAGGGTTATATTCGACTACTAAACCGCAAGCTTTCATTCCTTCACCTCAGAGAAAAACTTTGTATTTTATCAACTTAGTGCTAAAATAGTATTTCAAGTAAAATTACTATAAGTAATCGTCTGGATTTTTTGTTTGAAAATGATTCATAAAACTTAGACAATCAGTTAGGATGACTACATTATAGTGTAAAGAAAAAATATTGACAAACTTATAATTGAAAGCTATAATTATTTTTGTTGCCTTGAGGTGATTTCATTTGAAATGGACGATTAGTCAACTTCAAAAAATTCGGGACAAAGATTTACGGTTTGATGAACTGGTGGATGTCTTGGACATTAGAGAAAGAGACCCGCAAATTCGCGATGTTTCTCCGATCAGAGTAGCAGGAAGAGCTGATATCAGCTCGACCGAGATTACTTTTCACTTGCATCTTTCAGGTGAATTAACATTACCTTGCTCCCGTACACTGGTAGACGTTAAATATCCGATTGATATTGATACAAAGGAAACCTTTCTTTTAAAGGCAGATGGCACAGATTTCTACGGAGATGATGTCACTGTTGTGGAAGGTGACGTTGTAGACCTAATACCGGTAATTAAAGAAAATTTATTGCTAGAAATTCCGATGCAGGTTTTTTGTGAGGATGTCGATTCGAATGAAGCTGCTCCTCAATCTGGGAAAGACTGGGCTGTTATTTCCGAAGAGGAAAATGAGCATAAGGTTGATCCGAGATTTGCAAAGCTTGCCGACTTTTTTGACAACAATAAAGAATCTTGATTGGAACGAAAAATCGTTAATCCGATTTTTCCAGCTTTTTTATATTTTTTAAGGAGGTGGGAATAATGGCTGTACCTTTTAGAAGAACGTCGAAAACTGTAAAAAGAAAACGTCGTACGCACTTCAAGCTTCAAGTACCTGGTATGGTAGAATGCCCGAGCTGTGGTGGAATGACTCTTTCACATCACGTTTGTAAAGAATGTGGAACATATAAAGGAAAAGAAGTTGTCGCAAAATAATTTCTTGACCTACTTGAGAGCTTAGCTTTCTTGATGCAACACGCTAATCAAAGCGCAGGGATTTTTCTCTGTGCTTTTTTTACAAATATATTTGGCAGAATATTTTGAATCATCCACATTTGCCAATGATTTTGGAGAAGGTGTTTACATGGATCAGGTGATTGAAGTTGAAAGGGATAAACGCGGTTTCGTGAAGCTCCTATTTAATAGACCGGAGAAAAGGAATGCCGTGAATTATCAGCTGATGGACGAACTTGAGTCGATATTGTCAGAAGCTGCATGCGATGATGAAGTTAAGTTGCTGGTCCTGACAGGGGCGGGCTCTGAGGCGTTCTGTTCAGGCGGGGATCTAAGGGAATTTCAGGATTTGCATACAGATGAAGAGGCCTTTGCTATGTTATCGAAAATGGGTGAAATTCTTTATAAACTAGCAGTTTTCCCAAAACCGACAATAGCGCTAATCAATGGAAGTGCTTTCGGAGGTGGATGCGAAATAGCGACAGCTTGTGATTTCAGATTAGCAAAGAGGGAAGCTAGGCTAGGGTTTGTGCAAGGTACTCTAGGGATAACGACAGGCTGGGGCGGAGCAACGCTTTTACTTGAAAAAATACCAGAGCAAAAAGCGCTAAAGCTATTATTGGATGCAAAAATACATAAAGCCGAGGAAGCGAAGGAACTTGGTTTCGTAGATGAGATAGTCGGAGAAGGTACCGATGGATGGGAATGGTTCGCGGAAGATTTTCTCCGCCATGAGACAGGGGTATTGATGGCCTATAAACGATTGCTGGTCCATAAATGGCAGGATGGCGGGCTTAAAGGAAGAATGGATGCGGAAATCCGGGAATGTTCCAAACTGTGGGCGAGTGATGAGCATCATGCTGCAGTCGAACGTTTTTTAAATAAGAAAAAATAATCATTACACGCTCTATATACCTTCTATCTTTCCTAGCATGTGCATATTATGAATTAAAACTTGCTAAGGAGGTAGAGAGATGACGATTGCGAGACAAGATGCATGGACTCATGATGAGGATCTGTTGTTGGCTGAAGTGGTATTAAGGCATATACGAGAAGGCAGTACACAATTAAAGGCGTTTGAAGAAGTGGGGAAACAGTTATCGAGGACATCTGCTGCTTGTGGGTTCCGTTGGAATTCATTTGTCAGGAAGCAATATAAATCAGGGATAGAGCTGGCGAAAAAACAAAGGAAAGAACAGGCAGTCAATAATCCTGAAGTGGAAAGGGATTCGGTTGCAGCGGTGGAAAATGTCATGATTGAAGAAAAAAAGCCCGAGCATGAAGATAAAGAATCTATTACCCTTCAGGAAGTTATATTATATTTAACCAAAATGGATGAATTCTTTCAGCTTGATAATAAGGAAAAGGAACGGATTTCTGAGCGGTCCCTATTTCTTGAACGGGAAAATGTCCGATTACTGGAAGAGAATGTCCTGCTTAAGGAAAACCTGAAAGCTGTTGAGGAAGATTATCGTGCGTTAATGCAGATTATGGAGCGTGCAAGAAAACTTAGTGTGCAAGAGGACGAAAAGGCGAATCCAAAGGTGAGTTTTCAAATGGATAAGAATGGTAATTTGGAAAGGGTCAATAAATAAAAAATGCGGGTGGGAAAATCCGCCCGCATTTTCTTGCTACTTCCTTATTCTTCTGTATCTATTTCTTTATTATCTTGTATGTCAAATGGGCTCCAAATCAGTGGGTTCTCTCCGAGGTCCCTGTCCAAATCATAGGAAACAGCAGAAAAACCCATCTTTTTCCAAAAGTCTTGTGAATGGACTCTTGGGTTGGTTTTGATAGGCATGTTCAGGCTTTTGGCGAATTCGACCAAAGCTCTTCCATAACCTTTTTTCTGATAGTTAGGCAGGACTTCAAGTTTCCAAAGAACAAGGAAATCCCTGGACTTGTCAAAATACCGGTCGAATTTAGCGCTTCTTTTATACAGGCTCATGCGGGCTACGAGTTTATCGCCATAAAAGATTCCGTAAAAAGGTGATTGGCTGTCATTTTCGATGATGTTACCCTCTAAATCATCTAGCATGGACAGTTCCTGTATCCCGTATTCTTTGAATTTTTTGAATTCCTCAAGCGTTTTAAAATTTACAAGTAATCGTTCAACCTTGTATTCCATAAAAAAGCTCCCCCTTAATTCTGATAAACCTCTTCCGATAGTACCCTTTGAAAGTCATCCCACTGATCTTTACATGTGGAATTCCAGCTCAGGTTAAATCTAGTATGACATCATCGACTTATCCTGGCTGACTAAATGCTTATAGCCTTTTATCCCCCGCCCTTTTCCCTTCAATTTCTCTTGGGTTGAGTTTGGAGTTATCTTTTATTCCTGTAAATTCTTCAAAATGGCTAAGCTTTTCGTATCTAATATACCATTAAATTAACACTTAAAGAAGAAAATAAATCTTCAATGGCGTATTAATGATTCTTTCCATTGGTATTTTATGATGAGACATCGTTAATGGCAATTCAATTTCATTCAATCAGATTGGCTGTGTTTTCCAACGATGGGAAAATTGGTGCAGGGTAAAAAAGATAATGTGATAAAATAGAAATATATTTCAAAAAGTAAGGAAGGGTATTATGAGAATTGGAATCATTGGCGGAGGGGCCATAGGGCTGCTGTTTGCGTCTCATTTAAGTGAAAAACATAATGTGACTCTATATACTCATACCTCGGAACAGGCGTCCATCATCCAACGTGATGGAATCCGCCTTATTGAGGATGGTGAAATCCGACTGCTGACAGGCATCATTTCTAAGGGGCTGGATGAAGGGATATCGGATGTGGATCTTCTTATAATGGCCGTCAAGCAATATCACCTTCCGCAAATACTGCCTAGGATCAAAGGCATTCAGGTTCCATTGCTATTCTTGCAGAATGGCTATGGGCATATTTCTTATTTAAAGCAGCTTCAATCCCCAACCATATATGTGGGGGTAGTGGAGCATGGAGCATTGAAGCATGACGGGAATACCGTGGAGCATACGGGGCTCGGCATTACAAAGGTTGCTTCCTATAAAGGGGAACTTGAGCAACTATCGTTAGTGAATGAAAGGATCGATCATTTTCCTTTTACGATGAGTGAAGATTTTCACTCGATGCTGATGGATAAACTGGTCGTCAATGCAGTGATAAATCCATTAACGGCGATACTTGATGTGGAAAATGGCGGTTTAATCACTAACTCTTTTTACTACCAATTATTTCAAGAACTTTTTGAAGAAATCTCCAGTATTTTGGAAATTCAAAATAAGGCTGAGTCATTTGAACATGTGAAATCCGTTTGTATGGCAACTGCGGAAAATCGATCGTCAATGCTAAAAGATTTAGAAAATGGCCGTAAAACGGAAATTGATGCTATTTTGGGTCATATCCTCTCGGAGGCAAAGAGTAAAGGGAAAAGTGGTTGCCTGACGTCTTCTCTATATAAGATGGTCAAAGGAAAAGAGTCTCAGGGGGGATGAGGATGTGCCGTACGTAGTTTCAAGCCTTGCCGCGATATTTATTACCTTGCCATTCGTAGGGTATATACTTTTTTTTATAGGGGCCAAACAATTCACTGGAAACCATCGGCGCTCCGTTCAATTTGCAATGGACATGAGTACGCTGCTGTTCGTATTATCCGTTCATTATTTGATCATTACGATTTGGGATATGCAAATTCTTTGGGTGATCATGCTCATCATGCTCATCAACGCATTCGTGGTGGTTCTTGTCCATTACAAGGTAAAAGAAGAAATCATTTTCCATAAGGTATTAAAGGGTTTTTGGAGAGTGAACTTCGCCTTCTTTTTTGTGGCTTATCTATTATTATTTTCAATTGGTATAATTACAAGTATTACGAAGGTATTGACTACATAACATAGAACATCGCATCAATTTTCTGCTGCTGGGCAACTTCTTTTGTTTTCTTAAACCGGAATGTTATACTCTAAAAAGAATTGTAGTTGCAGAGAAAGGGAGAACAGAAATGGAGATGAAAGATCTCGCGTTACCATCTTTAAACCGTTTTGCATCGGACTATTTACAAAACCGTCTCGAAACGGAGGATTATTTTCACTATGACTTGTCTAAGCCTGACATTTATCTCAATAGGCATAATGAATTGATGAACCGTTCTTTTTCACGTGATGAATTGTCGGATTACATACAACAATACATGTCTCGTCTTTCATTCAGTGAGGCAGTTAAGGGGAATATTGAAAGGTTGCGCAGGGATGATTCCGTGGTTGTGATCGGAGGACAGCAGGCTGGGTTATTATCAGGGCCGTTGTATACCATTCATAAAGTGATATCGATCATTAAACTTGCGGAAGAACAGGAAAAGAAACTGGGGCAGCCAGTCATTCCAGTTTTTTGGATAGCTGGGGAAGATCATGATTTGGCTGAAGTCAATCATGTTTATGTTATGAAAAACGGAAAACCAGATAAAAAAACCTATCCTTCCTACCAGCCATATAAAACAATGGTTTCTGATGTGGAGCTGGAAACGGAAAAGGCAGAGAAGTGGCTTGAGGAAATCATTGAAACATATGGAGAAACGGAATTTACGAACAAACTCCTGATTGATATGAAGGAAACCATTAGGAAATCGAATACCTTTGTCGATTTCTTCGCCGAGCTGATTCATGAATGGTTCAAAGAATATGGCCTTTTACTAGTCGATGCCGGAGATCCGGATTTAAGGCGAATTGAGAAGGCATACTTTGAATCGATGGTCAATGAAAGTGGACGGATTGCTGAAGTGGTCGAGGAACAGCAATCATTCATGCATGCGAAAGGGTATGCAAAAATGATTGAAATGGATAAACGGGCAGCTAACTTATTTTATTATGATCCAGAAAAAAAAGATCGATGTTTACTCGAACGTGTAGAAGGCGGTTTCAGCGGAAAAAACGGTGAGGTAACATTTACCGTGGAGGAACTCTTGCAGATAGCCAAAAATCATCCAGAACGATTAAGCAACAATGTCATTACACGCCCGCTTATGCAGGAAATGCTCTTCCCTGTATTGGCTTTCGTTTCTGGGCCAGGGGAAATAGCCTATTGGGCAGAATTAAAAAGGGTGTTTGAGTTGTTTTCCATGAAGATGCCGCCAATCATTCCTAGGTTAAACATCACGCTGGTGGAGCGGAGTATCCACAGCGACCTTGAAGAAATGGAACTCAGTTTGGAAACTGTTCTGACTGAAGGAACCGCTAATGCTGTGGAAAGTTACCTTGATTCCGTTAAAGATGAAACGATTGACACTCTGTTCGGGACGCTGAAATCACAGCTTGAAGAGAACCATGAAAAGCTATTTGTCCACGCTGTCTCTTTAGATAGAGGACTTGAGCCGATGTTGAATAAAAACATTGAATTCATTCAAAAGCAATTGAATTTCATATATGGCAAAATCGGTGACCGTACAAAGGAACGACATTCGGTCATATTGAAAAAATATGACCGGATAGCAAATTCACTGTACCCTCTCGAATCACCCCAGGAGAGGATTTGGAATGTGTTTTATTACTTGAATCAATACGGGCCGGAGTTCGTACGGGATATGATGAAACTGGACTATCGGTTCAATAATCAGCATAAATTGATTTTCATTTAGAAAAACCATTCGTTTTGGGGAAAAGTGGCGGACAAATCATTTTGAATACGGTTGCCGCAGACCAATCCTGATGAAGGGATTGAAAGGTGAAAAAAAGACAGGTGCTAAAGCCTGTCTTTTTTTCTGTTTCCTGGGCAATTGTCAGGTGGTGCTTCGACAGTAATAGTGGGACTGCGTCTTAGTCTGAGTGCATTCGAGGGAAATGCACGTTTCTTTGAATAATTTGGCTAAATAAACTTAAGAAGAAAAGAAGGTAATTTTTACTTGAAAGGAGAAAGTAAAAACAAGTGGAGAAAGGTGGGGGAATGTGGTACATTGAGATTAGAATGTGGGGGTAGTGGGTATGTTCATGGGAGAGTACCATCATAACATCGATATAAAGGGCCGTTTGATAGTCCCAGTGAAATTCAGGGAAAATCTTGGGGAGCAATTTGTCCTTACCCGCGGACTCGATCAGTGTTTATTTGGTTACCCTATGGAAGAGTGGAAGCTGCTAGAAGAAAAGCTGAAAGCCCTGCCTTTAACAAAAAAAGATGCCCGAGCCTTTACCCGTTTTTTCTTTTCTGCAGCTACAGAATGCGAAATTGATAAACAAGGGCGAATTAATATCCCCACGCCGCTTACTTCATATGGCCAATTGGAAAAAGAATGTGTAATTCTTGGTGTTACCAATCGCATTGAGATTTGGAGCAAATCCCTTTGGGAAAACTATTTTTCAGCTTCGGAGGATTCTTTCGCTGAGATAGCAGAAAATATGATTGGCTTTGATATTTAAGGCTGCCCTCAGAAATAGAGTCACTCAATAACCGATTGGAAGGATGTCTAGCATGTTTCAACATACAACAGTGTTATTAAAAGAGACGGTTGATGGATTAAACATCAAACCTGATGGAATTTATGTGGATTGTACTTTAGGAGGAGCCGGTCACAGCGAATACTTACTTTCACAGCTCTCTGACAAGGGAAGGCTTTATGCTTTTGATCAGGACGAAACGGCGATTCGGAATGCTAAGGAAAAATTGGAAAGCTATGGCGAACGTATTGTTCTTGTTCCTAATAATTTTAAATACTTAAAAGAAGAGCTGAATGCCCGGGGAATCGAGAAAGTGGATGGGATCCTTTATGATTTAGGTGTGTCATCCCCACAATTGGATACACCGGAGCGTGGTTTCAGCTATAACCATGATGCGCCTTTGGATATGAGGATGGACCAAAGTGCTGCCATTTCTGCCTATGATGTCGTGAACACTTGGTCATTCCATGATTTGCTGAGGATTTTCTTCCAATATGGAGAAGAAAAGTTTTCGAAACAAATTGCCAGGAAAATTGAAGCGGCACGTGAAATAAAACCGATTGAAACGACGTTCGAGCTTGTGGAATTAATCAAGGATGGGATACCGGCCCCGGCAAGGCGAAAAGGCGGACACCCTGCGAAACGAGTGTTCCAAGCAATAAGAATCGCTGTGAATGACGAACTTGGTGTCTTTGAAGATTCCTTGGAGCAAGCCATATCGCTTTTGGATAAAGAGGGAAGAATATCTGTCATTACATTCCATTCGCTTGAAGATAGAATATGTAAAACGGTATTTAAAAAGGCCAGTAGCATGCCGGATCTTCCGCCAGGACTTCCAGTTATCCCGGATGAATTCAAGCCAACTATGAAAATAATTACGAGAAAACCGATTTTACCTTCAGAAGAAGAATTGGAAGGGAATAATCGTTCCCGGTCGGCTAAGCTAAGAATCGCCGAAAAGCAATAATTACAAAAAAACAGTGAGGGGGAACATGAATGAGTTCCATAGCCAAAAAAGTGCAAGAACAGCAATATGAAGACCAACAGCAGCAACAGACACATCAAACAGTGGTCATCCGTAAAGCGAAGATATCCATTGGTGAAGTTTTCTTACTATGTGCCCTTGCTATCATGGTTACCTTTATGGGAGTGAAAATAGTCTCTAATCAAGCGGCCATCTATGAAACGAATAAAGAAATCCAACTAGTGGAAACTTCGATTGAAGAACAGGGTAAAGTGAATGATGATTTGAAAGTGCAGGTTGCTGAACTTAGTACATACGAAAGAATTTGGAAAAAAGCTGCAGCGCTAGGGTTCAAGCTAAATGAGAATAATGTGAAGGGTGTGCAGTGATAATGCAGAAACAAAAAAATATGAAGCATGGGGCAGCCGGATTATTCTTCTTATTCGGCCTGCTCTTTTTTGTGTTAGTCTGCCGCTTTTTGTATATTCAGGTGACAGGTACAGCAGGCGGGGAAGTATTGGCTTCGAAAATCGACAAGAAATATGAAAAAAAACAGGTCATAGAAGCAAAAAGGGGAAGCATACTCGATACAAAAGGTGAAGTCATTGCCGAGGATACTTCCTCCTATATCTTAAGGGCAGTACTTAGTGAAAAGGAGCCGGAGCATGTTAAGGATCCGGAGATGACCGCTAGTAAGCTTGCTAAATATATCGACATGGATGAACAGGACATCTATGAAAGACTTACGAAAAAAGGGGCATACCAGGTGGAATTTGGCAGCGCCGGCAAGGATTTGACTCAGGTCTTAAAGCAGAAAATAGAAAAATTGGAACTGCCGGGAATTACATTTGGAAGAACCAATAAACGTTTTTATCCTAACGGAATTTTCGCCTCCCATCTGATTGGCTATGTTGAAAAGGATGAAGAAACGGGAGAAATGGCTGGTAAGTTCGGCATCGAAAGGTACCTCAATAAAGAATTGCAGGAAACGGATGGGAAACTGACATATGACAGTGACTCATGGGGCTTCCTCTTACCGGATAAGAAGGAAAAGGTTGTTGCTCCTGATAATGGCAATGATGTCATGCTTACGATCGATAAGAAAATACAAACGTTCCTGGAAGACTCGATGAGCAAAGTGCAGGAAAAATACGATCCCGAACAAATCATAGCGATTGTCTCCAATCCCAAAACGGGGGAGATTGTGGCGATGGGGCAAAGGCCTACCTTCCATCCGACAACGAAAGTCGGGCTTACGGATACATGGCGTAACCTGGCTATTGAAGAAACCTTCGAACCGGGTTCAACCATGAAAACATTCACCCTTGCGGCGGCTGTTGAGGAAGGGGTCTTTAATCCGAATGAAAGCTTTGTGGCTGGAACCTACAAAGCCGGATCGGGGAAAATCGGAGATCATAGCGGAATCGAAAGAGGTAAGAGCATGACCTTTCTTGAAGGGGTTCAACGTTCCTCGAACGTCGCTTTTGCCACACTTGCAATGGATAAGATAGGAGCGGATACTTTCCGTGAGTATTTGACTAAGTTCGGATTTGATAAAAAAACGGGAATTGACCTGCCGAACGAGATAACCGGTAAAATTCAATACAAGTATAAGCTTGAAAAAGTTACTACTTCCTTTGGACAGGGTTCGACCGTTACACCGATTCAACAAATCCAAGCTGCATCCGCAATAGCCAATGATGGAAAAATGATGCGGCCGTACGTGATAAAAAGCATTTCCGATCAGGATACCGGAAAAATATTGAAAACGACTAAGCCGAAAGTGACAGGGCAACCGATTTCGACAGAAACTGCAAAACAAGTACGTGATTATTTGGAAACGGTAATTTCCGCGAAAAAAGGAACAGGGAAAAAATATGCCATTGATGGTTATGAAGTAGCAGGAAAAACCGGTACTGCACAAATTGCGGGTCCGACAGGTAGATATTTAGAAGGGAAAAATAACTATGTGTTCTCCTTTTTAGGAATGGCTCCAAAAGATGATCCGCAGTTGGTCATGTATGTGGCGGTCAAACAGCCAAAGTTAGGTGTATCTTATGTTGGGGCTGATCCATTGTCAGAGATATTTAATCCTGTCATGCAAAATAGCCTGCAATATCTAAACATAAAACCTTCCGAGGTTAAAAAACAAAAAGCAAATAAAATCGTGGACTATACGAATCAAACCGAGAGTTCAGCTGTCAAAGAACTGAAGGAACTTGGTTATGATGTAAGTACGATCGGAAGTGGGCGTAAAGTGCTCGATCAATCCCCGAAAGCGGGGAGTATACTTTTACAGGGTGAAAAGATAATCCTCAGGACGGAAGGTGAAATGGAAGTTCCTGACATGAAGGGATGGTCACTGCGCGATGTCATGAAATTGGCCAAGGTTGCAAAACTGGATCTGAAAACCAAAGGTACTGGATACGTAAGTAAACAGAGTCTTGAGGCCGGGAAAAAGGTTAATGAAGGAGAGACCTTCAATATTGAATTATCCCAGCCTGATGGGGCCGGTGAAGATATACCGACAAAAGAGAAAACAGAGTGAAGGTAAAGAGGGGATCCAAATGGATCCCCTCTTTATTTCTTTCAAAGTTTATAGTCTAGCATCGAGTAGACAAGCATATATTGAAGCATGTATGAAATGGAGGTGCCTGTTTTTGCGTGTTTCGAATGTTACTGTCCGAAAACGGCTGGCAATCGCATTGGCAATCGGTATCGTTGTTTTTTTTATCATTGATATCCGATTGGGAATTGTACAGTTTTATCTGGGGGATAAGTTGACGGGGCTGGCTAAAGATTCCTGGAGCAGGAATATTCCTTTTGAAGCCAAACGAGGAGAAATCCTGGATCGGAATGGTGTCGAGCTGGCAACGAATATATCCGCGCCAACAGTCTATGTCATCCCAAGACAGATTGAGAATCCTGGGGAGACGGCGGAGCAGCTTGCTTCAATATTGGATATGACAAAGGAAAAGGCTTATCAATGGTTAACGAAACAAGCGATGAGCGTCAGAATTCCGGAAGGCAGAAAGATATCTCATGAAAAGGCGAAGGAAATTAAAGCATTAGGGATAAAGGGCGTATATATCGCTGAAGATTCAAAGCGCCATTACCCATTTGGTGAATACCTTTCGCATGTTCTTGGCTTTACAGGATCTGACAATCAAGGGTTGATGGGCATTGAATTGTCTTATGATAAGGAACTAAGCGGGGAAAAGGGATTCGTTAAATTTTACTCGGATGCGAAGGGGAAAAGGCTCGAGAATATGGCCGATGACTATAAGCCCCCTGTTGATGGTGATAACTTGAAGTTGACCATTGATAGCAAAATCCAGACCATTGTGGAGAGGGAGCTTGATAATGCGGAGGCGACATATGATCCCGATGGGATAATTGCCATTGCAATGGACCCGAACACAGGGGAAATATTGGCAATGTCCAGCAGGCCAACCTTCGATCCGGCCAATTTTCAAAATGTACCCTCAGAAGTGTATAATCGTAATTTACCAGTTTGGAGTATATATGAACCAGGTTCTACTTTTAAGATCATCACGCTTGCTGCGGCGCTTGAAGAAGGGAAGGTCGACTTACAAAAGGAACATTTTTATGATTCCGGACATGTGGAAGTTTCAGGGTCTACGCTGCATTGCTGGAAAAGCGGAGGACATGGGGACCAAACTTTTCTTGAAGTAGTCGAGAACTCATGTAACCCTGGTTTTGTAGAATTAGGGAACCGGCTTGGTAAAGACAAGCTGTTTAAATATATAAATGATTTCGGTTTTGGGCAAAAGACGGGGATTGATTTATCCGGAGAAGGAAAAGGAATCATGTTCAACATGGATCGAGTGGGTCCGGTTGAGCAGGCAACGACTGCGTTTGGACAAGGTGTAGCCGTAACGCCCATTCAGCAGGTGACAGCGGTATCGGCGGCCGTGAATGGCGGGACTTTATATACACCTTATATCGCGAAGGAACTGGTGAATCCAAAAAATGGGGAAGTGCTGATGCGAAAGACCCCTCAGGCGAAGAAAAAGGTGATTTCAGAAGCAACCTCGAAGAAAGTCCGTGAAGCACTTGAATCCGTTGTCGCCCAAGGAAGCGGTAAAGGAGCATTCGTGGAGTCGTACCGCGTCGGCGGGAAAACGGGTACAGCCCAAAAAGCTGAAAATGGCAGATACCTTGAAAATAATTATATTCTTTCATTCATTGGTGTCGCTCCAGCGGATGATCCGCAAATCGTCGTTTATATAGCTGTGGATAATCCGAAAGGAACGGTACAATTCGGCGGGGTCGTTGCCGCACCGATCGTTGGGAATATCATGGAGGATTCACTTAGGGCCATGGGCGTCAAGCCAAGGAAAAACCAGATCGAGAAGGAAACGGTATGGACGGATCCCGTCATGGTCGAGGTACCCGACGTCGTGGGTCTCAGCAAAAAAGAGTTGCAAACCCAGCTCATCGACCTTAAGCTGGATATTGCCGGCAATGGGGATAAAGTCATAAATCAAGCCCCGGATCCAGGTGTTAAAGTAAAACAAGGCTCTACAATAAGAATTTATCTTGGCGAAAATACAGAATAAGTATAATATAATATATGAATAGTTAAAGCGGCTGAAGAATCATCAGCCGCTTTGTTTACGGAGTCGGGATAACCCCGTATAATTGAAATTGGTTTCTCGACAAGCCAAGGCTAATCACATATAATGAATCCTCAAATTAAGTTGAGAGGGATGGAAAAATGAAGCTTCACAAATTACTATCTTATTTAAACTCCTTATTTACGTATGAAGGAGAAAATCCTGAAATCACCTCCATTGAAAATGATAACCGTAAAGTCATAGACGGAAGTTTATTTGTTTGTATAAAAGGTTATACAGTCGATGGTCATGATTTTGCCCAACTTGCTGTAGAACATGGAGCTGCAGCAGTCATTGCCGAAAGGCCGCTTGACCTCGATGTTCCCGTGATCGTAGTCAGGGATTCGAGCAGGGCGATGGCAGTGCTTGCCGATGCATTTTATGGCCATCCGACTCAAAAGATGCGCTTGATCGGAATTACAGGAACGAATGGAAAGACGACGACCAGTCACTTATTGGAAAAGATTTTCGAGGATCGACATGAAAAAACAGGTTTGATTGGCACGATGTATACCAAAATTGCCGATACGGTATATGAAACCAAGAATACGACGCCAGATAGCGTTACACTGCAGAAGGCTTTTCATGAAATGGCAGAAGCATCCGTCACCACGGCCATTATGGAAGTTTCATCGCATGCACTTGAGCTTGGGCGCGTCCATGGCTGTGATTATGATATTGCCGTCTTTACGAATCTCACTCAGGATCATTTGGATTTTCATAAAACCATGGACAGATACAGGCAGGCAAAATCCTTATTTTTCTCACAGCTTGGCAATGCTTACATAGAAAATCGCCCTAAATATGCTGTGCTCAATGCCGATGATGAGGCAACAGCTGATTTCATTAAAGCGACTGCTGCTACAGTCGTTACATACGGCATAGACAATGATGCGGATATAAGGGCCAAGGATATAAAAATTGATGCAAATGGCACATCGTTCACCTTGACAGCAGGTAAAGAAGAGCGTTACATTCAGCTGAAGCTAATTGGTAAATTCAGTGTTTATAATGTACTCTCAGCCATCTCTGCTGCTTTGTGCGCCGGTAACGATCTGGATGGGACGATTAGATCCATCGAGGATATAAAAGGTGTTGCAGGCCGTTTTGAGCTCATTTCAGCGAATCAGGACTTCCCGGTCATTGTTGACTATGCCCATACTCCGGACAGTTTGGAAAATGTTCTAAAGACTGTTGGTGAGTTTGCTAGAAAGAAAATTTTCGTGATAGTGGGCTGCGGCGGGGACCGAGACAAGACAAAACGTCCAATCATGGCTCAAATTGCATGCAGTTTGGCTACTGACCCGATCTTCACCTCGGATAATCCGCGCAGTGAAGATGCTGCCCAGATCCTCCGGGATATGGAAGCTGGTGTAGCAGGCAAAGAATATACGGTTATTGAAGACCGCAGGCAGGCGATAGCTTACGCAGTTTCCAAGGCGGAAGAGGGCGACGTTATCTTAATAGCTGGAAAAGGTCATGAAACCTATCAATTGGTCGGTGATGAAGTGCTTCACTTCGATGATCGTGAAGAAGCGGAAAAGGCGATTCAAAGTCGTTTCGGTTCAGTTTGAACCAACGCTGAAATTGACCTGCAACAAATTAATAAAAGACATCAAGCAGAATTTTATATTTGAATTGTGTTAGGAATGAGGGAATAAGGAATGTTGGAACAAGTGATTTTTTATACGATTTTGGTGGCGTTTTTAATAACCGTTCTTCTTTCGCCGATTTTCATCCCGTTTTTAAGAAGATTGAAATTCGGGCAAAGTATTAGGGAAGAAGGCCCGCAATCGCATCTGAAGAAAACGGGAACACCCACCATGGGCGGTTTGGTCATATTATTATCTGTTACCATCGCTACACTAGTCATGACTTTGAAATTTTCGGCACCTTCAACCGAAACGTATTTATTATTATTCGTTACTTTAGGTTTTGGTTTATTAGGTTTCCTTGATGATTTCATCAAAGTGGTCATGAAACGTAACCTGGGACTGACTTCCAAGCAAAAACTGCTTGGACAAATTGTGATTTCGGTCATCTTTTACTTCGTCTTCAAGCAGACAGACCGTTTTAATCCTGAATTGACGATTCCAGGCACTGACTTTGCTTTTGATTTTGGCTGGTTTTATCTGTTTATCGTTATTTTCTGGCTGGTAGGTTTTTCGAATGCCGTCAATTTGACGGATGGGCTTGATGGACTTGTCTCAGGAACATCAGCCATTGCCTTTGGTGCTTTTGCCATTTTGGCCTGGAGTCAGTCACAATATGATGTCGCTATTTTTTCGGTGGCGGTTGTCGGTGCAGTACTCGGATTTTTGGTATTCAATGCACACCCGGCAAAGGTTTTCATGGGGGATACGGGTTCCTTGGCCCTTGGGGGAGCAATCGCAACCATCGCCTTGTTAACGAAGCTTGAAATCCTCCTGGTAATCATTGGCGGAGTCTTCGTCATTGAAACGCTCTCGGTCATCCTTCAGGTAGGATCTTTTAAAACGACTGGTAAACGTATTTTTAAAATGAGTCCGCTTCACCACCATTATGAGCTTTCCGGCTGGTCGGAATGGCGCGTCGTCGTCACTTTCTGGACAGTGGGGCTGCTGTGTGCGGTACTCGGAATCTATTTAGAGGTGTGGATATAATTGAAAGAGACTGCAAAGTATTCAGAGAAAAAGATATTAGTATTGGGTTTGGCAAAAAGCGGAGTGATGGCAGCTTCGCTTCTACATAAATTAGGTGCTTTCGTTACGGTTAATGACATGAAGCCATTATCGGAAAATCCTGAGGCTCAAGGACTTCTTGAACAGGGAATCAAAGTCATCTGCGGCAGTCATCCGATCGAGCTTCTGGATGAGGGTTTCGAACTGATCGTGAAAAACCCGGGAATCCCCTATCGGAACCCTATCGTAAAAGGGGCATTGGAAAAAGGGATTCCTGTTATCACGGAAGTTGAACTGGCCTATCAGATAAGTGAAGCACCTTTCATAGGAATCACTGGTACAAATGGGAAAACGACCACGACAACATTGATATACGAAATGTTGAAATCCGGTAAAAAATCCCCGTTGATTGCCGGTAATATCGGGACAGTGGCTTCTGGTGTTGCTGAAAATGCAAAACCAGATGACTCGATCGTCATTGAATTATCATCGTTTCAGTTAATGGGAATAGACGAATTTCGTCCTGAAATCTCAATCGTGACAAATTTGTATGATGCACATTTGGATTATCACAGTTCCAAACAGGAATATGTCGAAGCAAAAGCTGCCATTACGAAAAATCAAATAGCATCAGATTTCATGATTTATAATGCAGATCAAGATCTTGTTTTATCCATGGCGAATGAGACCAAGGCAGAACTTGTTCCTTTTTCAGCTGAAGTGAAACATGAGAATGGAGCCTATGTGGAAGATGGTGCCGCCTGTTTCCGTGGGGAAAAAATCATTGAAGTTTCAGAGATAGCACTTCCCGGGAAGCATAATTTGGAAAATGTGCTCGCAGCCATCTCAGCGGCCAAGCTGAAGGGTGTAGCTAATGAAGCCATTCAGACTGTACTGAAAACATTTTATGGTGTGGAGCACCGTCTGCAGTTCGTGGCAACGATCGATAACCGTAAATTTTATAATGATTCGAAAGCGACGAACATTCTTGCAGCATCCAAAGCATTAACATCCTTTACGGAACCTGTCATCTTATTGGCAGGCGGTTTGGATCGCGGAAATGAATTTGATGAGCTGAAACCGGCGATGAAAAATGTCAAAGCCGTGATAACTTTTGGTGAAACGGCGGGAAAAATTGAACGGGTAGCCAAAGAAATAGGAATAGCGAATATAAAACGTGTCGATAATGTAGAAAAGGCCGTGCCTGCTGCATTTGAATTATCAAATGAAGGCGACTGTATTCTCCTCTCCCCGGCTTGTGCAAGCTGGGACCAATATAAAACTTTTGAGCAAAGAGGAGACATGTTTATGGAGGCCGTGCATAAACTTAAGTAAGAGCTTTCGCAGAGAGAAGTGAACCTGCTTCTACGTTGACACCATGAAAAAAAGCGATAATGAGCCGTTATCGCTTTTTTTTTGACTAAAGTGCTGACAAGCAATCAGTACTGATGTATATATTCGCAGGCTCGAAAAACTTCCTAGAGGTGGATGTCCGTGCCATTAAAAAAATCGAATCCTGATCTCATTCTCATTATCGTCACCTTAAGTCTTTTGACTGTTGGATTAATCATGGTTTACAGCGCGAGTGCCATTTGGGCAACATATAAATTTGATGATTCGTTTTATTTTGCTAAAAGGCAGTTGCTGTTTGCCTGCGTCGGTGTCATAGCGATGTTTTTTATCATGAATGTGGATTACTGGACGTGGCGGACATGGGCCAAGATTCTTATCATCATTTGTTTCATTATGTTACTGGCTGTGCTTGTACCAGGTATAGGGATGGCGAGAAATGGTTCAAGGAGCTGGATTGGTGTAGGTGCTTTTTCGGTCCAACCCTCTGAGTTCATGAAGCTGGCGATGATCGCTTTTTTAGCTAAGTTTTTATCAGAACGGCAAAAGCTGATCACCTCCTTTAAAAAAGGGATGCTTCCATCCTTGGGTTTAGTGTTTTTGGCATTTGGATTGATCATGTTACAACCGGACCTTGGAACGGGAACGGTAATGGTTGGAACGTGCATTGTCATGATTTTTATTTCCGGGGCAAAAATCAGTCATTTTGTCGGCTTGGGACTAATTGGGGTAGCAGGTTTTATCGGTCTGATTTTGTCAGCGCCCTACCGGATAAAAAGGATCACGTCTTTTCTGGATCCTTGGGAAGACCCTTTGGGCAGTGGATTTCAAATGATTCAATCGTTTTATGCAATCGGGCCAGGAGGATTGTTCGGATTGGGACTCGGGCAAAGCCGCCAAAAGTTTTTCTATTTACCAGAACCGCAGACTGATTTCATTTTTGCCATACTTTCCGAGGAACTTGGCTTCATCGGGGGCTCTCTGGTCATTTTATTATTTGCGCTTATGCTTTGGCGGGGCATTCGGATCGCACTTGGTGCCCCTGATTTATATGGTAGCCTTGTAGCGGTGGGAATCATTGCAATGGTCGCCATTCAAGTGATGATCAATATTGGGGTGGTAACGGGTCTGATGCCAGTTACGGGTATCACCTTGCCCCTCTTAAGTTATGGCGGTTCATCGCTGACGCTCATGTTGATGGCGATTGGGGTGCTCCTGAATATTAGCCGATATTCAAGGTTCTGAAATAAGTAAAAAATGTGGTTTGGCAAAAGGGAAGCCCTGTTAAACGCAGGGCTTCCCTTTTTTACGTTGAAAACCCTTCCAGGAAAACGATTTTGGAGGGTGCCTTGCCGAAAATTAGAAATAAATGAAATGCCGCTTAAATATTACCATGTATGAATGTTGGGGAATCCACAATAAATATTGGCAATACGTCTTTGTTTAGACTATAGTATAAGAGGGTTAGGCCGTACTGGGGCTTGCTTCTGTTCATTTTTCTGCTAAAAAGGCGTTATTAATCTTGTAATATAAGTGACCTCATGGAAGAGGAAATGAAAATTATAACTTGGAATTTTTGGAACAACAAGGAGGTTTATCATGGATAATGTGATAAAGCAATTAACTGAAATGAAAATCGGCAAAGTTCTTGAACAGGAACCGCTTGCAAATCATACAACTATGAAAATTGGGGGGCCGGCTGATTTATTCATCGTGCCGTCATCCATTGAAAATATAGAAAAAGCGATGCAGGTCATCAAAGAAAATGGAATGCCGTGGAGGGTGATCGGCAGAGGCTCGAACCTACTGGTCAGTGATGGCGGAATTGAAGGTGCCGTGCTTAAATTGGGTAAAGGACTTGATCATCTCGAGATAAATGGGACGGAGATTAAAGCAGGAGCTGGGGTATCACTTGTCAGCCTATCCGTACAAATCAGTAAAAAAGGATATGCAGGATTGGAATTTGCCAGTGGGATTCCTGGTTCCGTCGGCGGGGCAGTCTATATGAACGCTGGTGCACACGGTTCCGATATGAGTGAAATTCTCAAGGAGGCACATGTTCTTTTTGAAGATGGAACTCTAGCTTGGCTATCGAAAGAAGAAATGGAGTTTTCTTATCGAACTTCTCTGCTTCAGAAGAAAAGACCTGGTATCGTACTGGAAGCAATTTTTCAATTGATAGAGGGTGATAAAACCGAAATCGTTGAAAGAATGCAAAATAACAAGAATTACCGTAAAGATACCCAGCCATACAATCTTCCATGTGCCGGGAGCATATTTAGGAATCCACTTCCACACCATGCCGGTAAATTGGTCGAGAATGCAGGCCTGAAGGGCCATTCTATTGGCGGCGCTCAGATTTCACCGATGCACGGGAACTTTATCGTTAACACAGGTAATGGAAGTGCAGCGGATGTTCAAGCCTTGATACAGCATGTGAAGGATACGGTATATGATAAATTTGAGATTGAAATGGAAACGGAAGTGGAAATTATAGGAAGAAAATAATGTAATACATTATATCCAAATATTGTGATATAATGTATTACCTTTAAAGTTTATTAATAACATAATATTGAGTTTGTCTTGATTTCACACTGTCAAGAACCATCCATTTTTTCAGGAAGAGGTGAAGGGGATGGAAAAGGGAAAAATCGTTTCCATTGAGGACCGCATCCCGAAATTAAAACAATTAAGAAAAAGCAAAGCAAACAGGCGACTTGTTCTTTTGCTGTCCCTTTTCTTCATTCTGGTTGCTTGTGTGCTATATTTCTTATCCCCGTTGAGCTATGTGAAATCCGTGCAGGTAGAGGGGAATCGTTATATTACTTCCAAACAGATCATTAAATTGAGTAAGGTGAAGAAGGATCGAAGCATTTGGAAGGTTGATACAGGGGCAGCGGCAGCCAATATCAAAAAAAATCAAGAAATAAAAAGCGTTAAGGTGACACCGGTATTTCCTAATTCCATTAAAATTACCGTTTCGGAACATAACAGGATGGCATATCTGTCCAATAATGGGAAGTTTGCACCCATTTTGGAAAACGGGTCCGTTTTAGAGGAGTTGGCAACAGGAGAAATTCCAGTATTTGCCCCTGTTTTAATTGGTTTCAAAGAGGGTAAAGCATTAAAGTTGCTTTTAGAAGAGCTGGACAAGCTTCCTGCCGAGATTCAGAATGCCATTTCGGAAATTCATTACGCTCCTACAAAAACCGATGACTATCACATCGTCATGTTCATGAACGATGGGTTTGAAGTAAGTGCGACAAGCCGGACTTTATACGAGAAAATGATTCACTATCCATCGATAGTCGGCCAGTTGGATCCAGATGTAAAGGGAGTCATCGATCTGGAAGTGGGTTCTTATTTTAAAGCATATGAAGACGCTGAACAAAAGGAAGGCACCAATGAGGAAAATTAATGGCAAACGGGTGGTTTTACCCCTGGTTTGTGTGGTTCTCGGATTCATGATTGCCTTCTCTTACAATCTGACCAAAGAAGGTGAAGGTGCAGGTGCAGGGAAGGACAAAGCCTGGGATCAGGAATATGAGCTCAGGCAGCAACTGATCGAACAAGAGAAGCAGAACCGGGAACTTCAGAAGGAACTCCTTAAGAAGCAAGAAAATGTATCCCAAATAGAAAAAGACCTAGCGCAGGAAAAGCAGCTTTTTTTCAATTTGTCAAAGGAAACGGAAAAGTACCGTATGTTTCTCGGAAAAGTGAAAGTGAAAGGCTCAGGCCTTCAGGTGACGCTTGAAGATGGTACAGATATGGATTCAGAAGCCAATGTTAATAATTACCTCGTCCATGAACAGCATGTCTTCAAGGTCGTCAATGAACTATACATATCAGGTGCAGAGGCTGTTGCGATTAACGGTCAAAGGTTAAATCATGATTCATATATAATCTGTAATGGGCCTGTGATTACAATCGATGGCCATCAGCATCCTGCTCCCTTCATCATATCTGCGATTGGGGACCCGGATGTCCTGGGTGCTTCACTGGATTTACCCGGTGGCATCAAGGAACAGCTAGTTAATGAGAATATTATCTTTACAGTGGAAAAGCAAAAGAATATCATTTTTGATCCAATTATTGGAGGGTGATCAGACCGCCGGATTCGATGAAAGATTGGTGAGAAACTGGAAATGAAAAAAAAGCTTTCTTTTAGTTTGGTTACGTTGATTGCTGGCTTCATGCTCGCTATTCAATTCAATTTGGTGAATCAGCCTGTCGTTTCCGATACAAGGGATATGTGGGAACTGAAAAATGATTTATTGAAAGAACAGCAGACCCAGGCGGAATTAATAGAGGGTATCAGTAAGCTTGAGGGAAAAATAGCATCCTATGAAACAAAGAAAAATGAGAGTAAAGAAGAAGTATTGCGTGACACCCTGACCGAATTAAAGACGGATGCAGGCTTGACCGAAATAAAAGGTAATGGGGTAATCGTATCTATACAGCCTATCAAAGCAGATATCCTTCTTGGTGAGAAGGCCGAGTATATTTCACCTGTATTGATCATTCGGCTCATTAATGAAATGTATAGGTATGGCGCTGACGAAATTTCCATTTCAGGACAAAGGTATATATCAACATCGGTTATTCGTGATATTAATGGGCAGCCGAAAATGGACGGATATCCTCTAGTTCATTACCCGGTCGAAATACAGGCAATAACCGTTAATCCAAAGAAACTGAAGCAGCGCATTGAAGGTTCCGAACTTATGGATGATTTCTTTATAGATAATTTTGAAGTGCAGATAAATGTGCCTTCACGCGAGTTGACATTGCCGGCTTACCAAAATGCTATTAATGTGGAACACATGGAACCCATTATGGATGGGGGGGAATCGTAATGTGGCTTTCAGTTTTTGGGCTGTTGATTGGAATCACCCTTGGTTTTTTGGTGGATTTTGATATTCCCCATGAATATTCAAATTATCTCTCCATTGCCGTGCTTGCTGCTTTTGATACCTTATTTGGGGGCATACGGGCTCATTTGCAAAATCTTTATGATGAAGTTGTATTTGTAACAGGATTCTTCTTTAATATTGTTTTAGCCGCAGGTTTGGCTTTTCTAGGTGTACATCTTGGTGTAGACTTATATTTAGCCGCAATCTTTGTGTTCGGTGTAAGGCTCTTTCAAAATATTGCCCTGATTAGAAGGATCCTGATTGAAAAATGGTCCATTTCCCGGAAAAAGCAGAAAAAAAATCTATAATTTTAAAGGGAATTAAGTTATAAATGACGAATAGTTTATGGCAGTATCTAGTTTATTAAGTAGGTCAGTTTCATTGAGAAGCGAACAATATGCACCATAAAGTGAGAAATCTACGAGTTTTGTTCGGGAAATACCAAATGAAACGCTTATCTATGAAATTCGCCAGTTGTTGTATTCAGTTCTGTTATTCTATAATGTATAAGTCTTCGATATAAAAATGTTATTCTACTAATACATGTATAAAACTGAAGGAGGTGCCATGGAATGAACAGCAATGAAATATACGTAAGTCTTGACATCGGTACATCCAGTGTAAAAGTTATCATTGGGGAAATGGTCAATGACACATTAAATATAATCGGCGTAGGAAATGTTAAATCAGAAGGGCTCAAAAAGGGTTCGATCGTCGGTATAGATGAAACCGTCCAATCCATTCAAAAGGCTATAGAGCAAGCAGAACGGATGATAGGGATGGAGATAAAAAAGGTAATCGTAGGCATAAGTGGAAATCATGTGACGCTTCAGCCGTGTCATGGGGTAGTAGCGGTATCCAGTGACAATAAAGAGATTACCGAGCATGACGTTTTCCGTGTCAGGGAAGCAGCGGAGTTAATAACGATACCTTCCGACAGGGAAATCATCGACGTGGTGCCGATTCACTACAAAGTTGATGAACTTGATGAAATCAGTGATCCAAGGGGCATGATAGGTGTCCGGTTGGAAATGAGAGGGATATTAATCACAGGTCTTCGGACAATTTTACATAATACGCTGCGCTGTGTGGAAAGGGCAGGATTGGAAATAACCGATATCGCCCTTCAGCCTTTAGCCGCAGGTTCCCTTGTTTTATCCAAGGATGAAAAAGAACTTGGTGTGGCACTTGTCGATATTGGCGGTGGTTCCACGACCCTGGCGATTTTCGAACAAGGCTATTTACAATATACGTCTGTGATACCTATAGGCGGGGAAACACTTACGAAGGACCTTTCCATCGTTCTAAGGACGACTATGGAAGAAGCTGAGAAAATAAAAGTAAAGCATGGACATGCCTTTTATGATGACGCGTCTGAAGATGAAGTATTCCAAATACCGATCATCGGCAGCGATCAGCAGCAGACCTGCAACCAGTTAATGCTTTCGGATATCATTGAAGCGCGGGTGACCGAAATATTCGAGTTGATTCAAGATGATTTGAAGAGACTTGGCTTCCAGGATATACCGGGTGGTTTCGTGTTGACCGGGGGCGTCGTCAAGATGCCGGGAGTCCTGGAGCTGGCTCAATATGTGTTCCAAAACCGAGTAAGGACAGCTGAACCCAATTACATTGGTGTTAGGGAACCCCAATACACTACGGCTGTTGGTTTGATTAAACACGCATGCAAGAAAGAGAGAATGAAAAAAAACACCGCTAATAAAACTCCTGTAGCAGCTGGACAAGCTCAAGAAGATAACGACCAGCGCAGCCAGAAGGTTTCTCAGAAAAACAAAGAGAACACGGCTAAAAAACAAGGTGAAAAAGGTGAATCTAAATTCAAAAAAATCCTGGGTTACTTTTTTGAATAACAATCATTAAGAATCGGGAATTTCGTCAAAATAGGAGGATTGTCATGTTGGAGTTTGATTCTAATCTAGAACAATTAGCAACGATAAAAGTAATAGGTGTTGGCGGCGGCGGAAACAATGCGGTAAACAGAATGATCGAGCATGGTGTACAGGGTGTTGAGTTTATTTCTGTCAATACTGACGCACAGGCTCTTAATCTATCAAAAGCAGAAATCAAAATGCAAATCGGTGGGAAGCTTACACGCGGTTTGGGTGCAGGTGCCAATCCAGAGGTAGGAAAAAAGGCTGCTGAAGAAAGCAAAGAGCAGATTGAAGAAGCGCTTAAAGGTGCCGATATGGTATTCGTAACGGCTGGAATGGGCGGAGGTACGGGAACGGGGGCTGCTCCTGTCATAGCGGGCATTGCTAAAGATTTAGGAGCCCTTACAGTGGGTGTAGTTACACGTCCATTTACTTTCGAAGGCCGAAAACGTGCAACACAGGCACAAGGCGGCATTTCATCCATGAAGGAATCGGTTGACACACTGATCGTCATTCCGAACGACCGCCTTCTTGAAATCGTCGATAAAAGCACGCCAATGCTTGAAGCATTCCGTGAAGCCGATAATGTACTTCGCCAAGGTGTACAAGGGATTTCAGATTTAATTGCTGTTCCAGGTCTTATTAACTTGGACTTTGCCGATGTGAAGACCATCATGTCCAACAAAGGTTCCGCTCTTATGGGAATCGGGATTTCCTCCGGGGAAAACCGTGCGGCGGAAGCGGCGAAAAAAGCCATTTCCAGTCCGTTGCTTGAAACATCAATTGATGGTGCCCAAGGCGTACTGATGAATATTACCGGTGGTACGAACCTAAGTCTTTTTGAAGTCCAGGAAGCGGCCGATATCGTGGCTACAGCATCCGATCAAGACGTCAACATGATTTTTGGTTCGGTTATCAATGAAAACCTTAAAGATGAAATCGTCGTTACGGTAATTGCTACAGGCTTTAACGAGGTTGAAGCTTCAATTCGGCCTACTGGACGTCCAACACTCGGACAGCAGCAGCAATCAAGACCTCAGACACAACAAACGCCACAGCCAAACGTGAAGCGTGAAGTGAAGAGGGAAGAAGTCAATGAACAGCCTGCACGTAATGCCAATCAAGGTGATGAGGCCCTGGATATTCCAACCTTCCTCCGTAACCGTAATAGACGCCGTTAATACCGACGTCATATGCCGTTCCCATTTGGGAACGGTTTTTTGTCGTTAATAAAATGCATTCCTTAAAAGCAATTGTGTCAAATGACCTCATAATAATGGGGAATTTCTGTAGGATCGCGACTTTCGTTTTTGTTTTTGATAGTTTTTGGCTTCAGCCAATGGTTTATTTTGATTCAAGGCTATTTCTTGCCGCCTTGAAAGAATTCGTTGTGCTTTGGCCAGTTTTTTTTCGACCGTCCGGAAGAATTTTGGGTTTTGATAAACCGTACCATCTGAAAGAATCGAAAAGTTCTTCAAACCAAGATCTACACCGCACGAACGATTCGTTTTAGGAAGTACTGGTACATTGGTTTCCGCTAAAACGGAAATGAAATATTTACCCGATGGGTTCCGCCTGATTTGTGGCATTGATGATTCGCCCTTCGACCTCGCGGCTTTTAGCAAAACGAACGAGGCCGAGTTTGGGCAATTTAATTTGGTTTCCAATCATTCCGATATTTCCATTCGTATGTTTAGCCGTGTAGGATTGGACCGGATTCTTTTTTCGATTTGAAACGTGGCGACTCGTTTTTTTATATCGACTATAGGAATCTGCTGAATTTTCCGCCGATTTCTGTAAGGCTATACTGTCTACTTCTTTCAGGATAGAATACTCTTTCTTTATAGCTGGAAGTTCTTTGATTGTTGTGTATTTATTCAGAAAAGAACCTTTCCATTCATTAGAGGGTAATTGGCCGTTTTGCTTCATTTCTTCACAGATATACCAGTAAGCATCTTTCTCATTTTGTTTGCCTAAATAGAAGTTATAGGACAGTACGAGAGCAGCCAAACGTTATATTGATAGGAATAAGTTGTTCCGTTGGATAGATTCGAAATTTATAAGCCTTGTTTACGACCATTGGTTTCACCCCCCCGTTATTATCAAACAAGGAACATATGTTTGTCAAAAAAAATACTTTGGCTTAGGCCAACTGCCATTCATCCCCCCTTACCGTTGGGCTCTAGCCCTATACACGCTTGAAGAGGGAGTCTTCTGGTGGGAAATGATTAATTATTAAACTTTTATAACATAAATCGACAGAAGTAAAAGGGAGCAGGATAGTCTCTAAGACAGTCTTGGAAATATCAATAGCTGTTTTTCTACAAAAAGGGTAAAAATGACTGAAAAACTCTTAAGTTTTCGGTACAAAAAGTGACACACTTTCTAAGGGCAGGTACGCTATACTTTTTGCTAGTGGAAGGTTAGTTCATATAAGGAGGGGAGGGTGTTTGACTTTATATTTAGATGTGATCTGGTTATTGAATTGGTTATTTGACTGCCTCCTTTTATATTGGACCGCAATCATTCTCAAACGAAGGGTAGCTCTTTGGCGGGTGTGCATCGGCGGACTGATTGGTTCCTTCATTATCGTATTGGCATTCACTCCTTTTTATGCAATTGCCGACCGGGTATACATGAAGATTTTAGTATCCATGGTCATGGTGCTGGCAACCTTTGGGTTCAATAGGTTAAAACTTTTCGTGAAATCGGTGGCCACTTTATATTTTGTGACATTTTTATCGGGAGGAATCCTTCTGGGACTTCACTACTTATTTGAATTCCAAATCGTGTCCAAGGACCCTGGTCAATATGCCGGTATCAATCGTTTTGGCGACCCTGTCAGCTGGATATTCGTAATGATCGGGTTCCCGCTCGCATGGCAATTTTCCAAGCGAACACTTGAAGGGATGGAAATGACCAAGCTTACACATGAACAAATGGTTTCGGTCTCGGTTAAAATTTCTGATTTTGAAGGAACGTTTCATGGACTGGTGGATAGCGGCAATCAACTATATGACCCGATTACACGTTCCCCAGTAATGATCATCTCTCTTTCAGGCGGGGAAACAGGAATTCCGAACGATATGCTGGAGCTCTTTAAAAACCCTGATAACCTGATTAGTCAGGAAGTGCAGCCCGAATATTCATGGACAGGAAGAATGCGTGTCATCCCTTATAAAGTCGTAGGGCATGAGCATCAGCTGTTAACCGCAATCAAACCGGATTATATTAAAATCGTTCAAGGAGAAAAAGAATTTCATGTCAAGCAGGGTCTCATTTCGTTTACCTTTCAACAACTCTCTCCCGATAATAGCTATCAATCTATCGTTCACCCGAAGATGTTAACCGGGATCCCGGTACAAACTGCCTCCTGAACCATCGATTCACTCTTAAATTTGACCCATAATCCGTTTATTAGAAGGGAGAATTATTTTGAAGAAATTCATTCTTCGGCTCACTTACTTTTGGTACAAACTATTGTTCAAGCTCGGATTGAAAACGGACGAAATATTTTATATAGGAGGGAGTGAGGCGCTGCCGCCACCCCTTTCAAAGGAAGAAGAGGCAATACTGATCAATAAATTACCAAATGGTGATGAAGCTGCACGCTCGATCTTGATTGAACGTAATTTAAGGCTGGTTGTTTATATTGCCAGGAAATTCGAAAATACTGGCATCAACATTGAAGATTTAATCAGCATAGGTACCATAGGTTTGATCAAAGCTGTGAATACATTCAATCCTGAGAAGAAAATAAAACTGGCTACATATGCATCGAGATGCATCGAGAATGAAATATTGATGTATTTACGTAGAAATAACAAAATCCGCTCTGAAGTTTCTTTTGATGAGCCTCTGAATATTGATTGGGATGGAAATGAACTTCTGTTATCGGATGTACTTGGTACGGATGATGACATTATCACGAAAGACCTTGAGGCAAACGTTGACCGTAAGCTCCTGACAAAAGCACTTACACAGTTATCAGAACGTGAAAAACAGATAATGGAACTCCGTTTTGGACTTGCAGGCGGGGAAGAAAAAACCCAAAAGGACGTTGCCGACATGCTGGGGATTTCCCAATCTTACATTTCGCGTTTAGAAAAAAGGATTATTAAGAGGCTTCGTAAAGAATTTAATAAAATGGTGTAAAAAAATAAAGTGCTTAAATGTCAATCAAATCAATACTTTGGTAGCTATATTGAAAAATAATCGGGATTTTCTGTTCTAGCCATGTGCATATTTTTTCCTCCCGCGGAAATACTGTTTTTTGTACAGCGCTCCTGTGAGGAGGGAATAATTTTGTCTCGTAATAAGGTTGAAATCTGCGGTGTGGATACATCAAAATTACCGGTTTTAAAGAATGAAGAAATGAGAAAACTCTTTAAAGAACTGCAAGATGGCGATATTTCAGCAAGAGAGAAACTGGTAAACGGGAATCTTCGACTCGTTCTAAGCGTCATTCAGCGCTTCAACAATCGGGGAGAGTATGTAGATGATCTATTTCAGGTAGGCTGTATAGGGTTGATGAAGTCAATAGATAACTTTGACCTAGGTCAAAATGTTAAGTTTTCAACGTATGCTGTACCGATGATTATTGGAGAAATCAGAAGATATCTTCGTGACAATAATCCGATTCGGGTATCCCGTTCTTTAAGAGACATCGCTTACAAAGCTTTGCAGGTAAAAGAAAAGCTCATAAGCCAGACCCTTCGTGAGCCGACAGCTGAAGAAATCGCCAAGGTGTTGGAAGTTCCTCATGAAGAAATTGTTTTTGCACTAGATGCTATACAAGATCCAGTTTCACTTTTTGAACCGATTTATAATGATGGCGGGGATCCGATTTATGTACTCGACCAACTGAGTGATGAAAAAAATAAAGATAGTACCTGGATTGATGAAATAGCTATAAATGAAGGCATGAGACGGTTGAATGACCGGGAAAAAATGATCCTTCGCAAACGGTTTTTCCAAGGGAAGACGCAAATGGAGGTAGCCGAGGAAATCGGCATTTCACAAGCACAGGTCTCCCGATTGGAAAAAGCGGCAATCAAGCAAATGAATAAAAATATCCAACAGTAGAAGCTGAGCAAGAGAAAAAGTTAGCTGAAGCGGGTAGGGCAAAAATGTCGGTACCCGCTTCACAGCTACTTATCCATTGCGGCTTTTTTATTTTGTTGAAAATCCCTTCCGGAAGGGATCGTGAATCGGGGACGTTTATTTATCGTAATCTTCATCCTTGAGCGCATCTTGTCATATACATAGGAATAGGACCTTCATCTATGATGAATTTTTGAGGAGCTGAGTGATGTGACCAGGATTTCCGAATTTCAAATTAAGGATATCGTCAATATAGCGGATGGTAAGAAATTGGGTAATATGTCAGACCTTGAAATAAATACGGCCACGGGGAAAATAGAGGCAATCGTCGTTTCAAATGGCACCAGATTAATGGGTTTTTTTGGGAGAGAGCAGGATATTGTGATTCCATGGCGCAAAATAAAAAAAATCGGTGCAGATGTCATACTTGTTGAACATCAGACGGTATTTCAAGGAGAACTGAAAGATGAACGTTTTTAAAGGTGCGTGGCGCAAATATATGATACACTAGACTAAAAATAAAGAGGTTTATAGCATGAAAGAGCCATTTGTTTTAATAAAAGACCAATATATGCTCATTGACAGCTGGAGACAAAAAAATCTCCAGCTCGTAGCGGGCTTCACCACAAAAAACGGGGGGGGCAGTACAGCTGATTTTCAAACATTGAATACCGGTTTTCATGTCGGGGATAAACTTGAAGATGTCCAGGGAAACCGCAGGATTATAGCCGATAGGCTGATGTATCCGCTTAATGAATGGATAGGTGCCGAGCAGACTCATGAAACGAATATCCATCAGGTTACCAGCCGCGATGGCGGGAGGGGCGCTACGGATTATGATTCAGCCTTTAAAGCGACTGATGGATTCTATACGAAGGACCAAAACGTTCTATTGACCCTTTGCTATGCAGACTGCGTGCCCTTATACTTTCTTGCTCCGGCACATGGAATGATTGGGGTTGCACATGCTGGCTGGAAGGGTACGGTTAATGGAATTGCACGAAAAATGGTTGAGGCATGGCTGAATGAGGGTATAAAAGCAAGTGAGATATTTGCTGTTATTGGACCGTCGATTTGTTCGAAATGCTATGTAGTTGATGATTATGTCATGGATTTAGTGCAGAATTTGCTGGTAGATATTGACGAAAAGCCCTATAATTTAATCAGTGAAGGACAATATCAGTTAGACCTTAAGCAACTTAATGCATTGATTCTTCAAAAATCAGGAATTCCAAATAGTCAGATCAACGTTACATCATACTGTACAAGCTGCGATCATGAATTGTTTTTTTCACATCGCCGTGATAATGGGAAGACAGGCAGATTGATGAGTTTTATCGGTTGGAAGGAGGATTTAGAGTAACAGTGAAAGTAGTGGACAATTTAAAAAACATCGAAGAAAAAATAAATATAGCATGTGAAAATAGTGGAAGGGACCGTGATGCGATTAAGTTGATCGCAGTGACGAAATATGTTTCGGTCGAGAGAGCGAATGAAGCATTGGAAGCGGGAATACTTGATTTGGGTGAAAACCGTGACGAAGGGCTTCTGGCTAAATATGAAGTGCTGAAGGACAAGCCAAACTGGCATTATATTGGTTCCATGCAAACACGTAAAGTCAAGAATGTCATCGATAAAATTTCATATATCCATTCATTGGATCGCATTTCTTTGGCAGAAGAAATTCAAAAACGCGCAAATGAGCCGATAAACTGTTTAGTGCAGGTGAATGTTTCAGGTGAGGAATCAAAACATGGTCTGAATCCTGAGGCGACAATTGATTTCATAAAAGGGTTATCTGATTTTGATAAGGTGAATGTCGCAGGATTGATGACGATGGCTCCATTGACCGATGATGAACAGATTTTGCGGGAATGTTTCCGGAAACTGAAAGGCATCCAGGTTGAAATACAAGATTTAGAGTTGAAGCATGCCCCCTGTACTGAATTGTCCATGGGTATGTCCAATGATTTCATGATTGCCATTGA
Source organism: Peribacillus sp. NPDC096622 (assembly GCF_044762665.1). Taxonomy (NCBI): domain Bacteria; kingdom Bacillati; phylum Bacillota; class Bacilli; order Caryophanales; family Bacillaceae; genus Peribacillus; species Peribacillus sp. NPDC096622. The sequence goes on along the minus strand of NZ_JBIWES010000008.1, from coordinate 186,558 downwards.
GGAAGGCGCTACAATGATCAGGATTGGTACAGCACTTGTTGGCGAATAATTTTAAGGAGGTACGCTATAGATGTCGTTCGTATCAAAATTTAAATCTTATTTCGCGCTGGATGATGAGTACGAGTACAGGGATGAAGTGGTGGAAGAAGAGGAGGCTGAACCGAAAGTCGTGAAGTCAGCTAAACAGCAACAGTCCGCTTCTGCAGGGAATAATGCCAATCAGAATATCGTAAGTTTGCAAAGCGTACAGAAATCTTCTAAAGTAGTATTATTGGAGCCGCGTGCTTATGCAGAAGCCCAGGAGGTAGCTGACCATTTGAAAAACAGGCGCGCAGTAGTCGTGAACCTTCAACGAATCCAGCATGACCAAGGAAAGCGAATCATCGATTTTCTAAGTGGGACTGTTTATGCAATCAGCGGGGATATCCAAAAAATCGGAACAGATATATTCTTATGTACCCCGGACAACGTCGATGTTTCCGGTAATATTACCGGCTTCGCCGCCGAAGAGGAGTACGAAGAAGCGAGGTGGTAATGGTTAATGGGTTTAGTGCTTCAGGGTTTATATTATTTAATTGAAATTTATTCAATGGCATTAATCGTTTACATATTGATGTCATGGTTCCCCAATGCAAGGGAGACATCAATCGGTCAATTTTTGGAAAAAATTTGCGAACCGTATTTAGAACCGTTCAGAAAGTTCATTCCGCCGCTTGGCATGATTGACCTTTCACCTCTTGTGGCCTTGCTGGTTCTTAATTTTGCCAGCGGTTATGGAATCCATTACTTACAGACCTTAATAGGATGATCAGCAATTAACCTGACATGCATCTTACTACACAGCCGGAACATTTTCCGCTGTGTAGTTGCAACGCAGAATGAGTTTATCAATTCCTTATGATCGACCATTAATTTGATAACTAAGGAGCATTTATTCAATCATGAGTATTTATCAGCATTTCAGGCCGGAGGAAAAAGATTTTATTGACCAGGCTTTGAATTGGATTGATCAGGTTAAAAATTCCTACGCTCCGAAACTATCTGATTTTCTTGATCCGCGTCAGCAGGAAATCCTTACTTCCCTAATGGGGAATGATCCGGAAGCGAAACTGCAATTCAATGGCGGGAGCGATTTCGTAGAGCGAAAACGTGTGCTCATTTACCCTGATTATTACTCTCCTGAACCATCTGATTTCAATATCTCCTTATACGATATCTCCTATCCAAAAAAATTTGTAACGCTTGAACATAGGCAAATACTTGGAACCTTGATGTCACTAGGGGTAAAACGTGAAAAATTTGGTGATATAATAGTGACGGATGAGCATATTCAATTTATAGCTGCCGAAGAGATGGATTCATATCTCGTCGGGAATCTGGAGAAAATAGGTAATGCTTCCGTTTCCATCAAACGGCTTCCAATCGAGAATATCGTCCAAGTTAAGGAAAAATGGGAAGAGCAAGTAACCACCGTCAGTTCTCTTAGGCTTGACAGTGTGCTATCGGCCGTCCTGAATTTGTCCCGTCAAAAAACCCAGTCCTTGATAACGTCAGGAAAAGTAAAGGTGAATTTCAAGCAAACGGAAAGCGTCTCGGAAGAATGCCGTGAAGGTGACACACTTTCCATCCGAGGTTTTGGCAGATGTAAAATAGCTTCGATCGATGGGAAAACCAAGAAGGATAAGTGGAGAATCTCGTTAGGTAGACAAAAATAATTCAAGAAAAAGCAGGATTCATAAATTTATTGTCGAATATAGAGTTTTAACATACTAGAGTAGAAACCGTTCTGGAGGTGCCGTAATGCCCTTAACCCCGATAGATATACATAACAAGGAATTTAGCAAAGTATTTCGAGGGTATGATGAAGATGAAGTAAATGAATTTCTCGACCAGGTCATTAAGGATTATGAACTGATTTTGAGGGAGAAGAAGGAACTGGAAGATAAACTGAACGAGACTTTTGATCGTTTGGGACATTTTACGACAATTGAGGGTACACTTAACAAGTCGATTATTGTCGCTCAAGAAGCAGCCGAAGAATTAAGGCGCAATGCCCAAAAAGAAGCGAAACTGATCATAAAGGAAGCAGAGAAAAATGCTGACCGGATTGTAAATGAGTCACTTGTGAAAGCAAGGAAAATAGCGATGGATATCGAAGATTTGAAAAAACAATCCAAAGTATTCCGGACACGTTTCAAAATGCTTGTCGGTGCACAGTTGGATTTGCTGGACAATGACGATTGGGATCATCTTCTGGATTATGAAGTGGATGCGACTGAAATAGAATTAAATGAGAGAGTGGAAGAGGAAATTTAAACGATTCCTTGACTTTGAACACTTTTTTCGCATATAATTTTTTAACAACAATACTATTCATTATGAAATTAGACGATGACAGGGAAAGTAAATTCTTCACACACTTATTTTTAGCGAACCGGGGATGGTGAAAGCCCGGAATAAGCGAAGATATTGAAGATCACCCTTGAGTTCTGAGTTGAACCTGCTCTTGCAGTAAGTAAACGAAGCGTTTCATTCACGTTACGAATGCTCGAGAGGTTGGATTCACTTCGTGAATCTTTCTAGCCAGGGTGGTACCGCGGGAAGCAAAGCTTTCTCGTCCCTTTTTTAGGGATGGGAGGGCTTTTTATTTTGGCCGGATATCAAGTCATCGGTTCGAATGAATTTTTTTAAAAGACGGATGGAGGATTTTATGATGGAATACAAAGATACCTTATTGATGCCTAAAACTGAATTTCCAATGCGGGGGAATTTGCCGAAACGTGAACCGGAAATCCAAGAAAAATGGAAAGAAATGAACATCTATAAAAAAGTGCAAGAACAAACTGAAGGGCGTCCTTTATTCATTTTGCATGATGGACCTCCATATGCCAACGGCGATATCCACATGGGCCATGCAATGAATAAGGTTTTAAAGGATTTCATTGTCCGATTTAAATCGATGAGCGGTTTTCAAGCACCGTATGTACCTGGCTGGGATACACATGGGCTTCCAATCGAAACGGCATTGACGAAAAAAGGCGTGAAACGGAAAGAAATGAGCGTTGCCGAATTCAGAAAGCTTTGTGAAGAGTATGCTTATGGTCAGATTGACAATCAACGTGAGCAGTTTAAGAGAATAGGGGTCCGTGGTGATTGGGAAAATCCTTATATCACATTGAAGCCTGAATATGAAGCACAGCAAATCAAGGTATTCGGTGAAATGGCGAAAAAAGGCTACATTTATAAAGGGAAAAAACCTGTTTACTGGTCCCCATCAAGTGAATCAGCGCTAGCCGAAGCTGAAATTGAATATCAAGACAAACGCTCTGCGTCGATCTATGTTGCTTTTGAAGTCACGGATGGCAAAGGTGTAATCGATGAAGGTGTCAAAATCATCATCTGGACGACAACTCCATGGACGATTCCAGCTAATCTTGGTATCTCATTGCATCCGCAATTAAATTATGTAGTGGTGGCTGTCGAAAATGAAAAATTCTTACTTGCTGAGGCACTGCTTGAATCGGTTACGGAAACATTAGGCTGGGAGAACCCGTCTATCCAAAAAACGGTAAAAGGGAGCGAGCTGGACCGTGCTGTTGCCAAACATCCTCTTTATGACCGCGAATCTTTAGTGATGTTAGGTGAGCACGTAACGACTGAAGCTGGAACGGGTTGTGTTCATACTGCACCTGGCCATGGTGAAGATGACTTTATCGTTGGGCAAAAATATGGCTTGGACGTACTTTGTCCTGTAGATGAAAAAGGGGTCATGACGGAAGAAGCAGGGGAATTTGCCGGATTATTTTATGATCAAGCGAATAAACCGATTACCGAAAAATTAACTGAAGCAGGCGCGTTATTGAACTTGACGTTCATCACGCACTCATACCCACATGACTGGCGGACGAAGAAGCCAACGATCTTCCGTGCAACAGCACAATGGTTCGCGTCGATCAAGGACTTCCGCAATGAACTTCTGGAAGCGATTGAAGAAACGAAATGGGTACCGGCTTGGGGCGAAACGCGCCTATTCAATATGGTCCGTGACCGTGGGGATTGGTGTATATCCCGCCAACGCGCTTGGGGCGTGCCAATTCCAGTGTTTTATGCAGAAAATGGCGAGCCGATCATTACGGATGAAACCATCGACCATATTTCAAACCTATTCCGCGAACAGGGTTCAAACATCTGGTTTGAGCGTGAAGCGAAAGATCTTCTGCCTGAAGGCTATACACATGAAGGCAGCCCGAATGGTATCTTCACGAAAGAAACGGATATCATGGACGTATGGTTCGATTCCGGATCTTCTCATCAAGCGGTACTTGAAGAAAGAGACGACTTGCAACGCCCTGCTGACCTTTATTTAGAAGGGTCCGATCAATATCGCGGCTGGTTTAACTCATCACTTTCAACAAGCGTTGCGGTTACAGGCAAAGCACCATATAAAGGTGTACTTAGCCACGGGTTCGCATTGGATGGCGAAGGCCGTAAAATGAGTAAGTCGATTGGGAACGTTGTACTGCCATCCAAGGTCATGAACCAACTTGGTGCAGATATCTTACGCCTTTGGGTAGCTTCGGTGGATTACCAATCGGATGTCAGGGTTTCCGATCCTATTTTAAAACAAGTTTCGGAAGTTTACCGTAAAATCCGTAATACATTCCGCTTCCTGTTAGGGAACTTGGATGGATTCAATCCAAAAACCGATAAAGTGGCAGTTCAAGAATTGCCTGAAGTCGATCGATACATGCTGGTTAAATTAAATAAACTGATCAAACAATCGAAGCTAAGTTATGAAAATTATGAGTTTGCTACTATTTATAATATGGTCAATAATTTCTGTACACAGGATTTAAGTTCGTTCTACCTTGATTATGCAAAAGACATTCTTTATTGTGAAGCACCAAATGGTAAAGAGCGTTTGGCCATTCAAACGGTCCTTTACGAATCATTGGTCAGCTTAACCAAATTGGTGTCACCGATCCTCTCTCATACAGCTGATGAAGTATGGGCGTTCATTCCGGGTGTAACGGAAGAAAGTGTACAGTTGACATTGATGCCTGAAGAGATTTCCATAGATGATGCTGAGGTCATTGAGTCAAAATGGACGGCGTTCATGGATGTCCGTGATAATGTTCTGAAAGCATTAGAAGAAGCCCGTAACCAGAAGGTCATCGGAAAGTCACTAAACGCTAAAGTGATGGTATATGTTAATGAAGAAACGAAGAATCTGCTTGATGGCATCAAGGAAAGCTTTGAACAGCTATTCATCGTATCCGAATTCGAAATCGCTGGCGATGTGGCAAGTGCCCCGGCAGAAGCGGTTAAACTTGAGGATATAGCGATCCTTGTTACAAAAGCAGAAGGTGAAACGTGTGAACGTTGCTGGAATGTTTCGAAGGAAGTAGGCCAAGTGGAAGATCATCCAACACTTTGCCCACGTTGTGCTACAGTCGTGAAAGAGCATTACGTGAATCAATAATTCCTGCAAAAAAGCCGGTCCCTATATGAAGGGCCGGCTTTTTTGTGGTAATGAAAACTAAAACCCCAAACGGGAATTTTGCCTTTATCCAATCTTCCCGATATTCTTCAGGTACAGTTCTGTTTTTCGGATTAGTCATTATTTCTAGTTTATGCTACAATTCAAAAGTGAAGATTTGATTAGTTTGGGGGAAAAAATGTGTTTTATTATTTGATTGCCCTTTTGGTCATAGCTCTCGATCAGCTGACAAAATGGATGATTGTGAAAAAAATGGAGTACGGAGAAAGCATTGAAATTATTGAAAACCTTCTATATATCACCTCGCATCGTAATCGTGGGGCAGCATGGGGAATTCTACAAGGTCAAATGTGGTTTTTCTACATCATCACCATCGCTGTCATTATTGGACTTGTCTATTATATTCAGAAAATGGCGAAGGAAAGCATTTTGCTTGGAGTTGCACTTGGTCTCATGCTAGGCGGTGCGATTGGTAATTTCATCGATCGTGTTGCTCGTCAGGAAGTAGTGGATTTCGTTCATACCTATATTTTCAGCTACAGTTTCCCTGTATTCAATGTTGCTGATGCCGCGCTTTCAATTGGTGTCGGACTGCTCGTGATTCATATGTTTTTAGAAGAAAAAAACGCTAAGGAGAAAGATAATGGATAAAAGGTTATACAGCATCGATGAAACACTAAAAGGAGTTAGGATTGATAAGGCCCTTTCCACTTTGAATGAGGAATGGTCTCGCACTCAGGTCCAGCAATGGATCAAGGATGATCATGTTTTGGTAAATGGCGCGGTTATTAAGACGAATTATAAAGCTGTTCCTGGCGATACAATCGAAGTGACGATTCCAGACCTTGAGGAATTGGATGCGGTAGCAGAGGAAATGGATTTGGATATCTATTATGAAGATGCAGATGTACTCGTGGTTAATAAACCGAGCGGTATGGTCGTCCATCCGGCACCGGGACATGTATCTGGCACGCTTGTAAATGGATTGATGGCTCACTGCAAGGATCTTTCTGGAATCAACGGTGTCATGCGTCCTGGAATCGTCCATCGGATCGACAAAGATACATCAGGTCTATTGATGGTTGCCAAAAATGATATGGCACATGAGAAACTGGTACAGCAGCTCGTTGACAAAACGGTTACACGTAAGTATCAAGCTGTAGTTCATGGTGTGATCCCTCATGATTTCGGAACGATCGATGCACCGATCGGCCGCGATAAAAAAGATCGCCAAAGCATGACTGTCACAGATTCGAATGCCAAAAATGCTGTCACGCATTTCCGTGTCATCGAACGCTTCAAAGATTTCACTTTGGTGGAATGCCAGCTTGAAACAGGAAGGACACATCAAATCCGTGTTCACATGAAATACATTGGCTTCCCACTGGCGGGTGATCCGAAATATGGTCCGAAAAAGACCCTGAAATTAGATGGACAAGCGTTACACGCCGGTCTTTTAGGTTTCATTCATCCACGTACAAATGAGTATATGGAATTCGAAGCTCCGATTCCGGAAGAGTTTGAGAATTTAATTAATCAATTACGTAGAAGTAAGGATTGACAAATTCATTTTTCTGATATATCATAATAACAACTTAATAAGAACCTTTAACACAGTTCAGAGAGACTGAGAAGGAAACGGATACGCAAAGTGGGATATTTATGCCCATTGCGATAAAATCCTCATGCCTTCTTGGCATGAGGATTTTTTGTTGAAATTGACTTATCAGAAAAAAGAATCGGGGTGGCCGACGTGTTGAATGAGAAAGCCATAGTACTTGATGAGCAGGCCATTAGAAGAGCCTTGACGAGAATTGCCCATGAAATTATTGAGAAAAATAAGGGGATTGAGGATTGCGTCTTAATCGGGATACGTACACGCGGGATTTTCCTCGCTGACAGACTTGCAAAGCGCATCAATCAAATAGAAGGCAAGGAAATAGAACTGGGTGAACTGGATATTACACTTTATCGCGATGACCTTTCGAAAAAGACCAATGATGGGGAACCCATCGTAAAAGGCTCAGATATTCCGGTCAATATCACTGACAAGAAAGTGATTTTAGTGGATGATGTTCTTTTCACAGGCAGAACCGTTAGAGCGGCAATGGATGCTCTGGTGGATTTGGGAAGACCTTCGCAGATCCAGCTCGCCGTATTAGTGGATAGGGGACACAGGGAATTGCCGATTCGCGCGGATTTCGTCGGCAAAAACGTTCCGACTTCCCAATCTGAAAAAATTACAGTTACTTTAACAGAAGTGGATGAAGTAGATCAAGTTACTATATTAGAAAACTAAACACCATGAAAATTTCATATTACCCTTTTAAAGACAGTCCAGAGAGGCTGGCAAAGGGGAGTCAATCGGGAGAGCTGTGCCTATGTATAGGCATTTACCTTCTGAGAAACCCTCTTTGTATAATGCAAAGAGGGTTTTTACAGTTTTGATGGAATTTTCATGAGGGGGATACGAAAATGGAAGAAATGAAAAGGGACATCGTACTGGATGTCGAGGACGTGCCAAAGGCTGGCCAGTGGATTACGTTAAGCATCCAGCATTTGTTCGCAATGTTCGGTGCAACGGTGCTGGTGCCATTTCTGGTAGGATTAAGCCCGGCGGTAGCACTGGTTTCAAGCGGGTTGGGCACACTTTCATACTTATTGATAACGAAAGGTCAGATACCAGCTTATCTCGGTTCATCTTTCGCCTTCATTACACCAATCATCGCGGCTAAGGCTTTGGGAGGTCCGGAAGCGGCCATGATCGGCTGTTTTGCGGCAGGGTTCATATATGGGATTGTAGCTTTGATCATCCAAAAAGTCGGATTGCGATGGTTAATGAATATACTTCCTCCGGTTGTGGTGGGTCCGGTGATTATCGTAATCGGATTAAGCCTTGCCGGAACGGCAGTGGACATGGCAATGTATGATCCACAAGATAAATACAGCGTCACATATATAGTTATAGCGCTGATCACATTAGCGGTAACCATCATCTGCAACGTGTTCTTCAAGGGATTCATTAACTTGATCCCCATTTTAATGGGAATCATAGTGGGCTACGGCTGTTCGGCTGTTGCAGGAATAATAGATTATGAACCGATCAAGGCAGCAAAATGGTGGGAAATGCCTGAATTCATGTTTCCGTATGTAACCTATACACCGTCCTTCTCATGGGAAGTCATTGCCATCATGGTACCGGTTGCCATCGTAACTTTATCAGAACATATCGGACACCAGATGGTACTGAGCAAAGTGGTAGGCAGGAACTTTTTGGAAAAACCAGGTTTGCATCGCTCAATTTTAGGAGATGGCGCAGGAATCATGATTGGTTCCTTCATCGGTGGGCCGCCGCTGACATCATATGGTGAAAATATTGGGGTCCTGACAATGACTAAGGCGTACAGTGTGTATATCATCGGAGGGGCAGCATTGACTGCAATCATCTTTGGCTTTAACGGTAAGATTTCAGCTGTCATCAGCTCGATACCTACAGCTGTGATGGGCGGCATTTCCATCTTGCTCTTCGGTATCATCGCTTCAAGTGGATTGAGGATGCTGATTGATAATAAGGTCGACTTTGACAAGAAAAGAAACCTGATGATAGCTTCAGTCATCTTGGTGTTAGGAATCGGAGGAGCGTTCGTACAACTATCGGAAACGGTATCGCTTTCCGGAATGGCACTTTCAGCCATCGTCGGAATCCTTCTTAACTTGATTCTTCCGGACCGGGAAAAAATATCCGGAGATATATTTGGAAAGTAAGATATTGCATCAAAATAATAGATCACCTTTTAAAAGAAGTCCAGAGAGGCTTAAAAGGGTGTTGCTGTAAAGATGAATGAGAAAACGGGATAAAGTGTTAACCATTCCGTGCCCTCCCAATCTTTATGACCTACACCCTGTCCTTATTGGCGGGGTGTTTTTTTATGCCCTGCATCACAAATGTGAAAGGAGCAGGATCGATGAAAAAATTATTGACCATGAATGAATTGACATTAAGTGAAATTGAAAGGATTTTACATGAGGCAGAGTGTTTCGCCAACGGAACTAGCTGGATTCCAAAGCAGTTGACCACCGTTGCCAATCTCTTCTTTGAACCAAGCACACGTACAAAATCAAGCTTTGAAATGGCTGAAAGAAAATTGGGACTTGAGGTCATTCCTTTTGATGCGGGTACATCATCCGTATTAAAAGGCGAAACCTTATATGACACCGTTAAAACGTTAGAAGCAATAGGTGTAAATGCATTGATCATCCGTCATGAACAGGATAATTATTTTGACGAATTGAATGGGAAAATCGGGATTCCAATAATCAATGCAGGGGATGGCTGCGGAAATCACCCAACCCAATCATTACTGGACTTATTGACGATAAAACAAGAGTTTAAAAGTTTCAAAGGTCTGAAGATTGCCATAATCGGTGATGTGAGGCATAGTCGGGTTGCGAAATCGAATGCAGAAGCATTAACCCGTTTAGGAGCGAATGTCGTATTTTCGGGTCCGCCTGAATGGTTTGACAGAACAAACAGTTTAGGAAGGTATGAAGACATCGACCATGCGGTAGCTACTTCGGATGTGGTCATGCTGCTCAGAATACAGCATGAAAGGCATATTGAAAAATACGATCAGGCAAATGGAGATTATCTGGAAAGTTTCGGCCTGACCAAACAACGTGAAAAAAACATGAAACCGGATGCGATCATCATGCATCCTGCACCAATAAACCGCGGTGTTGAAATAGACAGTGATTTAGTCGAATGCAGCCGCTCAAGAATTTTTAAACAAATGGAAAATGGCGTGTTCATTAGAATGGCCGTATTAAAAAATGTGCTTGAACAATCCGAAGGGGGAAACATCCATGAAAACAGTAATCAAAAATGGAGTATTGCTAGATAATCAAAACTCATTCATAAAAGCGGACATTGAAATGGAAGGCAAGGTCATCACAAAAATCGGCGAGAACTTGGCAACGGAAAATTGTAAAGTAGTTGACGCTGAAGGGTTGCTTATTACACCAGGACTTGTTGACCTGCATGTCCATTTACGCGAACCGGGCGGTGAACATAAAGAAACAATCGCAAGCGGAACGCTTGCAGCGGCAAGAGGCGGTTTCACAACGGTAGCGGCTATGCCTAATACAAGGCCAGTTCCCGATACAGTGGAAAACCTTGAAGCGCTAAACAGGAAAATTGAAGAAACGGCTCATGTCAGGGTGCTCCCATATGCATCCATCACGATTAGGGAAGCAGGCAAGGAGCTGACCGACTTTTCTTCATTAAAACAAACGGGTGCTTTCGCCTTTACGGACGATGGTGTGGGGATTCAAGAAGCAGGGATGATGCTGGAAGCGATGAAACGGGCAGCCGCTCAAGATATGGCCATAGTTGCTCATTGTGAAGACAATAGCTTAATCAATAAAGGCTCCGTCCATGAAGGAAGATTCTCGAAAGAACAGGGAATCAATGGAATTCCGTCCGTATGTGAAGCTGTACATATTGCCCGGGATATCCTCCTTGCTGAAGCGGCGGATTGCCATTATCACGTTTGCCACATTTCCACGAAGGAATCGGTAAGGACGGTAAGGGATGCCAAACGCGCCGGTATCCGCGTCACAGCCGAAGTTACACCGCACCACTTATTATTGTGTGAAGATGATATACCGGGACTTGATACGAATTATAAAATGAACCCGCCATTAAGGGGCCGTGAAGATCGGGATGCATTGATAGAAGGACTGCTTGACGGAACCATCGATTTTATAGCAACAGACCATGCCCCGCATGCGGCTGAGGAAAAAGCGCAGGGAATGCAGCTGGCTCCTTTCGGAATCGTAGGGTTGGAAACGGCCTTCCCGCTACTTTACACCGAATTGGTTAAAACGGGCGTCATTACTTTAAAGCAATTGATCGATTTCATGACAATCAAACCATCTGAAAGTTTCTCCCTTCCTTATGGAGAGTTAAAAGAAGGTGCTGCTGCGGATATCGTGCTCATCGATTTGGAAACGGAAAAAGAAATTAATGCTGAAGAGTTTGCTTCAAAAGGTAAAAATACACCTTTTAATGAAAAGAAATGTTATGGCTGGCCAGTCATGACGATTGCGGAAGGAAAAATAGCTTGGGAAAAAGGACGTGTTCAAGGATGAAAAGACAGCTAATTTTAGAAGACGGGACAGTATTCCATGGGGAAGCATTCGGTGGGGACGTAGAAAAAATCGGTGAGGTCGTTTTTAACACAGGGATGACGGGATACCAGGAGATTCTATCCGATCCATCGTATTGCGGTCAAATCGTTACACTTACGTACCCATTAATCGGGAACTACGGAATAAACCGTGATGACTTCGAATCCATCAATCCAGCGATAGCAGGATTCGTCGTTAAGGAAACGGCAGAACTTCCTTCCAACTGGCGAAACCAATTATCGCTTGATGAATATCTGAAAATGAAGAACATACCTGGAATAAGCGGAATCGATACGAGAAAGCTGACAAGAATCATCAGGAAATCAGGTGCACTTAAAGGGGCGCTCTGCAATATCAACAAAGATGCAAATGAAGTGGTTTCCCAGTTGAAAGCAACGGTGATACCTTCTAATCAAGTGAAACAGGTTTCAACAAAAGCACCTTATTCCAGTCCGGGCAGAGGCCCGCGGGTAGTCCTTGTAGACTATGGCATGAAGCATGGGATTTTACGTGAGTTGACGAAGCGCGGCTGTGATGTCGTGGTTGTGCCTTATAACGTCACGGCCGAAGAAGTGATGCAATATCATCCGGATGGCGTGATGCTTTCAAACGGTCCTGGAGATCCGAAAAGTGTTCATGAGACGCTTGAAATGATCCGTTCAATCCAAACGCAAGTGCCATTATTCGGAATCTGTTTAGGACATCAATTATTCGCACTTGCAAACGGGGCGGATACGGCAAAATTGAAATTCGGCCATCGAGGTTCGAATCATCCGGTTAGGGACCTTCGTACCGGAAAGGTATCCATCACATCTCAAAATCATGGATATACAGTTGAAGAGCTTTCCATAGAAAGTACAGATCTTATTGTGACGCATACAGCATTGAATGACGATACGATTGAAGGTCTGCGCCATAAAAAGTATCCAGCGTTCACCGTACAATATCACCCGGAAGCATCACCAGGTCCAGAAGATGCCAACTACTTATTCAATGAATTCTTACAAATGATTGAAGCTGCAACCAACAAGGGGGAAAAAACATGCCAAAACGCACTGATATAAAAAGCATCCTAGTAATCGGTTCCGGTCCGATCGTCATCGGACAGGCCGCCGAGTTCGATTATGCAGGAACCCAAGCGTGTATAGCCTTAAAAGAAGAAGGCTATCGAGTGATCCTGATTAACTCTAATCCTGCGACAATCATGACAGACACTGAAATGGCTGACGCGGTTTATATCGAACCGATCACATTGGAATTTGTCAGCAAAATCATTCGTAAAGAGCGCCCGGATGCACTGTTACCTACCTTGGGCGGACAGACTGGCTTAAACATGGCCGTTGAGCTTGCCGAATCAGGAATCCTGGAAGAATGCAACGTCCAGATTCTTGGGACAAAACTATCGGCAATCCAACAAGCGGAAGACCGTGACCTTTTCCGTACGCTAATGAACGATCTTGGGGAACCGGTGCCTGACAGCGACATTATTCATAACTTGGAAGAGGCTTATACATTCGTTGAACGAGTCGGCTATCCGGTCATTGTTCGTCCTGCCTTCACGCTTGGCGGAACAGGCGGTGGGATTTGCGATAACGAAGAGCAGCTGATCGAGATTGTTGAGGGTGGCCTGAAAAGCAGCCCGGTTCACCAATGTCTGCTTGAGAAAAGCATTGCCGGTTTCAAAGAAGTGGAATATGAAGTGATGCGTGATTCCAATGATAATGCAATAGTCGTTTGTAATATGGAAAACTTCGATCCTGTCGGTGTCCATACAGGCGATTCAATAGTTGCCGCACCAAGCCAAACATTAAGTGACAGAGAGTACCAAATGCTTCGTAATACGTCTCTGAAGATTATCCGTGCCCTGAAAATTGAAGGTGGATGTAATGTTCAGCTTGCGCTAGATCCGAACAGCTATCAATATTATGTCATTGAAGTGAACCCAAGGGTCAGCCGTTCATCGGCACTTGCTTCAAAGGCGACTGGATATCCAATTGCAAAGCTTGCAGCAAAGATAGCCGTTGGTTTGACGCTCGATGAAATGATGAACCCTGTCACTGGTAAAACCTATGCCAGCTTTGAACCGGCACTGGACTATGTCGTTACGAAAATTCCGCGCTGGCCTTTCGATAAGTTCGAAAGCGCCAACCGTAGGCTCGGTACCCAAATGAAGGCGACCGGAGAAGTCATGGCAATCGGCCGTACATTCGAGGAATCAATTTTAAAAGCTGTCCGTTCCCTTGAAGCGGGTATATACCATCTTAATTTGAATGACGAGTTTGAGGATGGAAAAATAGAGAAACGGATCCGAAAAGCGGGAGATGAACGGTTATTCTATATCGGTGAAGCGTTAAGAAGGGGAAAAACGATCGAAACCATCCACGAATGGAGCCAGATCGATTTATTCTTCTTGCATAAGTTGAAAAAGATAATCGACTTTGAAAAGCAGCTAAAAGAACATTCTTTTGATTGTGAAGTATTGCAAAAGGCTAAAGAACTAGGGTTTTCTGACAAAACGATCGCAGAAATATGGGGAGTTCCCGAAATTGATGTCTATGAATTCCGGAAACAGCAAGGAATCATCCCTGTTTACAAAATGGTTGATACATGTGCTGCCGAATTCGAATCGGAAACACCGTATTTTTATGGGACATACGAAGATGAGAATGAATCCATCGTTACTGACAAGAAAAGTGTCATTGTCCTGGGATCAGGCCCAATTCGGATCGGGCAAGGAGTAGAGTTTGATTATGCGACCGTACACTCGGTATGGGCCATTAAGGAAGCGGGATATGAAGCGATCATCATCAACAACAATCCCGAAACGGTTTCGACGGATTTCAGTATCTCCGACAAACTTTATTTCGAACCATTGACTATTGAAGATGTCATGCATGTCATCGATTTGGAAAAACCGGAAGGGGTCATCGTCCAGTTTGGCGGACAGACGGCAATCAACCTTGCAGATGGTCTTGTTGAAAGAGGAGTGAAGATCCTTGGTACTTCCCTTGAAGACCTGGATAGGGCGGAAAATCGCAATAAATTCGAAAAAGCACTTAAGGATTTAGGCATTCCGCAGCCAAAGGGCAAAACCGCAACATCGGTTGATGAAGCGATCGTCATCGCTGAAGATATTGGTTACCCGGTTTTAGTAAGGCCATCGTATGTTCTCGGAGGAAGAGCGATGGAAATCGTCTATAAACAAGAAGAATTACTGCACTACATGAAAAATGCCGTGAAAATAAATCCGGATCATCCTGTCCTGATAGACCGCTACTTAACGGGTAAGGAAATCGAAGTAGATGGTATTTCCGATGGTGAAACGGTCGTGATCCCTGGAATCATGGAGCATATCGAACGCGCTGGCGTCCATTCAGGTGATTCAATTGCAGTTTATCCGCCGCAAAACTTAACGGAAAAACAAAAAGAAGTAATCATCGATTATACGACCCGATTGGCAAAAGGCTTGAATATAATTGGTCTCTTGAACATTCAATATGTCATCAGCAATGAAGAAGTGTATGTGATTGAGGTAAATCCACGTTCAAGCCGAACCGTTCCATTCTTAAGTAAAATTACGAATGTGCCGATGGCTAACCTAGCCACGAAGGTCATCTTGGGCCACACGCTTGAAAGCCAAGGTTACAAATCGGGGTTAGTGCCAGAACAAACTGGGGTCTATGTGAAAGTGCCGGTCTTCTCTTTTGCAAAATTAAGAGGTGTCGACATCTCACTCGGACCTGAAATGAAATCGACCGGTGAAGTAATGGGGAAAGATAGCACCCTTGAAAAAGCTTTATATAAAGGGTTGGTCGCTTCCGGTTTCAAGATCAAGGGACATGGTTCGGTGTTATTGACGATATCGGATAAAGATAAGCAAGAAGCGCTTCTTTTAGCTAGGCGTTTCCATAATATCGGCTTCAAGCTGATAGCCACCAGCGGAACTGCTGCCCTATTGGAGCAATCCGGGATCCCGACTGCGATCGTCGGAAAAATTGGCGAAGAAGGTACAAACCTGCTGGATGTCATCCGGAACGGGGAAGCGCAATTTGTCATAAATACTTTGACAAAAGGTAAGCAGCCGGCCCGGGATGGTTTCAGAATCCGACGTGAATCGGTTGAAAATGGAGTGACATGCCTAACATCACTTGATACGGCAGAAGCCATTTTAAGAGTGATAGAATCCATGACCTTCTCGGCAGAAGCAATGGGAAAAACGGAAAAAAGTCGTGAGGTGAGCTATATATGATCAAGAAGGAAAGAATGAAGGTGTTAAATCATAAGGAACTGGCCCCATCCATCTTTGAACTTACCCTGCAAGGTGAATTGGTTTCAGAGATGAGTCAACCAGGCCAGTTTGTCCAAGTCAAGACAACAGAAGGCACTGAGCCATTGTTAAGACGCCCGATTTCGATTTCTTCTTACAACAGCAGTGAAAAACAGTTCACGATGATATACCGGGCTGAAGGTAAAGGAACGACGCTGTTATCACAGCGTAAAGAGGCGGAAGCGGTCGATATCCTTGGACCCCTTGGCAACGGATTTCCCGTTCATGAGGCTAAACAGGGCGAAACGGCATTATTGGTTGGCGGCGGGATTGGTGTCCCGCCCCTGTATCAATTATCACAAATGTTGGTTGCGAAAGGTGTTACGGTAATCCATGTATTGGGCTTCCAGACCAAGTCAGCCATTTTTTACGAAAAAGAATTCAGTGAATTAGGTGATACCTATATTGCCACGGTGGATGGTTCATACGGGACAAAAGGATTTGTCACGACTGTAATAGACAATCTGGAGCAAGAGTTTGCAACGATCTTTTCATGCGGGCCTACACCAATGTTAAGAGCCTTGGAAGCGGGCTATCGTGAGAAGAAGCTTTTCCTGTCCCTTGAGGAAAGGATGGGATGCGGCATCGGTGCATGCTTTGCTTGCGTGTGTCATACAGGGGATGATCCAACTGGTTTCAGTTATAAAAAGGTTTGCAGTGATGGACCCGTATTCCGGGCAGGAGAGGTGGTATTATGAGCAGGCTTTCAGTTGAATTACCAGGATTACATTTGAAAAACCCGGTCATGCCAGCATCTGGATGCTTTGGATTCGGCCGTGAATACAGTCAATTTTTCGACTTGGATATTCTTGGGGCGATCATGATCAAAGCGACCACTCCTGAGCCGAGGTTCGGCAACCCGACTCCGCGTGTTGCGGAAACCTCTTCGGGAATGCTGAACGCCATCGGTCTGCAAAATCCAGGTTTAGAAAAGGTCATCAGTGAAGAACTGGACTGGTTAGGTAAGTTTGATGTTCCCATCATCGCCAACGTTGCAGGTTCGCAAATAGATGACTATGTAAAGGTTGCCAAGGAAATAAGCAAGGTGGGGAATGTGAAAGCACTTGAATTGAATATCTCTTGTCCGAATGTAAAAGAAGGAGGCATTGCTTTCGGTACGGTACCGGAAGTTGCCAAAGAGGTAACCAAGGCGGTAAAGGAAGTATCTTCAGTCCCTGTTTATGTGAAGCTTTCACCGAATGTCAGTAATATTGTGGAAATGGCCAAAGCAGTTGAAGATGGCGGGGCCGACGGGTTGACAATGATTAATACATTAGTCGGCATGCGATTGGATTTAAAAACGGGCAAACCGATCCTTTCTAACAGAACGGGTGGATTATCTGGGCCTGCAATAAAACCTGTAGCGCTCCGGATGATTTATGAGGTTAGCCAGCAAGTGTCCATTCCAATAATCGGAATGGGCGGCATCGCCACGGCGGAAGACGTCATTGAATATTTCTATGCGGGTGCCAGTGCTGTTGCGGTGGGAACCGCGAACTTCGTGGATCCGTTTGTATGCCCGACCATCATCGAAGAATTACCGAAATTATTGGATGAGCTGGGATTTGACCATATTTCAGAATGTATCGGAAGGAGCTGGAAGCAAAATGAAACAGTCACTAATAATCGCTCTTGACTTCCCTGACCTCCTTCAAACGGAGACCTTCCTAAAACAGTTCCATTCGGAAAAATTGGCTGTAAAAGTGGGGATGGAATTATTTTATCAGAATGGTCCATCAATAGTTTCTTTCGTAAAGGAGCAAGGCCACGATGTGTTTTTGGACTTGAAGCTTCATGATATTCCAAATACCGTTAAAATGGCCATGACAGGATTGGCAACTTTAGGCGCTGACATGGTCAATGTACATGCGGCGGGTGGACAAAAGATGATGGAAGCAGCAATGGAAGGTCTGGATAAGGGAACGTCCGCTGGTAAAAAACGTCCGTTATGCATAGGGGTTACCCAACTGACGAGCACGTCACAAGAACAAATGAATGCTGAGCAAAACATTGCCGGATCTCTGGAAGATTCGGTCCTCCATTATGCAAAACTTACTAGACAGGCAGGATTGGATGGCGTCGTCTGTTCCACCCATGAAGTAAAGAACATACATGAACGCATCGGTCATGAATTCTTAACCGTCACACCTGGAATCCGAAGTGCAGGTGGACAGACGCATGATCAAAAGAGGATTGCCACGCCTGAACAGGCTAGGGATTTTGGAGCGGATGCCATCGTTGTTGGGAGAGCCATAACGGGGGCGGCAGATCCATTAAGGGCGTATTTGGAAATGAAAGCAGCTTGGGAGGGCATATCATGTTAAATAATAAGATAGCTGAACATCTATTGGAAATAAAAGCAGTGTACCTACAGCCGAATGACCCCTTTACTTGGGCATCTGGAATTCAATCACCCATTTATTGTGACAACCGGTTAACCCTTTCATACCCAGAGGTTCGCAATGAAATTGCGGAAGGATTGAAAGGTTTGATTGAACAGCATTTCCCTGAGGCTGAACTGATTGCAGGCACAGCAACTGCAGGCATTCCGCATGCTGCTTGGGTGAGTGAAAAATTAAATGCACCGATGTGCTATGTTCGATCCAAAGCCAAGGAGCACGGAAAGGGCAATCAAATCGAAGGCCGCGCAGTTCCAGGACAAAAAGTGGTGGTTGTGGAAGACTTGATTTCAACCGGCGGAAGTGTTATTACTGCTGTTAACGCGCTGAAAGAGGCAGGCTGTGATGTTCTTGGAGTCGTTTCGATCTTTACTTACGAATTGGAAAAGGGAAAAGAAAAATTCGAAGCTGAGGGCATTATTAACCATTCGTTGAGTGACTACTCGACTTTGATAAAAGTCGCTAATGAAAAAGGGTACATCACCGCAGAGGAATTGGAAAAGCTAAAAAAATGGCGGGAGAATCCGGCTGATACAGCTTGGATTTCAGCATGAAAATAGAGGCGGCCCAATCACGCACGATTGGGCCGCCTCTATTTTTTTTACTCCTTCTCCGCTTCCTTTAAGCGTATGACAGTATCGGCATCCGGTGTAATATAAATGGTCTGCTGATGGTCATAGATCACGAACCCGGGCTTGGAACCGTTCGGTTTCTTAACATGGCGAACTTGTGTGAAATCAACGGGCACTGAACTCGATTGCTTTGCTTTACTGAAGAAAGCTGCTAATACGGCTGCCTCTTTTATCGTTTTTTCACTTGGCGCTTCATTTCGAATCACAACATGTGAGCCGGGTATATCTTTCGTATGAAGCCATATTTCATCACGGCGTGCAAACTTATTCGTTAAATAATCATTTTGTTTATTATTCTTCCCGACAAAAATGAGATCTCCGTCTGTAGCATAATATGTTTCAAGCTGCGGTTTTGCATTTGCAGGCTTTTTCATGCCTTTTTTCTTTTTTTGCCTAATGTATCCTTCTTCCTGAAGTTCTTCGCGAATCTCCTCTATATCTCTGGGTGACGCTGATTGGAGCTGCTGATGCAAGGCTTCGAAGTAGGCCAATTCCAATTTTGTTTTTTCGATTTGTTCTTGGACGACTCCGACTGCATTTTTGGACTTTTGGTATCTGGAGAAGTATTTTTGTGCATTATCTGATGGGTTTTTTAATGGGTCAAGCGGGATGGTGACCACACTTTGTTCTTCATCATAATAATTGACGACTTCTATTTCCTTCATGCCTTTTTTCATCTGATATAGATTAGCTGTAAGCAGCTCACCGAACAACTGATATTGTTCTCCGCGTTCCGTATCTTTTAATGTACGTTCAAGCTTCCCGATTTTCTTTGAGTTCTTTTCGATTTCATTAGTAATGAAACGTTCTACATCCTGGCTCTTTTGCTTAACCCGATCTCTTTCTGCCTTTCCGAAGTAATAGCGGTCGAGCATTTCGCTCAATGAAGAAAACGTACGTTGATTCCCAGTCAGATGCTCTAGTGAAAGCATATAAAAAACTTCTTTATTTCCATCTTGTTTGATCGTGGCAACATATTTCTGTTCCGAGATTTCTTGGATAATTTTTAAAAAAGCTGTTGGAAGGGTCGTGCTGTTGGCAAGTCCAGCCCGGTAGACGGCTTCCTTTGCAACTAATGGTGAAACTCCTGAAAAATGGGCAACAAGCTGTCGATCCAGCTTTCCTGCATTGAAGTCAATGTTCTTCCTGATATCGTCCTCGGTAGCCTCGAAGGGGTCATTCTTTTCTTGTGCGGGTGGAGCCTTATATTCCTGGCCGGGCAATATCGCCCGATAACTGTTAACGGCATGTGATACATGCTTAATGCTGTCCAAAATCATATTTCGTTCTTTATCGACTAAAACAATGTTGCTATGTCGCCCCATGATTTCGATGATTAACTGCTTTTGAGAGACATCGCCAAGCTCATTGCGGCCCTTCACTTCAAAAATGATCATCCTATCAAGTTCATATTGATAAATATTTTCTATCGTATAACCTTCGAGGTGCTTCCTAAGAAGCATGCAGAACATGGGTGCCTCTTTGGGATTTTCATAACTTTCTTCGGTCATTTGAACCCTCGAATAACTTGGGTGGGCTGATAATAAGAGCTTATGGTTCTTACCTCCAGCACGAACAACCAGTATTACTTCATTTTTATAAGGCTGATGTACCTTATTGATTCGTCCACCTTTTAATAAAGAAGCGATTTCTTCCGTCATCGCCTTCGTAAATAATCCATCAAATGACATTCTATTTTTACTTCCTTTACATAAGATTTTCTAAGAACTCATTTTTGCCGGGCGTTATAAATCGATCGGGGCTGCCCATTTTAGTTAATCACAATTTTTAGCGAACTGGGTGAAAGCAGGAGTTGCAGTTCAGTGAATGGATTCTTTTTTTATTTCCTGATATTTATTCAAAATTGGTCCATTCATCATGATTACAGTTCGTTCATTCAAAAAATTAACCGGATCGTTCTTCTTTCCGCAATTCTGTTTAATTATAGCATTATTTTGGACGAGTCTGAATAATCATGGAAGAAGAGCAGGTTGTTTTATGTATCGGTAAGCAGGCAGGTGTTGGGTGAGTAAAGCAAAAAGCGCCTGTTGAGATGTATACAGGAGCCTATTTCATTCTATTCAAAGGGATGTGTGATACTTGATGGAGTTCAGGGAAATGAATAATCAAGAAATGGAGAAAGCGCTTCAAACAAACGTTACACACGGTTTGGACGATGATGAAGTAAAGGACAGGCTGCGAAAGAATGGTTTTAACGAATTGAAGGAAGGAGAAAAACAGTCAGCCATTCTTTTATTTTTCGCCCAATTCAAAGATTTCATGGTCATTGTTTTACTTGCCGCGACATTGGTCTCCGGGATATTGGGTGAATATATCGATGCGATTGCCATCATGGCGATTGTTTTTTTGAATGGATTACTTGGTTTTTTTCAAGAACGGAAGGCAGAAAAATCCTTGGATGCCTTAAAGGAAATGGCTGCACCTCAAGTTAACGTGCTTCGAGATGGCCAGTGGCTGAAAATCCCATCGAGAGAAGTTGTTGTAGGGGATATCCTGAAGTTTTCGAGCGGTGACCGTATTGGTGCCGATTTACGGATCATCGACCATTCAAGCCTTGAAATAGAAGAGTCGGCACTTACCGGCGAGTCACTCCCGGCCGTTAAATGTTCTGATCCATTGATGAATGAGGTTGAAGGTATCGGTGATCAGGAAAATATGGCGTTTATGGGAACGATGGTGACAAGAGGGAATGGAGTCGGAATCGTAATCGCTACAGGAATGAATACGGCGATGGGGAAGATTGCGGATCTCCTGCAGACCGCAGAAACAAAAGAAACACCGCTTCAACGGAGGTTGGAGCAGCTGGGAAAAATTTTGATCGTCACGGCTTTAATATTAACTGTAATCGTGGTCCTGACTGGTGTCATTCAAGGACATGACCTTTATACGATGTTTTTAGCCGGGGTATCTTTGGCAGTTGCGGCGATTCCGGAAGGCCTGCCGGCCATTGTGACCGTAGCCTTGTCTTTAGGTGTTCAGCGTATGATCAAACAAAAAGCGATTGTCCGTAAACTTCCCGCCGTAGAAACGCTTGGCTGTGCAACGGTGATTTGTTCAGATAAGACAGGTACACTGACACAAAACAAAATGACGGTGACGAAGGTTTGGAGTGGGGGGAAAACTTGGGATGTCGGTGGTTCTGGTTACAATCCGGTCGGAGAGTTTTCTTTAGAAGGAGTTTCAGTTGCCCCGAAAAACCATAATGCCTTGCTTCAAATAATTACATTCGGCATGCTCTGTAATAAAGCTGAGTTAAAGGAGAATGGTAAACAATATATTTTAGACGGTGATCCGACAGAAGGGGCGATGTTGGTCGCGGCAATGAAAGCGGGATTGACGAGGGAACACCTATCTAAGAGGTTTACGATAGTGAAGGAGTTTCCATTTGACTCTAGCCGCAAAATGATGAGTGTCATAGTGAAGGATGATAAAGATAATCATTTCGTTATCGTAAAAGGTGCCCCGGACGTATTGATCGCCCAGTCCGACACGATTCTTTGGGAAGGAAGGTCGGAAATATTAAATCGGGAGAGTAAGGAAAGGGTGCAACAGGACATGAATGGGCTTGCATCGCAGGCACTTAGAATGATTGCTGTGGGTTATAAACCTCTTTCAAAAGGAACGATTTTGCTGCATGAAACCGAAGCAGAGCGCAATTTGACCTTCATGGGACTGCAGGGCATGATCGATCCCCCGCGTCCGGAGGTGAAGCAGGCAGTTAAGGAATGCCGGGATGCCGGGATCAAAACTGTCATGATTACAGGCGACCATGTAATAACCGCAAAGGCAATTGCTAAAGACCTCGGAATTTTAAAAGGAAAAGACCGTGTACTTGAAGGACGGCAATTGGCGGACATGGAAGTCGGGGAACTTGAGGAAGTTGTTGAAAGTGTTTCGGTATTTGCCCGCGTTTCCCCGGAACATAAGTTAAAAATCGTAAAAGCCTTGCAAAATAAAGGGCATGTTGTTGCGATGACAGGGGATGGTGTCAATGATGCCCCTGCGATAAAATCAGCCGATATTGGTATATCCATGGGCATCACGGGGACTGATGTCGCTAAGGAAGCTTCTTCCTTGATATTGGTTGACGATAATTTTGCCACAATTAAATCAGCCATAAATGAAGGCAGGAATATTTATGAAAACATCAGGAAGTTCATCCGTTATCTGCTAGCATCCAATGTTGGGGAGATTTTGGTCATGTTTTTTGCGATGCTATGTGCCTTGCCATTACCTTTGATACCAATCCAGATCTTATTCGTGAACCTTGTAACTGACGGACTGCCTGCGATGGCATTGGGCCTGGATTCCGCAGAAGAAGATGTAATGAAAAGAAATCCAAGAAATGCTAATGAAGGTGTTTTTGGAAGAGGGCTTGGCTGGAAGATCATCTCACGTGGTTTTCTGATCGGGGTTTCTACATTGATTGCATTTTATGTTGTATATCGTGCAAATCCGGATAACCTTGCTTATGCACAAACGATTGCGTTCGCTACCTTGGTCCTGGCTCAGCTTATACATGTATTCGATTGCCGAAGTGAACGTTCGATCTTCTCGAGAAATCCATTCGGTAACCTTTATCTAGTGGGGGCGGTGATATCCTCCCTATTATTGATGGTAGCCGTCATGTATGTGCAGCCTTTACAAACAATCTTTCATACGGTACCGATTTCGGGCAGGGATTGGTTATTAGTAATAGGAATGGCATCCATTCCAACTTTTTTACTGGCTGGAACCTTTTTAGCAAGAAAAGCACAATGATATATGATATAATCTTTAAGGTGGTAGAGTCTTGCTCTATTGCCTTTTTATTTTTGTAGTATTTTATTTGTGAGCTAAAGTTTTTGTTCTTTAGCTAATATATAATGAATGTTTAAGGCCAAATTACTACATTATGTTTTGATAGGATGTGGAACCATGGTTACCAGTATGACGGGCTATGGAAGAGAAGAAGCGGAAAACGAACAGGTCAGGGTTTTTGCTGAAATCAAGACCGTGAACCATCGTTTTTGTGAATATATGATTCGAATGCCGCGCCAGCTTTTGGTTTTGGAAGAAAAGGTGAAGAAGAAGGCGAATCAATACATAAGAAGGGGACGGGTGGAAATCTTCATTACAGTGGAAGGTGAGAGCCTTGTTTCCAAAAAGGTGAAGATCGATTGGGATCTTGCTGATCAATATGTGGGATTGATGGATGAAGTCAAGGGAAAATACAATCTGGAAAGTTCAATTACATTACAGGATATGCTGCAACTTGAATCGATTTTCATGACGGAAGAAGTACCCGCCGTTCCTGACGATTTGGAATCCCTGTTAATGAAGGCTGTCACGGGGGCATTGGAAAATTTGAAAAAAATGCGGAATCTGGAAGGTCAAGAACTTGCCTTGGACATGAAACGCCAGCTTGAAAAGTTTGGTGAGATTGTAGCAGGGGTCAAGATGCATGCACCTTCAGTCGTCGAAAAATATAAAGCCCGGTTGGAAATCAAACTGGGCGAGTTGACTGATGGATTGATAGAAGATAGCCGCATTGTGACAGAAGCGGCAATTTTTGCTGATAAATGTGATATAAATGAAGAACTTACCAGACTCGATAGCCATGTACAGCAATTTTCAAGGACCCTTACCCATAGTGAACCAATTGGAAGGAAACTTGACTTCCTTGTTCAGGAAATGAATAGGGAAGTCAATACGATTGGATCAAAGGCAAATGATTCGGCCATTACCAAAGAAGTGGTGGAAATGAAAAGTTTGCTTGAAAAATTGAAGGAACAGGTTCAAAATATCGAGTAGTCGGTTTATGATGAACCTAACAAGGTGACAATAGATATGAATGGGGGACAAAAATGTCAATTAAGCTCATTAATATTGGTTTTGGGAATATCGTTTCCGCGAACCGGATTGTATCCATCGTGAGCCCTGAATCGGCTCCGATCAAAAGGATTATCCAAGACGCCCGAGATCGCGGATCCTTAATAGATGCTACATATGGTAGAAGAACTAGGGCCGTTATAATTACAGACAGCGACCATGTTATCTTATCTGCCGTTCAACCGGAAACGGTTGCCGCACGGCTTCAAGATAGAGATGACAGCGTAGAAGAGGGGTAACTGAAACAATATGAGAGAAAAAGGTTTATTAATCGTTTTGTCCGGACCATCCGGTGTTGGTAAAGGAACTGTTAGGAAGGCGATTTTTTCTCAGCCAGGAACGGCATTCGAATATTCAATTTCGATGACGACAAGGCTGCCTCGCCATGGTGAAGTGGACGGAGTGGACTATTTCTTCAAAAAACGCGAGGAATTCGAAGCACTGATTGAAGAAGGCAAATTGCTGGAATATGCTGAGTTCGTCGGTAATTATTATGGAACACCCGTGGATTATGTCCGTGAAACAATCGATTCCGGAAAAGATGTATTTCTGGAAATAGAAGTTCAAGGAGCTAAACAGGTCCGGGAGAAATTCCCTGAAGGACTTTTCATTTTCCTTGCTCCTCCGAGTTTGACTGAACTCGAAAGCCGCATCGTTACTCGCGGAACCGAGACGGAGGAAGCGATAAAAGGCCGGATGAAAGTGGCCAAGGAAGAAATAGAACTTATGGATCTGTACGATTATGTTGTTGAAAATGATCATGTGGATGCAGCATGTGCTAGAATTAATGCAATTGTAATTGCCGAGCATTGCCGTCGGGAAAGAGTTGCAGTTTTATATAAAAAAATGTTGGAGGCGGAATAAATCATGTTATATCCATCAATTGATTCTCTATTACTAAAAATCGATTCTAAATACTCACTTGTATCGGTGGCAGCTAAACGCGCCAGGGAAATGCAAATTAAAGATAATTGCCTTGTAAAACCGGTTTCCCATAAAGCGGTAGGTCGTGCCCTTGAAGAAATTCATTCCGGTAAATTGACTTACGATAATTCTTACGAGGAAAACTAAGAAAACACAGAGCTTGACCTATCGGGCCTGACACCCTAAAGCAAACAGGAGCGTTACATTTGGAAAGTGCTTCCTTCCTGCGGCCAAGGTGTCAGGCCTGTTTGTTTTGATTTTTTTAAATTAATGGGGGAATCCATTGGTTATTGCGCATTTCGAATGAAATTTCTTCGGTTTTCCGTCATAATTAGAAAAAATAGAATGTACAGTTAGGGGAAATTTGCATGCTTATCGATAAAAAAGTACTTCTTTGTGTCACCGGCGGGATTGCTGTATATAAGGCTGCTGCCCTGACAAGTAAATTAACTCAGGAAGGTGCTCATGTTAAAGTGATCATGAGTGAATCGGCACGTAAGTTCGTGACGCCGCTCACCTTTCAAGCACTTTCGAGAAATGATGTGTACACAGATACTTTTGATGAGAAGGATTCTTCAGTCATTGCCCACATCGACTTGGCTGATTGGGCTGATATCATCCTTTTGGCTCCAGCTACAGCCAATGTCATTGGCAAAGTAGCCAATGGAATCGCGGATGATATGATCACTACCACACTATTGGCAACGGAAGCACCTGTTTGGGTTGCGCCGGCAATGAACGTGCACATGTACGCGCATCCAGCGGTTCAGAAAAATATGGAGACACTTCGGTCGTTTGGATACCAATTCATTGAACCGGGTGAAGGGTATTTGGCCTGCGGATATGTAGGAAAAGGGCGATTGGAGGAACCTGAAACAATCGTAGAACACCTTAATCGATATTTCGGTGAACGCAAATCACAGCAACAGCCTCTTAAAGGAAAGAAATATTTGATAACGGCAGGACCGACACGTGAAGCGATTGATCCGGTGCGTTACGTGACGAATCATTCCAGCGGCAAAATGGGCTATGCCCTTGCCGAAGAGGCAATTGAAATGGGCGCTGAGGTGACTTTGATTACTGGCCCAGTGAACTTGACGCCACCTCCCGAGGCTAGAGTAATACCAGTGGAATCAGCAGCAGATATGTATGATGCGGTATTTGATCAGTTCGATACCATTGACGTCGTAATCATGACGGCTGCAGTGGCGGACTATAAACCGAAGATTTATCATACTCAAAAGATGAAAAAGCAGCCAGGGGAAAATGTGATTGAATTTGAACGGACAAAGGATATCCTTAAGGAACTCGGTGAAAATAAAACTCATCAGATTTTGGTTGGCTTTGCGGCTGAAACGAACAACGTTGAAGAATACGCAAGAGGAAAATTAGTCAAAAAGAATGCAGATATGATCGTTGCCAATAATGTTACCGTCGCAGGGGCAGGATTTGGAACGGATACGAACATCGTGACCATTTACGATAAAAATGGAAGTGCGACCGAACTTCCAAAAATGAGTAAAGCGGATATAGCTAAAAGCATCCTGGCAGAAGTATCTCGCATGCAAAAGGAATGATATCTTATGGATATAGCATCCGTCATCGTGGATGTACCTGCTAAACAAACGGATCGAGAATTCGACTATCGCATCCCTGAAAAGTGGAACCAAGTCATCAAGCCCGGAATGAGAGTCATCGTCCCATTCGGTCCAAGAATGGTGCAGGGGTTCGTCACAGGTTTAAAAGCTAAAAGCGATTTTGCGAAATTGCGCTTTATAAAGGAACCGATGGATTTGGAGCCCATCCTTAATGATGAATTGCTTCAGCTCGGTGACTGGTTGACCAAAAAGGCGATGTGTTTTAAAATTTCAGCGCTACAGGCCATGCTTCCGGCAGCGATGAAAGCAAAGTATGAAAAAGTTATTAAAGTCGTTGAAGATAAAGAGGGTCAGCTCCCTCCCTTCATTCAAAACCTTTTCGGAAAAAATGATTCAATATCTTGGAAAGATGTGATTGAAGGGGAGAATGCCTCCCTCTTCCAAAAGGAAATGCAAAATGGCAATCTTGAGCTCGTATATAATGTGAAAAACCGACTTAACAAGAAGACGGTCCGTGTCATTAAATCTTTGCTTTCCCCTAAGGAACTGAAAGAAATGGCATCAGCCATATCCAGCCATGCAAAAAAACAACAGGAACTCCTTCAATACTTTATTGAACATCAAGAACCCATTCCGTTAAAAGAATTGCTTGAATTGATGAACACATCAAGCGGTACCGTCAAATCCCTAGTGTCAAAAGGGGCCTTGGCTGAAATGGATCAAGAAATATACCGTGATCCTTATGAGAACCGTGTGTTCGAAAAATCCATTCCCTTTACACTAACAGCTGAACAAACAGCTGCATTGAAGCCTATCCAAGAGAAAATACATCATGATGAACATGATGTATTCCTTCTATATGGTGTAACCGGCAGCGGGAAGACGGAAGTGTATCTGCAGGCAATTGCCTCTGTCATTGAAAAAGGGAAGGAAGCCATCATGCTTGTACCTGAAATCTCCTTAACGCCACAGACGGTGAAGAGGTTTAAGGAACGATTTGGGGAGCAGGTAGCTGTCATGCATAGCGGTTTATCCGTAGGTGAAAAATATGATGAATGGCGGAAAATTCACCGTAAAGAAGTAAAAGTGGTGGTGGGGGCGCGTTCCGCCGTGTTTGCTCCTTTTGAAAACCTGGGTCTGGTCATCATTGATGAAGAGCATGAATCCAGTTATAAGCAAGAAGAAACGCCAAGGTACCACGCGAGGGATGTTGCCATCGAAAGAGCAAAATCATATGGTTGCCCGGTTATTCTTGGCAGCGCCACACCTACACTTGAATCTTTTGCGCGAGCCAAGAAAAATGTCTATAAATTATTGACCCTTAGCCAGAGGATGAATAAAAATGCGTTGCCAGCAGTGGATATTGTAGATATGAGGGAAGAACTAAGAACTGGAAATCGTTCCATGTTTTCGGAGCTGCTCTTCACCAAGCTGAAAGACCGGCTTGATAAGGGGGAGCAAACAGTCCTGATGCTAAATAAAAGGGGGCATTCTTCCTTTGTGATGTGCCGAAGCTGCGGATTGGTCATCAACTGCCCTAATTGTGACATTTCACTCACATATCATCGCTTTAATGATATAATGAAATGCCATTATTGTGGGTTTGAAGAGGGAATGCCTTCCGTTTGCCCTGAATGTGAAAGTGAACATATAAGGTTCTTCGGAACAGGCACTCAAAAGGTTGAAGAAGAACTTGCAAAAATTCTCCCGGAAGCAAGGGTCATACGAATGGATGTTGACACGACGAGTAAGAAGGGTTCACATGAGCGATTGCTGAATGCCTTTGGTGAAGGAAAGGCCGATATATTGCTAGGTACCCAAATGATAGCCAAGGGTCTTGATTTTCCTAATATCACTCTTGTTGGAGTCCTTTCAGCCGATACAATGCTGCATCTACCTGATTTCCGTTCTTCGGAAAAGACATTTCAGCTGCTGACACAGGTCAGCGGAAGGGCGGGACGTCATCAGCTTCCGGGTGAGGTGGTCATCCAAACCTATACGCCTGAGCACTATAGCATCGAGCTTTCTGCCCTGCAGGATTATGATGCTTTTTATGAACGGGAGATGCATCTAAGGAGGCAAAGTCATTACCCTCCATATTATTATGTTGTCCTTATAACCGTTTCACATGAAGACTTAATGAAGACGGTGAGTGTTACTGAGAAAATCACCAATTATTTAGGCTCGCGATTGAATCGGGATTCTATCGTACTAGGTCCGGTTGCTTCGCCCATTAGCCGAATCAACAATAGATATCGCTATCAATGTCTGATAAAATACAAACGAGAGCCGGACCTGAATCAGCATTTACGCACACTTTTAGAGCATTACCAAAAAGAAACCGCTCAGAATCATCTGCAGATTTCAATAGATTTAAATCCACAGATCATGATGTAATTATTTAAGAGATGGATGATTACCGCGAGCTGTTACAGCTTGCGTTTTTATATAATGAAGTGTTGTTTTTCATATCTAGGAGGGTACCTTTAATTTTGGCTATTTTACCGATTGTTTTGTTTCCTGAAAAAATTTTACAACAAAAATGCGATAAAGTAACAAGTTTTGATAAAAAGTTGGCAAAGCTGTTAAATAACATGTATGAAACGATGGTGGAGGCGGATGGCGTTGGACTTGCAGCACCTCAAATTGGCGTTAAAAAGCAAGTGGCCGTCGTTGAAATAGAGGAAGGATCAGGTGCAATCGAACTGATTAATCCGGAAGTGCTGGAATTGGAAGGCGAACAGACAGGTGTTGAAGGATGCTTGAGCTTCCCGAGTTTATATGGTGAAGTATCACGTCCTTACCGTGTCAAAGTCCGGGCACAAGACCGAAAAGGATCTTATTTCGAGATAGAAGCGGAGGATTTCCTTGCAAGGGCCCTTCTACACGAAATCGATCATCTGCAAGGAATTTTATTTACAAGTAAGGTTTCCCGGTATATTTCGGAAGAAGAGTTAGAAAGGTATGGAGAAGAATGACAAAAATAATTTTTATGGGTACACCGGACTTTTCAGTGCCGGTCTTGAAAAGAATCATAGATGAAGGGTATGATGTGATCGCCGTTGTCACACAGCCCGATCGTCCAGTAGGCCGAAAAAAGGTGCTAACGCCGCCGCCAGTTAAAGTCGAAGCCGAAAAGCATGGGATACCCGTTTATCAGCCTGAAAAAATCCGTGAAAAAGAAGAACTTGAAAAAATCATTGCATTGAATGCTGACTTAGTGGTGACGGCGGCTTTCGGACAAATCCTTCCGAATGAATTGTTGGATGCCCCTAAGTACGGCTGTATTAATGTACATGCCTCCCTGCTTCCTGAACTGCGTGGAGGGGCGCCTATTCATTATTCCATTTTACAGGGGAAAGAAAAGACTGGGATAACCATAATGTATATGGCGGAAAAATTGGATGCCGGTGATATATTGACTCAGGCGGAAGTTACTATAGAGGAAGAAGACAATGTTGGTACACTGCATGATAAATTAAGCAAGATAGGATCGGATTTACTTGCGGAGACACTTCCAAAACTTATAAATGAAGAGTTACAGGCAATCAAGCAAGATGATGCTAAAGCATCTTTTGCGCCTAACATCAAACGGTCGGAGGAAAAAATCGACTGGTCGAAATCAGGGGAAGACATCTATAACCATGTACGCGGCCTGAATCCTTGGCCTGTTGCTTATACAACCTTAGACGGTTCCATTATGAAAGTTTGGCAAGTAAAGAAAATTGAAGATGGCAAACAGGCCTTGCCGGGCACGGTCATCGATGTACAAAATGATGGTTTCATCGTTTCGACAGGCAATGAGACGGCAATACTAGTAACAGAACTGCAGCCTTCAGGAAAGAAAAAAATGCCAGCGAAAGATTACTTGCGCGGAGCTGGATCGTTCATTAAAGCAGGCATGAAGTTAGGAGAACAGAATGAAGCAAACTAAAAAGGGAGTACGTGAAATCGCTCTCGATATTTTGGAATCTGTAGAGAAAAACCAATCTTACAGTAACCTATTATTGAACAACTTGATTAAAAAGCACCAGTTATCCGTCGTGGACAGTGGTTTGCTTACAGAAATAAGCTACGGTACCATCCAGCGGAAAATGACTTTGGATTATTTTTTGAACCCGTATATTAAACAACCTAAAAAAACGCAAAGCTGGGTCATCAATTTACTTAGACTTTCCGTTTACCAAATGGTCTATTTAGATAAAGTGCCTGACCATGCAATCATTTTCGAGGCTGTCGAAATTTCCAAAAAGCGCGGGCACAAGGGTACATCTTCGATGGTCAATGGTGTGCTTCGTAATATTCAAAGAAATGGTGTTCCTTCTTTAGGGGAAATTAAAGATGATCTGGAACGGCTTTCCATAGAAGTAAGTCATCCTATTTGGCTGGTCCAGCGTTGGGTAGAGCAATTTGGTTATGAAAAAACCAAGGAAATGTGTGAAATCAACTTAACTGCGCCATTACAGACAGGACGGGTTAATCTAAAGAAGATTTCACGCCGTGAACTGATCAGCATATTAACGGAAGAAGGATATGATGTTGAAGCAAGTGAAGTCGTTCCCGAAGCAATCGTCAGCTATAAAGGGAATCTTGCTCATTCAGAAAGCTATAAAATGGGGTATTTATCGATTCAGGACGAGAGTTCAATGCTTGTTGCCCATGCATTGGGTGCGAATGAAAATGATGCTGTGCTCGATTGCTGTGCTGCACCTGGAGGGAAAACGACACATATCGCAGAAGGCTTGACCACAGGACAAGTATATGCGCTCGACCTTCATGAGCATAAGGTCAAGCTCATTAAAGAGCAGGCGGAGCGCCTGAAACTCAGAAACAATATAAAGACAATGGCCCTTGATAGCAGAAAAGTGCAAGAGCACTTTAATAAGGAAGGGTTTGACAGGATCTTGATCGATGCACCATGTTCCGGGTTGGGAGTAATGCGCCGGAAGCCAGATGTAAAGTATACTAAAACAAAAGATGATATAATGAAACTCTCAAGTATACAAAAACAATTATTGGAATCGGCTGCCCCGCTTGTTAAGCAAGGCGGACGGTTAGTATATAGTACCTGTACGGTGGATAAAGAAGAAAATGATAAAGTCGCTGCAGCATTTTTGGAAAGCCATCCGGATTTTGAAAGCGATGCAACCTTGTCCACAAGAATGCCTGAAAGCGTTCAGCCATATATCGAGGGTCATACGCTGCAAGTTTTTCCGCAATATTTTAGCAGTGACGGATTCTTTATTGCGAGTTTTAGAAAGAAGGTGCTGTAATGGCAGAAATCACTAAATCATCTAGAGTAAGAAAAGACACGACACCAGAAAAACCATCGATCTACTCATTGGAGCTTCACCAAATTAAAGAATGGCTTATTCAAAATGGAGAGAAGGCATTCCGGGCCGATCAAGTATATGACTGGCTTTATAAAAAGCGTGTCTCCAGCTTTGAAGATATGTCCAACCTCTCGAAATCACTACGTGA
Source organism: Peribacillus sp. NPDC096622 (assembly GCF_044762665.1). Lineage (NCBI taxonomy): Bacteria > Bacillati > Bacillota > Bacilli > Caryophanales > Bacillaceae > Peribacillus > Peribacillus sp. NPDC096622. The sequence goes on along the minus strand of NZ_JBIWES010000008.1, from coordinate 153,616 downwards.
TAAGTTGGAGTCACAATTCACCTTCACTACATTGAAGACTTTAATTCAGCAAACGTCCAATGACGGAACGATGAAGTTTTTATTTGAACTCCATGATGGATATTCGATTGAAACGGTGCTGATGCGTCATGAATATGGAAACTCCATTTGCGTGACAACGCAGGTAGGGTGCAGAATTGGCTGTACATTCTGTGCGTCGACACTAGGCGGTTTAAAGCGGAATCTTGAATCAGGGGAAATTGTTGCCCAGGTCGTTAAAGTTCAGCAAGCACTTGATGAATCGGATGAACGTGTTAGTTCTGTCGTCATCATGGGAATCGGTGAACCGTTTGATAACTACGATAATATGATGTCATTCTTGAAGAATATAAACCATGAAAAGGGCTTGAACATCGGGGCGCGTCATATTACCGTTTCCACAAGTGGAATCATTCCTAAAATCTATAAGTTTGCCGAAGAAAGCATGCAAATAAACTTTGCTGTTTCCCTTCATGCACCGAATACGGAATTGAGAAGTAAATTGATGCCGATCAATAAGGCCTACAAACTTCCAGACTTGATTGAAGCCATCAAATACTATACAGAAAAAACAGGTCGTCGTGTAAGTTTTGAATATGGTCTATTCGGTGGCGAAAATGATACAGTGGAGCACGCTGAAGAATTAGCAGCTTTAATAAAAGGGATAAAATGCCATGTAAACTTAATACCGGTTAACTATGTACCGGAACGCAACTATGTACGAACACCTCGGGACCAAATTTTTGAGTTTGAAAAAACATTGAAGAAGCGCGGCATTAATGTAACGATCCGAAGGGAACAAGGCAGTGATATTGACGCAGCCTGCGGCCAGCTTCGGGCCAAGGAGCGTAAAGAAGAGACGAGGTGACCCTATGAGGGCAATATTTAAGACAGACCGTGGAAAAGTCCGCCAGCACAATGAAGATAATGGCGGAATCTTTAAGAACTCGGAAGGCGTTCGCCTTGCCATCGTTGCAGATGGCATGGGCGGCCACCGTGCCGGGGATGTAGCCAGTGCAATGACGATAGACCTTCTGAAAAAGGGCTGGGAAGTATCCAACGGAATCGAAACGGCAAATGATGCCGAAGATTGGCTTAAGCAGCAAATCTTCACGGTCAATCAGTTGCTTTTTGAACATGCAGAAGCGAATACGGAATGTAAGGGCATGGGGACCACCATTGTTGCGGCCATTTGCACCGACAAGTTTGCCACCATTGCCAACATCGGGGACAGCCGGTGTTATTTGTATAATGAGAGCGGTTTTAAGCAGGTCACGGAAGATCACTCACTCGTTAACGAATTGGTCCGTTCCGGTCAGATTTCGAAAGAAGATGCCGAAAACCATCCACGGAAAAATGTTTTATTACGAGCCTTGGGGACAGAAATGCAAGTGGAAATGGACATTATGACGGTCATCTTCGAAGAAAATGATTTACTATTGCTTTGTTCGGATGGATTGACGAATAAAGTGAGTGAACTGGAACTGGAAGAAACGGTAACCAATGCACAGTCACTTGAAGAAAAGGCGAATTCATTAATAGATAAGGCCAATCACTACGGTGGGGAAGATAATATCACCCTTGTGCTTGTTCAATTTACTGAAGAAAGTGAAAGCAGGTGAATTGAATGTTGATTGGTAGAAGAATCAACGGCCGTTATAAACTGATCGAGATGGTCGGCGGCGGCGGTATGGCGAATGTTTACCTTGCAAGGGATATGATCTTGGATAGGGATGTTGCATTGAAAATACTTCGCATGGATTTTAATAATGACGAAGAGTTCATCAAGCGCTTCAATCGGGAAGCCCAATCGGCAACCAGTTTGGCCCATCCCAATATCGTAAGCATTTATGATGTTGGTGAAGAAGATTCCATCTATTATATTGTAATGGAATACGTTGACGGTTTTACACTTAAGCAATACATACAAAAATATTATCCAATCCCAGTTGATGAAGCTTTGGATATCATGAGGCAAATCACGGCAGCGATTTCCCATGCCCATCATAATGGGATCATCCACCGTGACATCAAGCCACAGAACATTTTGATTGATAAAGAAGGAACCGTCAAGATTACGGACTTTGGCATTGCATTGGCCCTAAGTGCAACAAACATAACGCAAACCAACGCAGTCTTGGGCTCGGTACATTATTTATCTCCGGAACAGGCCAGAGGCGGTATGGCAAATAAGAAATCGGACATTTATTCACTTGGCATCGTCATGTTTGAATTGTTGACGGGGAGATTGCCTTTTTCGGGTGAATCAGCCGTGTCGATAGCTCTTAAACATTTACAATCGGAAACTCCTTCGCCAAAACGCTGGAACTCTGAAATACCCCAGAGTGTGGAAAATATTATCTTGAAAGCGACAGCCAAAGATTCATATTACCGCTATGAGAGCGTGGACTCGATGGAAGATGATATACGGACGTCACTTAATCCGGAGCGTTCAAATGAACTGCCTTTTGCGATTCCCGAAGACCATGATGCAACAAAAGCCATCCCTGTCATTACGGATGATCAGCTTTCAAGCATCGATGAGACAATCATAAGGGGTCCTGAAAAAAATACTTTAGTTTATGCGGACGATGAGGAAAGTGAATCAGAAGCAGAGAGTAAATCGAAAAAGAAACAGAAGAAACAAAAGAAACAGAAAAAACAAAAAAACAAGTCGGAACACAAAGGTAAAAAACGAAAGAACATGCCTGCAATCTTGGTGTCCACCTTTTTAGTTCTCGCACTGCTTGCTGTTTTATCTGTCACTGTTTTACCTCCCCTCCTTGTCTCGAAGGAAGTGACGATCCCTGACCTTAAAGGGGAAGAATTGGATGACGCCATTACTGAATTGCTTGAATTGGATTTGGTCATTGGAGATACGATCGAGATTGAAGATGAAGAGGTTGAAGCTGGTCTTGTTATCAAAACCAACCCTAAGGAAGGTAAGACGGTGAAGGAAGGCGCAGAAATCGATATTTATCAAAGCGTTGGTAAAGAGACGATTTCATTGTCCAGCTATGAAGGTCGAGATTACTCAGATGTTAAATCCCTGCTTGATAAAATGGGATTCAAAAACATAAGCGTGACTGAAAAATATGATGACAGTGCAGCCGGCACGATCATAGATCAATCGCCTTCGGGTGCCACTGAAGTCGTACCATCCGAAACGGAGCTTGAGCTGACGGTCAGTAAAGGGGAAGATCTGCTGAGTTTGAAGAACTTAACGGGGTTCAATGAAGCTGGCCTTAATGATTATTCAAGCGAAAGTGGAATAAAGATTGATGTCGAAGAAGAAATCTATCACGATTCCGTGGCAGAGGGGCTAGTCATTTCCCAGTCACCCGAACCTGATACGAAGGTGGAAAAGGGCAGTACAGTGAAAGTGGTCATTTCAAAAGGGAAAGAAGAAATTCCTCCCAAGAGTGTAACGGAGGAAGTCAAAATCGAGTATGATCCGGTTGAGCCAGGCAAAGCGCAAAAAATCCAAATTTTCATCGAGGATATCAACAATAGCATGACTGAGCCTAAAGAAACATTCTTTATCGTGGAAGATGCCAAGAGAACGATCGAATTAACGGTTTCCCCGGATAAGAAAGCAGGATATAAAGTCATGCGGGACAATCAGGTCATCATCGACCAAGCCGTTTCATATCCAGAATAAATCTAAGAATTAGGAGTGTGGTTATGCCCGAAGGAAAAATTATCAAAGCATTAAGTGGATTTTATTATGTGCTTGATGGTGAAGAGGTCTATCAATGCCGCGGACGGGGTGTGTTCAGGAAGAATAAGGTAACGCCCCTTGTAGGTGATTATGTGGTTTTTGAAGCGGAAAATAAAACGGACGGGACCGTGACCGAAATAAAACCGCGAAAGAATGAATTGATTCGTCCGCAAATCTCGAATGTAGATCAGGCGATCCTTGTCTTTTCAGCAGTAGAACCTGATTTCAGTCCAGCCTTGCTTGATCGATTTCTTGTATTGATCGAGGATAACGAAATCGAACCGATTATCGTCGTGACGAAACTGGACTTGGTTACAGCCGATAACCAAAAGAAATTGTCTCAGTATATCAAGGACTATCAGAAACTTGGCTATACTGTACTTGAGACATCTTCAGTTACCGCTGGAGGAATTGAAGAATTAGTGCCGTATTTAGAAGGAAAAACCAGTGTATTTGCCGGTCAGTCCGGGGTTGGGAAATCGTCTTTGCTGAATGCAATCAATCCAGAATTGGCTTTAAAGACGGATGATATTTCTTCACACCTGGGACGCGGGAAGCATACGACCCGGCACGTTGAGTTGATTCATATTGGCTCTGGACTTGTCGCGGATACTCCAGGGTTCAGTTCACTTGAATTCATGGAAATGGAAGCTGAACGGCTATCCTATTGCTTCCCGGAAATGCATAAGCATGGGGAAGACTGTAAATTCAGGGCCTGTCTGCACGATAAAGAACCGAAATGTGCAGTGAAGGAAGCGGTTGATTCCGGGGAAATCCCACGTTATCGATATGAGCATTATATGCAATTCTTAGAAGAAATAAGAGATAGAAAGCCGAGGTATTAAAATGGTTAAAATCGCACCATCCATTTTATCAGCTGACTTTGCAAAATTGGGAGAAGAAATTCTTGATGTGGAAAGGGGCGGAGCGGATTTGATCCATGTGGATGTCATGGATGGGCATTTCGTGCCGAATATAACGATAGGCTCACTAATTGTTGATGCTATCCGCCCAGTAACGAAGCTTCCGCTTGATGTTCATTTAATGATCGAACAACCTGATCGTTATATCGAGGCCTTTGCGAAAGCGGGAGCCGATTATATTACTGTACATGTCGAGGCCTGCACACATTTGCATCGGACGGTTCAATTGATTAAATCTTTTGGTGTAAAGGCAGGCGTGGTGCTTAATCCAGCCACTCCGGCTTCCTTGATACAACCTATAATCGAAGATATTGACATGGTATTGTTGATGACGGTCAATCCGGGTTTTGGCGGCCAAAAGTTCATTAAATCCGTTCTGCCCAAAATTGCCGAAGTGAAGGCGATGGCAGGAAAGTATAATCAAAATCTCGAAATAGAGATTGATGGTGGAGTAAATGAAGAAACGGCTAAACTATGTATTGAACAAGGGGCGACAATCCTGGTGGCCGGCTCGGCAATATATAATCAGGAAGATCGACACGCAGCGATTCAAAAGATTCGGGGAAAGTGATATAAGCCGACACTATCATATTCGTATGATGGTGATCGGCTTTTTTCATCAATTAAACTAGGACACCTTGGATATGATTATATATGGAAAAGGATGATTTCGATGATTATCAGTATAATGGCTGGAGGTCCGGAATGTTTTTGGCCGGATCTGACATGGTATAAGGAGAAGACAGATCTTTGGGTCGGGGTTGACAGAGGAGTATGGTCTCTGCTTGAAAAAGGTATCGAACCTAAGTACGGTTTTGGGGATTTTGATTCAGTTTCGGAAGATGAATACCAGAAGATTGAGCAAAAGCTGGAACAAATCAATCTATATTCTTCGGAAAAGGATGAAACGGATTTAGAGATCGCATTTAAATGGGCAATAGGGCAAAAGCCAAGAGAAATTCACATTCTGGGCGCAACAGGGGGAAGAATGGACCATTTTCTCGGGAATATCCAGCTGCTCCAAAAAGAAAGTGTCCTCCCTCATCATGGCGATATGGATATATACATAGTCGATCGGCAAAATATAATCACAGTAAAGACAGCAGGTTCATATGAGGTCACTGATTTGAAAGATAAGAAATATTTGTCATTGCTCCCCGTAACGGCTGAAGTCACCGGCATTACACTTTCGGGTTTCAAATATCCGCTGGACGATGCAAGCTTGGAAATAGGTTCGACGCTTTGCATCAGCAATGAACTAATTTCCGAATCTGGGAATGTTTCATTTGAGAAAGGCATATTAATGGTGATAAGAAGCAGTGATTAAAATTCATGCTTAGAGCAGATTCGGATATAATTACGATCATCCTATATCCGCTTAAAAGCTTATGTTGTAATAGAAAAATTCCACTTCATCTTTAATTGTGGGATGCAAAGAGGAGGGGCATGATGAAATTTTATACGATTAAATTGCCAAAAGTTCTGGGCAGTTTGGTAAGGGCTATGCTCGGAGCGTTTAAAAAAGGCTGATACTTATCTCCATGACACCTCTCAAATTAAGGGAGGTGTTATTTTTCGGTAAAAAGGGCGGCCATCCATTAATGGGTGAAGGCATCCTTTCTTGATGCAGACTAGAACTGATCAAAGATTGAAACCATCCCCATTAAATACCGGCCATTACAAGTAAAAAGGCATCCTAAGAGGATGCCGTAACATTATACGCGTTCTACTTTGCCCGATTTAAGAGCTCTTGCAGAAACGTATACACGTTTAGGTTTACCGTCAACTAAAATACGTACTTTTTGAAGGTTAGCGCCCCATGTACGCTTGCTAGCGTTCATTGCGTGAGAGCGGCTGTTACCAGAACGAGTTCTTCTTCCAGTGATTACACATTTACGTGCCATGTCAAATTCCCTCCTAACTACAACAAGCTTAAGTTTTTCGCAGTCGTCTTAAGTCTTTGTAAAATACTTTAATAATTTATCATACCTACCGTTAGAATGCAATACTTCAGTTAATTACTTTCAAGAAAAAAACCTTGACATACATACTTCAAAATTGAATTATATAGAGTACCGTAAGACATTTACTTTTAAAACCAAAGACATTATAGTAAAATGTCTTTAGTTGATTTGATTTTTGGGAGGGAAAAGAAAATGTCTATCGAATTACAAACGAAGTATGGACAAATTGATATCTCTAATGATGTTATCGCTACTGTAGCAGGCGGCGCAGCCGTGGATTGCTACGGAATTATAGGAATGGCTTCCAAAAAACAATTTAAAGACGGCATTGCCGAAATTCTAAGAAAAGAAAACTTTACTAAGGGTGTAATTGTCCGTCAAGAAGAGGAAGAAGTTCATATCGATATGTATATTATCGTAAGTTATGGAACGAAAATCTCGGAAGTTGCACATAATGTGCAATCAAAGGTAAAGTACACTCTGGACAAAACTGTAGGATTAGCTGTTGATTCCGTTAACATTTTTGTACAGGGAGTTCGTGTGACGAACCCTTAAGTATAGGAGGAAAGTTTGTGTCAATTACAAGTTTGAACGGTAAGCGCTTTGCAGAAATGATCATTCAAGGTGCCAACCATTTAGCGGCTAATGCCCAAATGGTTGATGCGTTGAATGTTTTCCCTGTTCCGGATGGAGATACAGGAACGAATATGAATTTATCGATGACTTCGGGAGCGAAGGAAGTGCAAAATAACGTCCAGGAACACATCGGGAAAGTGGGTGCGTCCCTTTCAAGAGGACTGCTAATGGGTGCACGCGGCAATTCGGGAGTTATCCTTTCGCAACTGTTCCGCGGTTTTGCTAAAGCGATTGAACATAAATCGGAAATCAATAGTGAAGAATTTGCCCAAGCTTTTGAAGCAGGGGTTCAGACAGCTTATAAAGCCGTTATGAAACCTGTTGAAGGAACCATTTTAACGGTTGCCAAAGATGCAGCCAAGCAAGCGGTTTCATCAGCAGCAAAGCATATAGACCTTATTCAGGTAATGGAAGAAATCGTTACGGAGGCCAATGCTTCATTAAAACGCACACCTGATCTTCTTCCAGTCTTAAAAGAAGTGGGAGTCGTAGATAGCGGCGGGCAAGGGTTGGTGTTCGTATATGAAGGTTTCCTTGCTGAACTGAAAGGTGAAGCCCTTCCAGTCCGATCTGCAAATGGTCCAAGCATGGATGACATGATCAGTGCCGAACATCACATGAATGTACAAGGGCATATGAACACGGAAGATATCGTGTATGGCTACTGTACGGAATTCATGGTCCGATTGGAAAGTGAAAAACTTGCCAATAAATCATTTGATGAAGAAAAATTCAGAAATGATTTAAGTGAATACGGAGATTCTTTACTAGTCATCTCAGATGATGAAGTCGTTAAAGTACATATTCACTCTGAACAGCCTGGCACGTGCCTGAATTATGGACAGCAATATGGTAGTTTAATAAAAATGAAAATCGATAATATGCGTGAACAGCATACTGCGATTGTAGGTGAGACGAATACACCGCTTCAAACTAAACCGTCCACCAAAGAGAAGTACGCTGTAGTGTCAGTGGCGATGGGGTCTGGCATCAGCGAATTATTCAAAAGCATCGGCGCTAAGTCCGTCATCGAAGGCGGGCAAACGATGAATCCTAGCACGGAAGATATCGTTAAAGCTGTCGAAGGGGCATATGCAGATCATGTGATCATCTTGCCCAACAATAAAAATATCATCATGGCGGCCAATCAGGCTGCAGATGTACTTGGGGATCATGTGACTGTCATTCCAACGAAAACAGTACCACAGGGAATGGCTGCATTGTTGGCTTTCAACCCTTCACTTGATGCCGAAGAGAATAAAAAAGCGATGATCGAAGCCCTTTCGCATGTGAAAACGGGCCAGATTACTTATGCTGTCCGGGATACCAACATTGACGGTCTTGCAATCGAGACCGGGGACTTCATGGGAATTGCTGAAGGCACCATCAAGGTGAAGGATAAAGACATGACTAAAGCGGCACAAGATCTTCTCTCCGATATGATTGACGAAGATTCAGAAATCCTTACCATTTTATATGGCGAAGATGCCACTGCTGAAGATGTCGAGAGCCTTGTTGTGTTTTGTAATGAGAATTTCGAAGACGTTGAAGTTGAAGTCCATAATGGGAAACAACCTTTATATTCTTTCATTTTTTCAATTGAATAAGTAGAGAACCATGAAGATAAGGGAGACCTATTCGTCACAATGTTTGGAGGATCCCGAAAAATATAAAAGGCAATAAACTGCATATGTCATTAGGCTATGCAGTTTTATTTTTATGAAAAGAAGGATTATGGACAGCATAATTGTAATTACAATATATCAGGCTTTATTATTAAACTGACTCCCAGTGAATAGAAGGAGGAGCTAATCATGAAATTTAGAAGTGTATTCGATATAATTGGTCCTGTTATGATCGGCCCCTCTAGTTCCCATACAGCAGGAGCTGCAAGGATCGGTAGGGTTGCCAGGAATTTATTCGACCGGGAACCGAAATGGGCCCATATTTCTTTTTACGGATCGTTTGCCAAAACCTATAAAGGCCATGGAACGGATGTAGCCATTGTAGGAGGCTTACTTGATTTTGATACATTTGATGAGAGAATCAAAGAATCGCTGGAATTAGCACGCAAAAAGAAAATGAAAATTACATTTCGAGAAGAAGAGGCGGTACCGGAACATCCAAATACAGCAAAAATAACAGTTGGTGATGATGATGGTGAACTGGAACTTGTCGGAATATCGATTGGCGGGGGAAAAATCGAAATCGTCGAATTGAACGGGTTTAAATTGAGGCTGTCCGGGCACAACCCTGCCATACTCGTCGTTCATGATGATCGATTTGGTGCCATTGCCAATGTTTCAAACATATTAGCCAAGCATCAAATCAATATTGGCCAAATGGAGGTCTCCCGAAAAGAGAAAGGGAAGATGGCCTTGATGACGATCGAAGTGGACCATAACCTGGAGGATCATGTCATCGCTGAAATTACAGCACTCCCCAACATCACTCAAGTAGCAAGGATTGTGGATTGATAGAGCAATCGTTTCCACTTAGGAAGGAGAAGAAATCATGTTTCGAAATGTAGCGGAATTAGTAGAATTAGCTGAATCAAAGCAGAAAAAAATTTCAACGCTGATGATAGAGCAGGAAATGGAAGTAACGGGAAAAAGCCGTGAAGAAATCATCCGCCAGATGGGAGTCAACCTGGATGTAATGGAACAGGCAGTTGAAAAAGGACTTCAAGGTGTACGGTCCGTTTCCGGCCTGACGGGAGGAGATGCAGTCCTTCTTCAAAATTACATTAAATCAGGAAATTCCTTATCCGGTGAACTGCTGTTGGATGCGGTAAGCAAAGCCGTGGCAACAAATGAAGTGAACGCAGCCATGGGAACGATTTGTGCGACACCGACTGCCGGATCAGCTGGTGTTGTGCCAGGGACCCTTTTTGCTGTGCAAAATAAATTAAAACCGAATCGGGATCAGAAAATTGAGTTCCTATTTACAGCAGGGGCGTTTGGTTTTGTAGTAGCGAATAATGCTTCTATCTCTGGAGCCGCAGGGGGCTGTCAGGCGGAGGTCGGTTCTGCTTCGGGTATGGCAGCGGCAGCCATCGTTGAAATGGCAGGAGGGACACCGGCCCAAAGTGCAGAAGCGATGGCAATCACATTAAAGAACATGCTTGGTCTTGTGTGTGATCCTGTTGCTGGGCTTGTGGAGGTGCCTTGTGTGAAGCGTAATGCCATGGGTGCAGCCAATGCCATGGTTGCAGCAGATATGGCGTTAGCGGGTATCACAAGCCGCATACCGTGTGATGAAGTGATTGATGCAATGTACAAAATCGGGCAAACGATGCCATCGGCTCTTAGGGAAACTGCACAAGGAGGTTTAGCGGCTACACCGACTGGGCGGGAGTTGGAAGCGAAAATCTTTGGCTTACCGCTAAATAAGAAGTGAACTCGGCTTTACGGGAACCCATAACAGCAGTAAAAGGCATTGGGGCCGAAACGGCAGCAGCATTGGGGGAAATGGAGATCCATACCGTCGCGGATCTCCTTGAGCACCTCCCATATCGCTATGAAGATTACCGATTGAGGGATTTAGAAACGGTCGAGCATGATGAGCGGGTTACTGTCGAAGGCAAAGTTCATACGGTACCAACGTTAGGGTACTTCGGAAAGAAAAAATCCAGGCTTACGATTAAAGTTTTGACTGGGAGATATTTAATAAATGTCATTTTTTTTAACCAGCCCTACCTGAAGCCAAAGCTTGCGATAGGCGAAACCGTAACGGTAACAGGAAAGTGGGATCGTCATCGCCAAACCATTACAGGTTCGGAATGCCATGTTGGTGATCGTAGCAGGGAAAAAGAGTTCGAACCGGTGTACACGGTGAAGGGCAGCATTACTGTCAAAGGGCTCCGCCGCTTTATCTCCAATGCATTTTCTGAATATGGGACAATGATAGAAGAAAATCTGCCCCCGCAATTATTGGCATCATACAAACTGATGCCGCGTAACGATGCTTTTCGAACCATGCATTTCCCTCAATCGGCAAATGAGGTGAAAAAGGCCCGACGCCGTTTTGTGTATGAAGAATTTTTATTGTTTCAACTTAAAATGCAGGCACTTCGTAAAGTGCAGCGGGAGCAGTCAAAAGGAATAGGACAGGAATTTGACATGGAGCGGCTGGAAGCCTTTGTTGAAACCCTCCCATTTCCTTTGACGAACGCTCAGAATAGGGTCGTCGAGGAAATCCTGAATGACATGAAATCTCCCTACAGGATGAATCGTCTGCTTCAAGGGGATGTCGGGTCTGGGAAAACGGTGGTTGCCGCCATATGCCTGAAGGCGACGATTACAGCAGGTTTCCAAGGTGCACTTATGGTCCCGACGGAAATCTTGGCTGAGCAGCATACACAATCGCTGAAGGCCATGTTGGAACCGAGTGGAGTAAAGGTCGCATTGTTGACAAGTTCGGTAAAAGGCAAAAAGCGCAAGGAACTATTGCAAATGCTGGAATCCGGGGAGCTGGATCTTTTGATAGGAACTCATGCATTGATTCAAGATGAAGTGAATTTCTGGAACTTAGGCCTTGTCATAACGGATGAACAACATCGTTTCGGAGTGGAACAGCGCCGCATCCTTCGTGAAAAAGGTACAAATCCAGATGTACTTTTCATGACGGCTACACCAATTCCGCGAACACTCGCAATTACAGTGTTTGGGGAAATGGACGTTTCGACAATCGATGAAATGCCTGCCGGGCGTAAAGCGATAGAAACCTATTGGGCGAAACACCAAATGCTTGATCGGATCTTAACCTTTGTCGAAAAGGAATTAAAGAAAGGGAGGCAGGCTTACGTCATCTGTCCATTGATTGAGGAGTCGGAGAAACTCGATTCTTTACAGAATGTTCTTGATGTTCATGCAATGCTGACACAATACTTTGCTAACAGGTACAAAGTGGGTCTTATGCATGGACGGCTGCCTGCGGATGAAAAAGAAGAAGTGATGCAGCAGTTCAGTGCCAATGAAGCACAAATCCTTGTTTCCACGACGGTCGTCGAGGTTGGGGTGAATGTTCCAAATGCAACGGTAATGGTCATTTATGATGCGGAGCGCTTTGGGCTTTCACAGTTGCATCAGCTACGCGGAAGGGTTGGACGGGGGAGCGATCAGTCCTTTTGCATCCTGCTGGCTGATCCGAAAACGGAAGTCGGCAAAGAGCGTATGAAAATCATGACTGAGACAAATGATGGTTTTGCCCTTTCCGAAAAAGATTTGGAACTTCGTGGCCCCGGGGACTTCTTCGGTAAAAAACAAAGCGGCCTTCCCGAGTTCAAGGTAGCCGACATGGTCCATGATTACAGGACCTTGGAAGTGGCAAGGATGGATGCTGCAAAATTGATCGCCTCCCAAAGCTTTTGGCATTCCCCGGAGTATGCACCTTTGCGGGACTATTTGGAGGGAACGGGAGTATTTACGGGAGAAAAGCTGGACTGAACTGAATAAAAAACCAATAGCAGATTGTGAGATTTTACGCTATATCTTGCAATCTGTTTTTAAAATATATATACTACTATTAGTACCTAGTCATAATACTACGGATGGTGACCTTCAAATGCGAAGAAATAAGAAGGAACGCCAGCAATTATTAATCGAAACGATTAAACAGAATCCTTTTGTAACGGATGAGGAGCTGGCTGAAAAATATTCGGTGAGCGTCCAGACCATTAGGCTTGACCGTCTTGAATTATCGATACCGGAACTGCGTGAACGTATTAAAAGCGTGGCCGAGAAAAAATTCAGTGACGAAATCAGGGCATTGCCTTTGGATGAAATCATCGGGGAAGTAATTGATCTTAATTTAGATGATAATGCAATTTCGATTTTGGATATAAATAAAGAGCATGTCTTTAAGCGCAATGGAATCGCAAGGGGACATCACCTTTTTGCCCAAGCAAATTCATTGGCTGTGGCAGTCATAAATGATGAATTGGCATTAACTGCGAAAGCATCCATTTTATTTACCCGTTCTGTAAAGGAAAATGAAAGAGTGGTAGCTAAAGCGAGGGTTAAAAACGTGGACCACACCAACGATCGTTCCGTGGTGGAGGTTAGAAGCTACGTAGGTAATGAACTGGTTTTTAAAGGCGAGTTCGAAATGTATCGCTCTTAACTTGCTAGTAAAGGATGAAAGAAAATGAAGATAACGATAGATGCAATGGGTGGCGATAATGCTCCCAAGGCACAGGTTTTGGGAGCGATGAAAGCTGTCGAGACTTTTCCCGATGTGGAAATCACCTTGATAGGCAATGAATCCGAGATTAACCAATACTTAGCGAAACACGGCCGAATAAGAGTTATACATACTGATGAAAAAATATTAAGTACCGATGAACCTGTTCGTGCGGTTCGCCGCAAGAAAAGTGCCTCGATGGTATTGGCTGCACAGCAAGTGGCTGACGGAGAAGCGGATGCATGCATTTCTTCAGGCAATACGGGGGCGCTAATGGCTGCAGGTTTGTTTGTGGTCGGAAGGATAGAAGGCATTGAACGTCCGGCATTGGCTCCCACCCTGCCGACAATCGATGGCAAAGGTTTTGTACTACTGGATGTAGGCGCGAACTCCGATGCGAAACCGGAGCATCTCCTTCAATTCGCCATAATGGGGTCTGTTTATGCCCAAAAAGTGCGGGGAATCGAAAAGCCCCGTGTCGGATTACTTAATATCGGAACAGAAGAAAAAAAAGGGAACGAACTGACTAAGCATGCCTTTACATTATTGCAGCAATCATCGGAGATATCCTTTATAGGTAACGTAGAGGCAAGGGACCTCCTAAACGGAGCGGCGGATGTTGTCGTGACGGACGGCTTCACGGGAAATATGGTGTTAAAGACGCTTGAAGGTACTGCTATGGGCGTATTCAAAATGGTGAAAGAGGCCTTGATGAGCAACCTCAAGAGTAAGTTGGCTGCAGCAATGGTAAAGCCTGAACTAAAAGTCATAAAAAATAAAATGGATTACTCGGAGTATGGCGGTGCTGGCCTCTTCGGTTTGAAGGCACCTGTCATTAAGGCACATGGTTCTTCAGATGCGAATGCGGTCTATAATGCAATACGCCAGACTCGCGATATGGTTGGAAATGACGTCATATCGACAATTGCGGAGACAATAGAAAAACAATAATAATTCATAGGGGCAGGGGAGTAACAGATGGGTAAAATTGCTTTTGTCTTTCCAGGACAAGGATCACAATCAATAGGAATGGGGCATGGCTTATTTCAGGAAAACGAGCGTGCTCAGCAAATTTTTCGATCAGCAGATGAAAAACTTGATTTTCCGCTTTCGGAATTGATCTTTAATGGCACACAACAAGAATTAACGGTGACTTATAATGCTCAGCCAGCTTTATTGACCACGAGTTATGCTTTTGTCAAGGAGTTGGAAGAAGCAGGGATCAAACCCGATTATACTGCCGGGCACAGTTTAGGTGAATATACGGCATTAGTGGCATCTGGTGCAATTTCTTTTGAAGATGCCGTTTATACAGTGCGCAAGCGTGGTGAATTCATGGAAGCTGCGGTACCGAATGGTCAAGGCTCAATGGCCGCGATTTTGGGAATGGAACGTGAAGCTCTATCTGAAGTCACTTCTGAAATTACGTCCACAGGTGAATCCGTTCAATTGGCCAATATTAATTGTCCAGGGCAAATCGTCATTTCAGGCACCTCCGAAGGGGTTAAACTTGCAAGTGCAAAAGCCAAGGAAAATGGGGCTAAAAGGGCTCTTCCTCTTGAAGTGAGTGGACCGTTCCATTCGGAATTAATGAAACCGGCAGCAGAAAAGTTACAGGGTGTCCTCGATGAGGTAAGCTTCAAACAGGCAGAAATTCCTGTCATTTCAAACGTAACGGCTAAGCCCATTACAGCACCTGCCGAAATAAAAGAGAAATTAATCGAACAGCTGTATTCACCGGTCCTTTGGGAGGACAGTGTGAAAAATCTACTTGAATTGGGCGTGGATACGTTCATCGAGGTAGGCCCAGGGAAAGTGTTGGGCGGATTGATAAAGAAAATTGATCGTTCCGTTCAAATTCATTCGGTATCCGATATAGATACTCTAACTAAAACAATTGAAACATTGAAGGGGGTACAAGCATGATCCTCGAAGGTAAAAAAGCACTTGTAACGGGAGCTTCACGAGGTATTGGCAGGGAAGTTGCATTGGAACTTGCCCGTCAGGGAGCAGACGTTGCCATTAACTATTCCGGCAGTGAAGCTAAAGCGAATGAAGTGGTCGATGAAATCAAGGCATTGGGCCGTAAAGCATTCGCCATCCAATGCGATGTTGCAAATAGTGAATCAGTGACAAACATGATCAAAGAGGTCGTCGAACAATTTGACAGAGTGGATATCCTGGTTAATAATGCCGGCATTACACGTGATAACCTATTGATGCGCATGAAAGAAGATGAATGGGATTCTGTGATCAATACGAATCTTAAAGGCGTATTCCTATGCACAAAAGCTGTTACAAGGCAAATGATGAAGCAGCGCAGCGGCAGGATCATCAATATGGCATCGATCGTCGGCGTCAGCGGAAATGCAGGGCAGGCTAATTATGTAGCGGCTAAAGCCGGTGTCATCGGTTTGACTAAAACGACGGCAAAGGAACTTGCTTCAAGAGGCATTACGGTCAATGCGATTGCCCCAGGTTTCATCTCAACGGATATGACTGGAGAATTGCCTGAAGACGTCCAAAAAGCCATGCTGGACCAAATTCCGCTTGCACGTTTCGGTGACCCTAAAGATATTGCTGCAGTGGCGTCTTTCCTTGCTTCCGATGCAAGCAAATATATGACTGGGCAAACACTTCATGTAGATGGCGGCATGGTCATGTAAGTTTTCTTTGATTTTTTTCGAAATTAATTTATAATGTCTTGAGGGGAGGTGAACACATTGGCAGATGTATTAGAAAGAGTAACTAAAATCGTTGTAGATCGTTTGAACGTAGAAGAATCAGAGGTAAAACTTGAAGCTTCTTTCAAAGAAGATCTTGGTGCCGATTCCCTTGATGTAGTTGAACTAGTCATGGAATTCGAAGACGAGTTTGATATGGAAATTTCGGACGATGACGCTGAAAAAATCGCCACAGTAGGTGATGCTGTGAATTACATACAAAGCACTATGTAATGAATTGTCATTTGACTAAAAGCTCCGTTTTTTAACGGGGCTTTCTCTTATTGCTTAAAGAAGTTTGATTCAGCCGCAGATAACGGAATGAGCATGTTCACGGGTATGCTCCGCCTGCATGGCAGTGGTCTTTTGCCTTTAGTTTTCTTTAAGCGGATAATAATGTATGATGGTACATAGGAAAGCTTGACAGGAATTCCTGCCAGGTTTCTTTTTATATATTGGAAAAATATGCTTTTTGAACCGTGGAGGGTTTTGTGTGATGCGTAGGAACGGAAATAATCGTAAACCATCAATCAAGGAAAATAAATTTAAACAGTTGCAAGAAAATCTGGGTTTTCATTTTAAAGATGAAAATTTATTGAAACAAGCTTTTACACATTCATCTTATGTGAATGAGCATCGCCGTAAGCCTTATGAAGATAATGAAAGGCTTGAATTCTTGGGGGACGCTGTACTTGAACTGACCATCTCTAAATACTTATATCAAAAATATCCGATGATGAGCGAAGGTGAACTCACCAAACTAAGGGCAGCCATTGTGTGTGAGCCTTCACTTGTTGCTTTTGCCAATAGCCTTTCTTACGGGGAATATGTATTACTCGGAAAAGGGGAAGAAATGACAGGCGGAAGAGAACGCCCTGCCATGCTTGCGGATGTATTCGAAGCCTATATTGGTGCTTTGTACCTTGATCAAGGATTAGAGCCAGTTGTGCAGTTTTTGAAGAAGGTCGTGTTTCCGAAGATAGACGAGGGTGCTTTTTCTCATGTGATGGATTATAAGAGCCAGCTTCAGGAGCTTATCCAGCGCGATGCCATCGGTGTCCTGCAATATAAGATCTTGCAGGAAAAAGGACCGGCCCATAATCGGGAGTTTGTTTCGACGGTCTCCCTGAATGGGGAAGAACTTGGCTCTGGAATAGGAAAGTCCAAAAAAGAAGCGGAGCAGCATGCAGCCGAGCATGCATTGATCGTTTTAAAAGAAAAAAATCAACAAGATAGTTGAACAGTAGAGGGGGAAAGGTCATGTTCCTCAAACGTTTGGACGTTGTAGGATTTAAATCTTTCGCAGAGAAAATTTCGATTGATTTTGTACCTGGTGTCACGGCAGTGGTTGGACCAAACGGAAGCGGTAAAAGTAATGTGACCGATGCAGTCCGGTGGGTCCTTGGAGAGCAGTCTGCGAAATCACTGCGTGGAGCAAAAATGGAAGATATCATCTTTTCGGGAAGTGACACGAGGAAAGCGTTGAATTTTGCGGAAGTATCATTGACCCTTGATAACGAGACCAATTCCCTGCCGATTGACTTTCATGAAGTCAGTGTGACAAGAAGGGTATATAGATCGGGAGAAAGTGAATTTTTCATTAATAATCAAGGTTGCCGTCTGAAAGACATCATAGACCTTTTCATGGATTCCGGTCTTGGGAGAGAAGCGTTTTCCATCATCAGCCAAGGGAAAGTGGAAGAAATCCTTAGCAGTAAGGCTGAAGAAAGACGAGTGATTTTTGAAGAAGCAGCCGGTGTCCTGAAGTATAAAACGAGGAAACGAAAAGCGGAATCGAAGCTGACGGAAACACAGGATAACTTAAACCGTGTCCATGATATCCTCCATGAATTGGAGGGGCAGGTGGAGCCGTTAAAAATTCAGTCTTCCCTCGCCAAGGAATTTTTGGCGAAGAAAGATGAACTAGAGCAAATAGAAGTGGCTTTAACCGTTTTTGAAATAGAAGAGCTTTATGAAAAATGGGAAAAACTATCACAGGAACTTGAAAAACATAATGAAATGGAACAGGAAATGGCAGGACAGCTTCATGACAGGGAAGCGCATCTCAAAAAGCTAAGGGATAGTCTTGCGACGCTTGAGACATCGATCAATGGCCTTCAGGAGATTCTCCTGAATGCCAGCGAAGAACTTGAAAAGCTTGAAGGCCGTAAAGAAGTTTTGAAAGAACGGAAAAAAAATGCCGCCCAAAACAAGTCACAGCTGGAAAAAGCGATTGTGGAAGGTGAGGCCGCTGTCGAGCGTTTGTCTTTGCAAAAGGAAAGGGAAACGGAAATCCTGTATGCACTGAACTTGGAAGTGAAAGGGATTTCTGAAACCTTACATGAAAAACAAAAAAGCCTGGGACTATTCAATAGTGATATCGAAGCGATGATCGAAGCGAAAAAGAGTGACTATATCGAGTGGTTGAACAAGCAGGCCTCGGCCAAAAACGAAAAACAATACCTGCTCCAGCAGCTAGCGCAGCAGGAACATAAAAATGCAAAACTTGATATGGAAAATGAAAAGTTCTTAACCGAAAGAATGGATATCACTGCTAAAAAAATGGAATATTCACAGCTGATGGACAATATGACCAAGCAGCTTGAAGAGCATGTCGCTTATTTCCGAAATCAGCAGAATAAATTGAATGCGGCAAAAGATACGTATCAAAAACAAGAAACCACCCTTTATAAGGCCTATCAATTCCTTCAACAGGCAAAATCGCGTAAGGAACTGCTTGAAGAAATGGAAGATGATTATGCAGGCTTCTTTCAGGGTGTAAAAGAGGTTTTGAAAGCGAAAGAAACCCTTCGAGGCATTGAAGGGGCAGTTGCGGAATTGATAAAGGTTCCAAAGGAATATGAAACGGCCATTGAAACGGCTTTGGGCGGAGCGATGCAGCATGTTGTCGTGGAACGCGAAGAGCATGCGCGGGAAGCCATTTCCTTCTTGAAGAAAAATAGGTATGGGCGTGCGACGTTCTTGCCTTTATCAGTCATAAAGGCGAGGGAGATATCAGCTAACCAATTGTCGATGCTTAAGGGGCATTCAGCTTTTGTAGGGACGGGTTCCTCATTGATCCAATATGACGATAGGCATGCAGCGATTGCTGAAAACCTGTTAGGGACCGTGATTATCACCACAGATTTAAAAGGTGCAAATGACCTGGCGAAAATGATGCAGCACCGTTTCCGCTTCGTGACACTTGAAGGGGATATCGTCAATCCAGGTGGTTCAATGACTGGCGGAGCATTAAAGCAAAAAACGACCTCCCTGCTTTCAAGGAAAACGGAATTGGAAGAACTCCAACAAAAACTTGCTGCCATGGAAGTTAAAACGAATCAGCTGGAAAAGCAAGTCAAACAGCTCAAAGTGGATGTGGGTGTTCAAGAGCAAACGCTTGAACAAACCAGAAAAACGGGAGAGAGACTTCGATTACAAGAACAAACCCTTAAGGGCCAACTCCGTGAAGTGGAGCTGCAGGAAAGAAATGTGAATGAACGGCTGCATCTTTATGATTTGGATAAAAATTCATATTTGGAAGAACAACAGCAAAAAACGGCAAGACTTGAAGAGCTGGAAGATCTTTTGGAATCATGTAAATCGGAAATTGAAGGGCTGGACCGATTGATTTCCGATATGACCGAACAAAAGCAATCACAACAATCTTCAAAAGAGAGCCTTGCTGAAGAAACGAATGAACTGAGGGTAATGCTGGCTTCCAAACGTGGCCAGCTGCAAAACCAAAAAGAGAAGATGGAACGCATTGAATCGGATCTTTCTAAGGAAACAAGCAGGCTTGCCGAAAACAAAGATGATTTAGGGCTCCTGACCAATGAAATGACAGACAGTTCAAGCGGGGAAGAGTCCTTGGAGGATATGGCTCAGCAGAAATTGCTCGATAAAAATGGAGCAATTGAAGGAATCACCATAAAAAAACAGGAAAAAAACGAACTTCTAATGGAAGTTGAAACCCTTGAACTGTCTTTGAAAGAAGAAAATCGACTTTATAGAGGCATTGTCGAAGTGATAAAGGATGAAGAAGTGAAATTAACTCGTCTGGATGTCGAACTGGAAAATCGCCTCGACCACTTGAGAGAAGAATATACCCTTTCCTTTGAAGGTGCTAAAGAACAGTATCCATTGATGATGCCTGCAGACGAAGCTCAAAAAAGGGTGAAGCTCATCAAGCTTGCAATCGAGGAACTGGGGACGGTGAATTTAGGTGCAATTGATGAATACGCACGTGTAGCTGAACGCTATGAATTCCTTCTTAGTCAAAAGGAAGACCTTCAACAGGCAAAAGATACATTATTCCAAGTCATCGATGAAATGGATGATGAAATGAAGCGGCGCTTTGCGGATACCTTCTATTCGATCCGTAAAGAATTCGAACAAGTCTTCAAAGCTTTATTTGGCGGAGGCAGAGCGGAGCTGAAACTGACGAATCCTGATGATTTATTAAATACAGGGGTAGATATCATTGCACAGCCTCCTGGAAAAAAACTGCAAAATTTGAGCCTCTTATCCGGCGGAGAACGAGCATTGACAGCCATAGCCCTTTTATTCTCCATTCTAAAAGTGCGTCCTGTTCCTTTCTGTATCCTTGACGAAGTCGAGGCAGCGCTTGATGAGGCGAATGTCGTCCGTTTCAGCCAATTCTTAAGGAAGTTCAGCAGGGAAACGCAGTTCATCGTGATTACTCACCGCAAAGGCACGATGGAAGAGGCGGATGTCCTATATGGCATTACGATGCAGGAGTCAGGCGTCTCCAAACTTGTTTCCGTCCGGATGGAAGAATCAGAAAACTTTATTGAAGTTTAAAATTCATGAATTAGAGGAAGTGGGACAATGAGTTTTTTCAAAAAGCTAAAAGAGAAATTTACGACACAGGAAGAAAAAGAAAAATCAGTTGAAGCAGAAGTATCCATTGGGGAAAAATTCAAGCAAGGTTTGACAAAGACGAGGAATTCCTTTACTGGAAGAGTTAATGAACTTGTTGCCCGTTATCGGAAAGTGGATGAGGACTTTTTTGAAGAACTTGAAGAAATCCTGATACAGGCTGATGTAGGCTTTGATACTGTGATGGCATTGATTGATCAATTAAAAATGGAAGTCAAGCTTCGCAATATCTCTGATACGAGGGAAGTGCAGTCCGTTATTTCCGAAAAGCTTGTTGAAATCTACCAAGGTGATGATGAAGCGACTTCAAGCCTGAATATACAAGAAGAAGGTTTGACGGTCATTTTGTTTGTAGGGGTTAATGGGGTAGGTAAAACGACGACCATTGGTAAACTTGCCCATAAATTCAAAACGGAAGGAAAATCTGTCGTATTGGCTGCAGGGGATACCTTCCGTGCCGGTGCGATTGAACAGCTTGAGGTTTGGGGAGAGCGTGTCGGTGTCAGTGTAATCAAACAGGGTGAAGGCTCTGACCCGGCAGCTGTCATGTTCGACGCCATTCAGGCCGCCAAGGCACGAAAGGCGGATATCCTGATCTGTGACACTGCCGGTCGCTTGCAGAATAAAGTGAATTTAATGAAGGAATTGGAAAAGGTGAAACGTGTAATTGAACGTGAAGTACCAGGTGCACCACACGAGGTGCTGCTTGCCCTTGATGCTACGACTGGGCAAAATGCCCTTATTCAGGCCAAGACATTCAAGGAAGCGACAAATGTTTCCGGTATTGTTTTAACAAAGCTTGATGGCACCGCAAAAGGTGGAATTGTTTTGGCAATTCGCAATGAATTGGCCATTCCCGTTAAATTTGTCGGGCTAGGTGAAAAGATGGATGATCTACAGGAATTCGATGCTGAGAAATATGTTTATGGCCTTTTTGCTGATATCATCGATAAAGAAGAGGTTTAAGGAAAAATTGTAAGCCGGAAGAGATGATTCTCTTCTGGTTTTTTTTACAATGATAATTGGGGGAACAATTGCAGAAAGGTCCAAAAAAGAGGCGGAAAAAGAAAAAAATTATGCTTTGCAAACACGTGGTAAGGAGTTTGACTTGACATCAAATAAACAAGGCTTTACAATATAAACTTGTAAAGGGTTTTCACTTAACAGCAGGGAGGCTTGCTAAGATGCTTGAAAAGACAACGCGGATTAATTATTTGTATGACTTTTACCAATCGTTGTTAACAGAGAAGCAGCAGAGCTACATGTCCCTCTACTATCTGGATGATTACTCTCTTGGCGAGATTGCCGATGAATACGAAGTCAGTAGGCAGGCAGTCTATGATAATATAAAAAGAACAGAAGCGATGCTTGAGGAATATGAAGCAAAGCTATTGTTATTTCAAAAATTTCAAGAGCGTAACCAGTGGATTGCGAATATGAAGGGACTCATAGAAAAGGAATCCTTTTCAAAAGAGAAGCTGCTAGACGCAATCACAACGCTTGAGAAGTTGGATTAGGAGGCGGCAATATGGCATTTGAAGGATTGGCCGACCGACTGCAGAGCACGATGCAAAAGATCCGTGGAAAAGGGAAGGTCAACGAAGCGGACGTTAAAGAAATGATGCGTGAAGTTCGATTGGCCCTGCTTGAAGCGGATGTAAACTTTAAAGTCGTGAAGGATTTTGTAAAACGTGTCAGTGAACGTTCGGTAGGTCAGGAAGTGCTGAAAAGCTTAACCCCCGGTCAACAGGTAATTAAAGTAGTTAAGGAAGAATTGACTGAGCTGATGGGCGGCGAACAGAGCAAGATTGCCGTAGCCTCGAAACCACCGACTGTCATTATGATGGTAGGTCTTCAGGGTGCTGGTAAAACGACGACCACCGGAAAGCTTGCCAATCTTCTTAGAAAAAAATACAACCGCAAGCCATTGCTCGTTGCGGCTGATATTTACCGTCCGGCGGCGATTAAGCAGCTTGAAACACTTGGCAAACAATTAAGCATGCCTGTTTTCTCCCTTGGGGACCAGGTCAGCCCTGTTGAAATTGCCAAACAGGCAATTGAAAAAGCTAAGGAAGAACATCATGATTATGTGTTGATTGATACCGCAGGCCGTCTTCATGTGGATGAAAACTTGATGGGCGAACTGAAGGATATCAAAGAGTTGACAAAACCTGATGAAATCTTCCTGGTTGTCGATGCGATGACAGGTCAGGATGCGGTCAATGTAGCCCAAAGCTTCAATGAACAGCTAGGCCTGACAGGAGTCGTATTAACGAAACTTGATGGGGATACACGTGGTGGTGCGGCGCTTTCAATTCGTTCAGTCACCGACACGCCGATTAAATTCGTCGGTATGGGTGAAAAATTGGATGCACTTGAAGCGTTCCATCCAGAACGGATGGCGTCAAGGATCCTCGGCATGGGTGATGTATTGACCCTTATCGAAAAAGCACAGGCCAATGTAGATGAAGAAAAAGCGAAAGAATTAGAGAAAAAGATGCGTACAGCCACTTTTACCTTTGATGATTTTCTTGATCAGCTTGGTCAGGTGCGGAATATGGGACCGCTTGATGATATTCTGAAAATGATTCCCGGTGCGAATAAAATGAAAGGGATGGACAACCTTCAGATCGATGAGAAACAGATCGGTCATGTTGAAGCTATCATCCGTTCAATGACAACGCATGAAAAGGAACATCCGGAAACCATGAATGCATCCCGCAAGAAACGGATTGCAAAAGGAAGCGGCAGATCGATTCAAGAAGTAAACCGTCTACTGAAGCAATTCGAAGAAATGAAAAAGATGATGAAACAGGTTACGAACATGCAAAAAGGAAAGAAAAAGGGATTCAAATTCCCGTTCATGTAAGGTTTATTTTAGGAAGAAACTGAGGCGAAATACGGGTCAACGCCATGTATTTCAACACTTTTTTTACCTGTTAAGAAAAAAACCTTTACAAACATGCAAGACATTTGATATTATACTATCTTGTGTGAAACTATTCGGAGGTGCTTATTTAAAATGGCAGTAAAAATTCGCTTAAAACGTATGGGAGCTAAAAAGTCTCCTTTCTATCGTATTGTAGTTGCAGATTCTCGTTCACCACGTGACGGACGTTACATTGAAGTGGTAGGAACTTATAACCCGGTTGCTCAACCAGCTAAAGTTGAAATCAACGAAGAGCTTGCTCTTAAATGGTTACAAGATGGAGCTAAACCATCTGATACAGTTCGTAACTTATTCTCTACACAAGGCATCATGGAAAAATTCCATGTTGCAAAAAACAGCAAGTAATCGACGGTAGTTGATGAAAGCACTGATTGAAACGATTGTTTCAGCACTTGTGGATTATCCGGAAGAGGTCATCGTGACCTCCAAGGAAGAATCCGACCGGATCGTTTATATCCTCTCAGTTCATAAAGAGGACATGGGCAAGGTGATCGGTAAACAAGGGCGTGTTGCTAAGGCGATTCGGACTGTGGTATATGCAGCAGGATCTTCACAGCAGAAGAAAATCTATTTGGAGATTTCCGAATAAGGAGGGTTAATACCCCTCCTTTTTTTGTACTTCAAGAAAGTGAAATTTCGACTTGGATCCTAATTGAATAGACCCGGACTTTAAACTTTACGCCTTTTTAAGACGCATCTTTTACCGATTTACGTTATACTTAAGAGAATGACCCCCATTTCAAAAAGATTACCCCATCATACATATTTTTTGAAGGAAATAAGAAATCATAGATAATAGGAGGTGCTGGAATGAAAATTCTCCAAAATGTAATCGTTAACCAAGTATTAACGGAATCCAGCAAGAATCAGCTCCTCGAGAAATACAAGTCAAAACGCCTTCAGCTTCAAAAAGAGAGTGAACAGCTTCGCTTTGAACTGAAAAAACTTGAAAAAACAAGAACTCTCCAACCTGCTAGTCTCCGTGCTCATTTTGAAAAAGAAATAAACCAGAGGCAAGAAAAAATTAAACTGCTTGAATTTCAAATGGAGCAGTTGGAGATCCTTCCCGCAGGTAGTGAATTGAAGGAACGGGAAGTTCAAAGTATCATTGATGTGGAAATTGGGGCAGATTGGGACGAAATCATGGCAACGAAGACCATTGTCATTAAAGATGGAATCGTCTCGGAAATTCGTTAGAGGTGAAAGAATGGAAAAATGGTTTAATGTAGGTAAAATTGTCAACACACATGGTCTTTTAGGAGAAGTCCGTGTTATTTCTTCAACAGACTTTCCAGAAAAACGATACAAAGTGGGAAATACTCTGTATTTGTTCAGGGACACGGAGAAAAAACCTTTGCCCCTCATCATCAGGTCGCATCGCACACATAAAAACTTTAACCTATTGACGTTCGAGAATTATTATAACGTCGGACAGGTCGAGGCTTTTAGAAACGGGGTCCTGAAAGTGAAGGAAGCACAGCTTGGTAAATTGGACGAAGGTGAGTTCTACTTCCATGAAATCATCGGCTGTTCGGTATTTACGGATGAAGGCATGGAAGTTGGGGAAATCGTTGAGGTTCTCACGCCTGGGGCCAATGATGTTTGGGTCATTAAGAAAGCTGGCAGTAAGGACATCCTGATCCCGTATATTGAACAAATTGTAAAAGAAGTGGATATTTCCGCTAAAAAGGTCATCATTACACCGATGGAAGGACTTTTAGACTGATGAAAATCGATGTGCTTTCGCTTTTTCCAGAAATGTTCGAAGGGGTATTTGGTTCGTCAATCTTAAAAAAGGCTGCGGAAAAGCAGGCTGTCAGCTATAAGGTGACCAATTTTCGGGATTATGCAGATAATAAGCATTCGACGGTAGACGATTATCCTTATGGCGGCGGTGCCGGAATGGTATTAAAGGCACAGCCGATCTTTGATGCCGTGGAAGCTCTTAAAGGGCAAAGTGAGCTAACCCCAAGGGTAGTCCTGCTTTGTCCCCAGGGAGAGCGTTATACGCAGAAAAAAGCCGAAGAGTTTGCTGAAGAGGAACATCTCATTTTCATTTGCGGGCATTATGAAGGGTATGATGAGCGCATCCGGGAGCATGTCGTAACTGATGAAATATCTATTGGTGACTTTGTGCTCACTGGCGGGGAATTGGGAGCAATGGTCATTATTGACAGCGTCGTTCGCTTGCTGCCGGGCGTTTTGGGAAATGTTGACTCCCCGATCCTTGATTCCTATTCTTCTGGTTTGTTAGAGCATCCCCATTATACTAGACCTGCAGATTTCCGGGGGATGAAAGTTCCCGATCTGCTAATATCCGGGAATCATAAAAAAATCGATGAATGGCGGATGAAGGAATCTCTGCGCAGAACTTGGATTCGGCGTCCGGATTTGCTCGAAAGTTATGAACTATCGGAAGTTGAAAAAAAATTATTGTCCGAGATTAAAAAAGAAGACTGATGTCTATTGCATCGACGTTTAGAGTATGATAGGATATACCTTGTGACTTGGGCAAAATGCTCAGTCTTATAACGATGTTCCGCTGCAAACAATAAGTATTTGCAAGAGCGTCCAGGAGGAGTTGAAATCGATGCAAAATCTTATTAACGAAATCACAAAAGAACAACTTCGCTCAGATCTTCCATCATTCAGACCTGGTGACACAGTACGTGTACACGTAAAGGTTATTGAAGGAACTCGCGAACGTATCCAGTTGTTTGAAGGCGTTGTAATCAAACGTCGTGGCGGCGGAGTTAGTGAAACTTTCACAGTACGTAAGATCTCTTACGGCGTTGGAGTAGAACGTGCTTTCCCTGTTCACACACCAAAAATTGCGAAACTAGAAGTTATCCGTCACGGTAAAGTACGTCGTGCGAAACTTTATTACCTACGCGAACTTCGTGGTAAAAAAGCACGTATTAAAGAAATTCGTCGTTAATCCTTCGAATATCTTCATGCGGGTTTACCATGATCCACATAAGGTGAATAACCAAACAGTATCATGCAAAAAAAGGGAGCTTGTTTATCAGGCTCCCTTTTTGCACTTTAAGAAACGATGAATGCACATACGGTGAAAACTATATAGAATCCTGCTCGCTATAGCGTCCGCAACATGTTAAAATAATTGTTGATATGCTTCAAAAAGGGTGGGTAAGGATGGCGAAAAAGAAAAATGAATTGTGGGAATGGACAAAGGCGGTCATAATCGCGGTTATAGCGGCGACGCTGATTCGTTATTTCCTCCTGGCTCCTATTGTTGTGGACGGTAATTCCATGATGCCGACATTAAAGGATACGGACCGCATGATCATTAATAAAATCTCCTATACGATTGGCGAACCCAAAAGATTCGACATTATCGTGTTTCGTGCTCCAGAAGGCAGGGATTACATAAAGCGGGTCATCGGATTGCCAGGCGAAAAGGTGGAATATAAAGATGATACTCTTTACGTGAATGGAAAAGCTTATGATGAGCCATACTTGGATGAATATAAGAAACAATTGATTGATGGCGGGGCTTTGACGGAGCCTTTTACATTAAGTGATGTCATAGAACGAGGAACGGTACCTGAAGACACCCTATTTGTCCTAGGGGATAACCGCCGATTGAGCAAGGATAGCCGCTATAATAGTGTGGGTGTCGTTCCTTACGATAAAGTGTTAGGAAAAACTAAATTAGTTTATTGGCCGATTGAAGACTTTCGATTGGCGGAATAGTAGGAAGGTGGATTCCATTGACAATACAGTGGTTCCCTGGCCATATGGCCAAAGCAAGACGGGAAGTAACAGAGAAATTAAAACTGATCGACATCATCTTTGAACTTGTGGATGCCCGGATTCCGGCATCTTCACGAAATCCGATGATCGACGAAATCATTCAGCATAAACCGAGGGTTATCCTTTTGAATAAAGCAGATATGGCCGATCCGGCAAAAACGAATATGTGGCTAGAGCATTATAAATCGCAGGGGAAAACGGCGATTGCCATTAATTCGCAGGCAGGAAACGGATTAAACCAGATTACAGCTGCTGCCAAAAAACTTTTAAAAGAGAAGTATGAGCGGATGGAATCAAGAGGAATAAAGCCGAGAGCGATCCGTGCCATGATAGTCGGCATTCCGAACGTGGGGAAATCGACACTAATCAATCGACTTGCCAAAAAGAACATTGCCAAAACAGGGAATACCCCTGGCGTCACGAAAGCGCAGCAATGGATAAAAGTTGGTAAGGAATTGGAATTGCTGGATACGCCGGGGATTCTCTGGCCGAAATTCGAGGATCAAGAAGTTGGTTTGAAGCTTGCATTGACAGGTGCCATCAAGGATACGATTTTAAACTTGCACGAAGTCTCTTTATACGGCCTTCGCTTTTTGGAAAAAGAATATCCGGATAGAATGAAATCCCGTTATAACCTGGATGTAATTCCGCAGGAAACGCTCGAATTGTTCGATGCGGTCGGAAAGTTCAGGGGCTGTTTGGCATCTGGGGGCTTCATCGATTATGACAAAACCGCAGAGTTGGTCGTACGTGAAATCCGTTCAGAAAAGATGGGCCCGCTTACGTTCGAGGTTCCTTCGGATTATGAAGAGGATGATATCCCCGAATAAGATTAACATTGACTTGATTGTTGTAATACGGAGCTGGAGTTGGATGTCGAAAAGATTTTTTCTTTTTGATGTCTCTTTTCCGCTCCGTATTTTTGTCTGAACTGTAGAAAGAAGCAAGACTGCCGATAATTAAAATGATGGGTGATATAAGATGATAACTGCAATGAGCATTAAGGAAATCTCCTCAAAGTTAAAGACAATAAGAGAGCCCGATGATATATTTTTACAGAAATGCCGGGAGGATGGACGAAAGGGAGTAACCGACTTAGTAAATAAATGGCAAAGAACTTATGAAAAAGAACAACAGGTAAGGGATGCTTTCACGGAAATGACAGAGTTTGAAAGACAATTACGTAAACAGGGGTTTTCCATTCTGGCTGGTATCGATGAAGTGGGAAGAGGACCGCTGGCAGGACCGGTTGTGACGAGTGCAGTCGTCTTGCCTGATTCTTTTTATTTGCCCGGGCTTAATGATTCTAAAAAGATTCCGGAGTCAAAAAGGGAACTGTTTTATGAGATGATTTTTAAGGAAGCGTTATCCGTAGGTGTAGGTGTCGTACATAGCGAAGTAATTGATGAAATCAATATATATCAAGCCACGAAAAAGGCAATGGTGGCAGCAGTGAACGATCTGCCAGAACTTCCGGATCATCTGTTGATCGATGCGATGGAACTGGATGTGCCGATTCCGCAGCTTTCGCTCATAAAGGGGGACGCAAGAAGCATTAGCATCTCTGCGGCCTCCATAATAGCGAAGGTGACTCGTGATAGGATGATGAAGGAATATGGTCAAAAATATCCGGAATATGGTTTTGAAAAGCATATGGGTTACGGGACAAGCCAACATTTAGAAGCCCTCGACACGCATGGGCTTACACCATGGCATAGAAGAAGTTTTGCACCAGTTAAGGAAATCGCTGCACGATCGAAGGATTAAGGGGGGATGAGTGGTGCAATCCATAACAAGCAGTCAACCCGTATCTTCACCCATTGAAATAAAAGGAACTGCGAGTTTGAAAAACGGGCAAATCCTTTTCGGGAAGGTGAATAAGGTTTTTCTTAACCAAACGGCCGAGGTACAGATTGGCCATCAAAAAATGGTTGCCACTCTCGATATCCCGCTTCGGACAGGAGAAAAGTATTGGTTTCAAGTGCAGCACCCAATTGAGGGGGGTGTCGTGTTAAAAGCTTTAGATTCCCCCAGTTTGAACGTTTCCGGCTTAAAGGGAACAGCTGCACAATTGATAGCCCATCTCGGCATAAAACCCGAACCTGCCGCAACCAGGCTTTCCGAATACCTCCTGACAAATCGCCTCCCGATAACCAAGGAAACTTTTCAATCCGCTTTGCAATGGATAAAGGCTGCTGATGCTGCAGAAGTTGGTCTGCCTGTAATAAAAACAATGTTCATTCAGCAACTGCCTTTTGTAAAAGCTGTATTTGATGCATTATATACGCAGTCCAAAAGTGAACCTTTCCACAAACTCCTCAGTGGCTTCAAGCAGCAGCTGCAGGATGGTGGGGCAGTAACGAAGACTGCCTCCAAGCTAATGGGGGTATTGGACTCTTTACATATTGCCAAACAGAACCAGCTTCAACAAAACGGTTTGCAAAAACTAGTGACCATTTGGCTGAATTCCGATTCAACGCCAGAAATGAAATCCGGTGCATTTTCCTTGCTTCAAAAGACGGGTTTCGTTCCAAAGGGAATGACGGAATCCGTCTTTATGGAAAGTTTAATTGATGGAGCTGAGGTTAGGTACGGTTTTCCTAAGAATTCAGCGATTGATAAATTACACCAAGGATTTCAGCTGCTTTCCGAGGCGAAAGGCGGAGCATTTGCAAAAGTTGAAGAGATCGAAATTGCTATTAATCGCATATTGAGTAGTCATGATCATGAGAAGGAAAAACTGCCAATTGTCATCCACTCGATGCAGAGAAAAAACATTTCTGCAGAAAAACTTTCCCCTCTTGCCTTTCATTTTCTCCAGAATGCTTTTGCCGAAGCGACAGCTAAAAAGGCAATAGGCGGAAAAACAGAAGTGAATGACCTTATAGGCTACTTGAATAAGGACACAGAGCAAGTAGATGAGTCGAGGGGTAAAGTAGCTGAATTGCTGTTTCGGTCGCTTAATAAGCTTCCGGAGGCCCAATACGCTAGGATTAATGAGAAGCTGGTCCTTTCACATGGATTGGAAGAGGAGTTTCAAACAATCGATTTCACCAATGGACCTTCTGTCGCACACCAACTGAAAGAAATGACCAAGATCCTTGGACTTCAGCTGGAACATGCACTCATTAATCTTCCTGGAGATGATATGGCGGATTTCCCGAAGGATTTAGAGACACTTAAACCGCTGCTGCTTAAATTGCTGAATGAGCAAATTCCGGCATCTATCAAGGAGATGGCAGAACAAATCCTAAATCGGATAACTGCACAACAGATCCTTTCACAAGAAAACGGGCCGATTCAGAATTTACTCCTTACACTTCCACTCAATCTGGGATCTATTCAAACGGATCTGACGTTACAATGGAGCGGAAGGAAAACAAAAGAAGGAAAAATAGATCCGGATTACTGCCGAGTCCTATTTTATTTAGAATTGGAGCGCCTTGAAGAGACGGTCATCGACATGCAGGTTCAAAACCGAATCATAAAAGTGACGGTCATCAATGGGCATGGTGCAATCCTTGAAGAGGCAGCCGGTCAATATCTTGACATCCTGAGAGAGAATCTTGGGAAAATGGATTACAGATTATCAGGAGTTTCATTTGTAAATCCCGTGAATGAAAAAGAGCGGGACCTTAAGGTGAACCGGCTTCCTTTTCTAGAAGCCGGTTCATATAGTGGAGTGGATATTCGAATATGATAAATGATAAAAGAAAAGAAGCCATTGCCTTAAAGTATGATCAAAAGACATCCAAAGCGCCCGTCATATTGGCGAAGGGGAAAGGTAAAACGGCTGAAAATATTCTGGAAAAGGCCATGGAACTCGATATACCGGTCCAAAGGGACGAATCGCTTGCTGCACTTTTAGGCCAATTGGATATTAATCAAACGATTCCGGAAGAATTGTATGGAGCTGTTGCAGAAGTATTTGCATTCATTTATAAAGTTGACCAGGACATGAATCGGTAGGAGACTAACCATATGATTTCACCAAATGGGATTCTGTTGGTTTATGTAGAATATTAGGGAAATCACTGACGATTTTTCATTATATTAAAAAAATACTAAACTATTGCAAAAGGACAAAGCCGTGGCTTTGTCCTTTTGCTTTTCCTTTGAACCAAGACCAGGATAACCGTGATTTTTCATGAAGATATCTCTGGGTTAATATATTGAAAAGGCTTTCATATTAGTGTTTTTTAGAATTATGACTCTTTTTATAATAGAGTTTCAGAGTCAAAATAAATGATATTAGTAAGAAAAAAACACAACGGCGAAGAAGGTTTTTTCTATTTTACACAAGGGTATGGAAGTATATTATAATAATATTTCAAAAATTATGTGAAAGAATATTATGCACGAAGGAGAATTTTGTTGTAATATGATAGAGAAAACACGCATTAAATTTAAAAGTTGTTTTTTAGTAGATAAGGAGGATGGGAAATGAATATCCATGAGTATCAGGGGAAAGAGATATTGCGACAATACGGGGTATCCGTTCCAAATGGCCGGGTTGCCTTTACTGTTGATGAAGCAGTTGAAGCAGCGAAGGAGTTAGGTACGGAAGTTGTTGTCGTCAAAGCTCAAATTCATGCGGGCGGCCGCGGGAAAGCCGGCGGAGTCAAGGTAGCGAAGAATCTTGATGAAGCACGTACATATGCAGAAGAGATTCTTGGCAAGACATTGGTGACCCATCAAACGGGACCTGCCGGCAAGGAAGTTAAGCGTTTACTTATTGAAGAAGGCTGCGACATTACGAAAGAGTATTATATCGGGCTTGTCCTTGACCGTGCTACGGATAGTGTCGTATTGATGGCTTCTGAAGAAGGCGGTACGGAAATTGAAGAAGTGGCCGAAAAGACGCCAGAGAAAATTTTCAAAGAAGTAATCGATCCGGTTGTCGGCCTGACTGGTTTCCAAGCACGGAGAATTGCATTCAATATCAATATTCCGGCTTCACTTATAAATAAAGCTTCCAAACTGATGGTTAACCTATATACAGCTTTCGTTGATAAAGATTGCTCAATCGCAGAAATCAACCCATTAGTGGTAACGGGCGACGGCGATGTAATGGCGCTTGATGCTAAATTGAACTTCGATGATAATGCGATTTACCGCCATAAGGACATCGCGGAGTACCGTGATTTGGATGAAGAGGATGCGAAAGAGATTGAAGCATCAAAACATGGCCTTAGTTACATATCGCTTGACGGAAATATCGGATGCATGGTTAATGGCGCCGGGCTTGCTATGGCGACGATGGACATCATTAAACATTATATGGGAGATCCGGCTAACTTCCTTGACGTTGGTGGTGGCGCCACTGAGGAAAAAGTAAAAGAGGCTTTCAAAATCATCCTTTCCGATCAAAATGTTAAAGGCATCTTCGTTAATATCTTCGGAGGAATCATGAAATGTGACATCATCGCTACAGGTGTCGTGGCTGCTGCTAAAGAGCTTGGCCTGGATGTACCTCTCGTTGTTCGTCTTGAAGGAACGAATGTGGACCTTGGCAAAAAGATTCTAAAAGAGTCAGGTTTAAATATTACGGCTGCTGAATCAATGGCAGATGGAGCACAAAAAATAGTATCACTTGTAGGATAATAGGCAGGGGGGAACATAATGAGCGTTTATATTAATAAAGATACGAAAGTGATCGTTCAGGGAATCACTGGTGCAACAGCATTATTTCATACAAAACAAATGTTGGAATACGGCACGAAAATCGTAGGAGGAGTCACTCCGGGTAAAGGTGGAACAGAAGTGGAAGGGGTGCCTGTATTCAATACAGTTTCCGAAGCTGTCACTGAAACCGGAGCGAGTGCATCTGTTATCTATGTACCGGCTCCATTTGCTGCCGATGCAATTCTTGAAGCCGTAGACGCAGAACTTGATCTTGTCATATGTATCACGGAACATATTCCTGTCCTGGATATGGTCAAGGTGAAGCGCTACATGGAAGGTAAAAAAACTCGCTTGATCGGTCCGAACTGCCCAGGTGTCATTACTCCTGAAGAGTGTAAGATTGGTATCATGCCAGGGTATATCCATAAAAAAGGCCATGTTGGCGTAGTTTCTCGTTCTGGAACGTTGACGTACGAAGCTGTTCACCAATTATCGCAAGCTGGCATCGGGCAATCATCGGCTGTCGGTATCGGTGGAGATCCCGTGAACGGAACGGATTTCATTGATGTTTTAAAAGCGTTCAATGAAGATCCGGAAACACATGCGGTAATCATGATCGGGGAAATCGGCGGGACGGCAGAAGAAGAAGCAGCAATCTGGGTGAAGGAAAATATGACTAAGCCAGTTGTTGGTTTCATTGGTGGCCGTACCGCTCCTGCAGGTAAACGCATGGGACATGCTGGTGCCATTATCTCAGGAGGAAAAGGGACTGCTGACGAGAAAATCCGCGTTATGAACGAATGTGGAATTAAAGTTGCCGAAACTCCATCCGTAATGGGAGAAACATTGATCTCCGTCTTGAAAGAAAAAGATATTTACGAACCTTGTAAAACACATTGATTTAAGCTGGGCCGACCTTTTTTGGGTCGGCCTTTATTTCCTCGAAATTCCTCGGGAGAGACCAAGCGCATCACTATCAACCTACCTTTAAAAATATCCGATTAGGGGCGTTTCCAATTGAATAAAAAAGAAAAGTTAATCCATCTCCATCATTGCCGCGGAGCAGGGTGGAAAACAATCCAAGCAATCATGTCCAAAGACCCATCATTATCTTCCCTGTTCACGACGAATTACGTTGAATGGGCAAAAATGCTCCCTATCCCTTCAAATAAGCTTAACCTCTTTCTCAATGATTTACATTCATTCAATTCCATCGAAAAACTTAAAAAATACGAAGATAGCCAAATCCATTGTTTGACGATCTTCGATGATGAATATCCTTTTTTGCTAAAGCAAATATTCGATCCTCCGTGGGTTCTTTATTTTAAAGGTGATAAGAAGCTTTTAACAAGGAAGAATACCCTAGGTGTTGTTGGAACACGTAAGCCAACCTCGTATGGTCTGGAGGCCTTAAAAACGATTCTATTACCGCTTGTAAAGAAAAAGTTCGTGATCATAAGCGGAGTGGCGGCTGGAATCGATGCAGAGTCACATAAGATCACATTAAGGGAAGACGGAGAAACGATTGGGATTTTAGGTGGGGGGCTTATGCAAATATATCCGAAATCCAATTTTACCCTTGCTGAAGAAATCATCAATAAAGGCCTGCTTATATCTGAGACTCCGCCGGAAGTGAAGGCGGAACCATGGATGTTTCCACTCAGAAATCGAATCATCAGCGGATTATCAAAGGGAGTATTCGTGGTAGAGGCAAAAGAAAGAAGCGGTTCCCTTATTACGGCACAAGCCGCTTTGGAACACGGCAGGGAGGTATTTGCGCTTCCTGGTAATGTTACCAGCCCTGAATCACTGGGAACCAATCAATTGATTTCCGATGGTGCCAAACTTGTTTTAAGCTCCAGGCAAATCGAGGAAGAGTTTTGAACAATATAATATAGAAGATAGACGGAGAATCAAACGGGAAAATTGAAAAAATAGGTGCTTTTTTAGAAGAGTGGGTTGAATTATTAGACAAAAAGGTTGAAAATATTGTAAAACTGTTATAAGTTTTGCAAATGGCACCTCTTGCCAGAATACCTATAGATAAATGAATCAGCATGCTTTGAAAAGTAAAGAGGTGTTGACAAATGATTTTTGAATGATTAATAATAGTGAAGATTTATATTACCTCTTTGAGGAGGATTTATTGGATGTCAGAATACTTAGTGATTGTGGAATCGCCCGCAAAGGCGAAAACAATAGAACGTTACTTGGGAAAAAAATATAAAGTAAAGGCTTCCATGGGGCATGTACGCGATTTGCCTAAAAGTCAAATGGGTGTCGATGTTGAACATGAATATGAACCTAAATATATAACTATCCGCGGCAAAGGCCCGGTTTTAAAAGAATTGAAAACCGCTGCAAAAAAAGCGAAAAAAATCTATCTCGCGGCTGACCCCGACAGGGAAGGGGAAGCAATTGCCTGGCATTTGGCTCACAGTCTTGATGTTGACGTTAACTCAGATTGCCGCGTGGTATTCAACGAGATTACTAAAGAGGCTATCAAGGAATCATTTAAATCACCGAGGCCAATAAATATGAAATTGGTTGATGCTCAGCAGGCAAGAAGGGTCTTGGACCGTTTGGTCGGATACAATATAAGCCCGCTTTTGTGGAAAAAGGTGAAAAAAGGCTTAAGCGCGGGACGTGTCCAATCGGTTGCTGTACGGATGATCATTGACCGGGAGAAGGAAATCAAAGATTTTGTCCCGGAAGAGTATTGGACAATCAAGGCTGATTTTGTAAAAGGAAAAGAACAGTTTGAAGGTTCTTTCTTCAGCCTTGGCGGCGAGAAGAAGGAATTAAATACCGAAGAGGACGTCAAAAAAGTGCTCGCTTCTTTAAATGGCGGCGAATTTACGATAGGAGCTGTGGCTAAAAAGGAAAGAAGGCGCAATCCGGCTGCACCTTTTACAACTTCTTCCCTGCAGCAGGAAGCGGCACGTAAATTGAATTTCCGTGCGAAGAAAACCATGATGCTTGCTCAGCAGCTTTATGAAGGAATCGAGCTTGGCAAGGAAGGTACAGTCGGGTTAATCACTTATATGAGAACCGATTCGACCCGTATTTCAGATAGTGCCAAAGATGAAGTCCATAACTTCATTCAAAATAATTATGGTAAAGAATATGTTCAGGTTGAACAGCGCAAGGAGAAGAAACAAACTAATGCCCAGGACGCGCATGAAGCAGTCAGGCCAACAAGCACATTACGTGAACCGGGTGTGGTCAAGGAGTTCTTATCCAGAGATCAATTCCGTCTTTATAAATTGATTTGGGAACGATTCGTTTCTAGTCAAATGTCTTCAGCGGTCATGGATACGATGAGCATCGACCTGCATAACGGGGATGTCATCTTCAGGGCAAATGGTTCAAAAATTAAATTTCCGGGTTTCATGAAGGTATATGTTGAAGGGTCCGATGACTCGGTGGAAGAAAAGGAAAATGCACTTCCGGATGTGAAAAAGGGAGATCAATTCTTTTCAAAAGATATCGAGCCGAAGCAGCATTTCACACAGCCTCCGCCACGATATACTGAAGCCCGTTTAGTCAAGACCCTAGAGGAACTGGGAATAGGCCGTCCGTCTACATATGCCCCTACCTTGGATACGATTCAAAAACGGGGCTATGTTACCTTGGATAATAAACGGTTCATCCCGACAGAGCTTGGTGAGATCGTTCTTGAATTGATACGCGAATTCTTCCCGGATATTCTCGATGCAGAGTTCACTGCCAAGATGGAACAGGAATTCGACAGCGTTGAGGAAGGCAATATTGAATGGATAAAGGTCATTGATGAATTTTATAAAGAATTTGCAATTCATTTGGCTAAAGCCGAAGTCGAGATGGAGAAAATTGAAATCAAAGATGAACCTGCAGGTGAAGATTGCGTGGAATGCGGACATGGGATGGTCTTTAAGATGGGACGTTATGGAAAGTTCATGGCATGCAGTAATTTCCCGGATTGCCGTAACACCAAACCAATCGTCAAAGAAATCGGTGTCAAATGCCCAAAATGTAAGGAAGGAAATATCATTGAAAGGAAAAGTAAAAAACGCCGCATTTTTTACGGGTGTGATACCTACCCTGGATGTGACTTCATATCTTGGGATAAACCGCTGCCGCGGAGTTGTCCAAAATGTGAAGGTACACTTGTTGAGAAAAAACTCAAAAAAGGTGTCCAGGTCCAGTGCATGGATTGTGATTTCAAAGAAATGCCCCAAGCATAGAAAAGGCCGTGAAATCGTTTACTTTCCCTTTGATCTATCGAAAAACCCTAAATATAAATTGACTCGGCATCTGCCGGGTTTCTTTATGTTCAGGAAAGTATGATATCATGATGTTATGTGGATTTACTTCCAAGAAGAAAATGGATAAAGCTTGAAACTTTTTTATTTAGGCCATGTGATGTAAAATTCAGTGGACAAGTACATTCTTTTAAAGATATAATTCCTATTTGTGTCCGTTACCCTTATAGTAAATATGGATTGCAGGAAGAATGTTGGCTTTGTGGCATATTTTTAAAATAATCGTTAGCAGGAATGAGTATTTCGGGTATAAATACATAGATATCGTTAAAAATGAAACTTTTAGAAA
Source organism: Peribacillus sp. NPDC096622 (assembly GCF_044762665.1). Taxonomy (NCBI): domain Bacteria; kingdom Bacillati; phylum Bacillota; class Bacilli; order Caryophanales; family Bacillaceae; genus Peribacillus; species Peribacillus sp. NPDC096622. The sequence continues at coordinate 115,601 of NZ_JBIWES010000008.1, read as the reverse complement.
GCAGTTTTAATGATAAATGATCCTGTCTTATCATATCTATACATGGAGGTTCGAAAAATGAAAGAAACAAAAGTAAGTGTAATCGGTGCTGGGCTAGCTGGAAGTGAAGCGGCGTGGCAGTTAGCTAAAAGAGGAATTAAAGTCGATCTATACGAAATGCGCCCTGTAAAACAAACGCCAGCCCATCATACCGATAAATTCGCTGAACTTGTTTGTTCCAATTCACTTCGGGCAAATACGTTAACAAATGCAGTTGGTGTATTAAAAGAAGAAATGCGTATACTGGATTCGGTCATCATGTCCGCAGCGGATGCTTGTGCTGTACCGGCTGGCGGTGCATTAGCTGTCGATCGTCATGAATTTGCCGGTCTTGTTACGGAAAGGGTCAAAAATCATCCTAATGTGACGGTTATAAATGAAGAAGTGACGGAAATTCCGGAAGGTCCTACCGTCATTGCAACCGGCCCGCTTACAAGTCAGTCACTATCTGATAGCTTAAAGCAAATCATGGATGAAGAATACTTGTACTTCTATGATGCTGCCGCACCAATTCTTGAAAAAGACAGCATCAACATGGATAAAGTATATTTGAAATCCCGTTATGATAAAGGTGAAGCAGCTTATTTAAACTGTCCGATGACGGAAGAAGAGTTTGACCGCTTTTATGATGCATTGATTGCTGCTGAAACAGTCCCGCTTAAAGAATTCGAAAAAGAAATCTTTTTTGAAGGCTGCATGCCGATTGAAGTGATGGCATCACGTGGGAAGAAAACGATGTTATTTGGTCCATTGAAGCCTGTTGGCTTAGAAGATCCAAAAACGGGAAAACGTCCTTTTGCCGTAGTTCAATTGCGTCAGGATGATGCAGCAGGAACACTTTACAATATTGTTGGTTTTCAGACACATTTGAAATGGGGGCCGCAAAAAGAAGTATTGCAGCTCATACCAGGATTGGAAAATGCAGAAATTGTCCGTTATGGGGTCATGCATCGAAACACTTTCATAAATTCACCTAATGTTTTGAAGCCAACGTACCAATTCAAGAATCGGGATGATTTATTCTTTGCCGGTCAGATGACTGGTGTCGAAGGGTATGTTGAATCGGCTGCATCGGGACTTGTTGCAGGTATCAATGCTGCAAGGATCGTCCAAGGTTTGGAGCCTATCATTTTCCCTGCGGAGACTACGATGGGCAGCATGGCAAGGTACATAACATCGACGAATGGTAAGAGCTTCCAACCGATGAATGCCAACTTTGGATTGCTTCCAGACCTAGAAGTGAGAATCAAATCCAAAAAAGAACGGAACGAAACGCATGCTAAACGCGCTTTGGACACAATTCAGAACTTTGTGAAAAATTTGTAAAATATTTGCCTGCTGTTTTAAAGTATGATACTATTTATTAGCCTTTGCGAGGTGTTTCCATGATTAATCAAAAAAAGGCATTATCATCCTTCATCGAATATTTGCAAATTGAAAAAAACAGTTCACAATACACCATTGAAAATTACAAACGTGATATACACGAATTTTTTCTGTTCCTTAATGAACAGGGCATTGAGGATATCACGTCCGTTGAATATTTTGATGTCCGGTTATATTTAACGAGTTTATATGAGAAAAAACTTTCTAAGCGCACTGTAGCAAGAAAAACTTCTTGCTTGCGGAGCCTTTATAAATTTTTACTGCGTGAAGGTGATGTGAAGGATAATCCTTTTTCTCTGGCTTCTTTACCTAAAAAGGATCAAAGACTGCCACGTTTTCTTTATGAGAAGGAAATGAATCAGTTGTTTTCTACTTTAAAGAAAGATTCACCGATAGGAATAAGGAACAATGCCTTACTGGAATTATTGTATGCTACAGGCATTCGCGTAAGCGAATGTTGTGAGATTAAACTTCAGGATATTGATCTTTCCTTAGGGACAGTACTGATCCATGGAAAAGGAAAAAAGGATCGCTACGTTCCGGTTGGTAGATATGCACAGGAAGCAATAGATTTATACATACGTACAGCCAGGATGGATTTGACTTCGTCTGAAGCCAAGGCGCATGTTTATTTATTTGTTAATTTTCGTGGAGACCCTTTGACACCTAGGGGAGTTCGCTATATATTGAATGAATTGATTAAAAAGTCAGCCGCAGATGGAAGTCTTCATCCCCATATGCTAAGGCATTCGTTTGCTACACACCTATTGAATAATGGGGCGGACATTCGCACGGTTCAGGAATTGCTTGGTCATTCTAAAATTTCATCAACGCAAGTGTATACGCATGTTACAAAAGACCAATTGAAAAAAGTCTATAATGCATCACATCCGCGGCCTTAAATGTTGAAAGGGGACACTTTATGACAACGATATTTGCAGTGCATCATAAAGGTGAATGTGCCATGTCCGGTGATGGGCAGGTTACTTTAGGAAATTCAGTAGTGATGAAGCATACAGCGAGGAAAGTAAGAAAAATCTTTAATGGTAATGTTCTTGCAGGTTTTGCTGGTTCCGTTGCAGATGCATTCACTTTATTTGAGATGTTTGAAGCCAAACTTGAGGAGTATAATGGCAATCTTCAGCGTGCTGCCGTCGAAATGGCAAAACAATGGAGAAGTGACAATGTATTGAGAAAGCTGGAAGCCATGCTAGTCGTGATGGATAAGAACCATTTGCTGCTCGTTTCCGGTACCGGCGAAGTAATTGAACCGGATGACGGAATTCTCGCCATAGGATCGGGAGGGAATTATGCACTGGCTGCCGGCAGGGCATTACTGCGGTTTTCCAGTGACCATTTAACGGCAAAGGAAATCGCTCAATCATCTTTACAAATTGCAGCGGAAATTTGTGTATTTACGAATACGAATATAATCGTGGAAGAGTTGTAAGGAGGAGCGCAAATGTCAAAAAAAGCTAATTTAACACCGAGGCAAATCGTTGAAAAACTGGATCAGTATATCGTTGGGCAGCGTGAGGCAAAACGGGCAGTGGCAGTGGCTCTTCGGAATCGCTACCGACGTTCCCTTCTCTCGGATCAACTTCGTGATGAAGTCGTTCCGAAGAATATATTAATGATTGGACCGACAGGTGTTGGGAAAACAGAAATAGCTCGGAGAATGGCTAAATTGGTAGGTGCTCCTTTTGTAAAAGTTGAAGCAACGAAATTTACGGAAGTCGGGTATGTCGGCCGGGATGTAGAGTCCATGGTTCGTGATTTGGTGGAGACTTCCGTCCGCCTCGTGAAGGAAGAAAAGATGGCCAGCGTAAAGGAACGGGCAGAAGAAAATGCAAATCGCCGCTTAATAGAGCTATTAGTGCCATCAACAAAAAAACAGAGTAATTTCAAGAATCCTCTTGAAGTCTTTTTTGGAGGCAATAACAATCAAGACGATCAGGATTCGGAAGAAAATTCCGAAGATTTAAGTTTGCAGGAAAAAAGAAAAATCGTCGCTGAAAAGCTGGCTAATGGTGAGTTGGAAAGTGAAATGATAACGGTCGAAGTGGAAGAACAGGCTGCTTCGATGTTTGATATGCTCCAAGGTTCGGGAATGGAACAAATGGGGATGAATATGCAGGACGCTTTAGGAAGCTTGATGCCGAAAAAAAGCAAGAAGCGCAAATTGAAAGTAAGTGAAGCGAGAACCGTTTTAACAAATGAAGAAGCGGCAAAACTGATTGATATGGATGAAGTAACTTCAGATGCAGTATACGGGGCTGAGCAAAATGGGATTATCTTCATAGATGAAATAGACAAAATTGCCAGTAAGCAATCTGGAAGTTCATCAGCGGATGTGTCGAGAGAGGGTGTCCAAAGGGATATTCTGCCAATAGTTGAAGGTTCAACAGTAGTGACTAAATATGGTTCAGTTAAAACGGATCATGTCCTATTCATTGCAGCAGGGGCCTTTCATATGGCTAAGCCATCCGACCTTATCCCTGAATTACAAGGTAGATTCCCAATTCGTGTAGAATTGAACAAACTGACCGTAGACGACTTTGTACGGATTCTTCATGAACCGGATAATGCCTTATTAAAACAATATGTTGCTTTATTGGAAACTGAAGGTATAGAAATTGAATTTTCTGACGATGCTGTTCGTAAGATAGCAGAAGTGGCCTTCGAAGTAAATCAAAACACAGACAATATTGGTGCAAGAAGACTTCATACCATTTTGGAACGGTTGCTTGAAGACTTATCTTTTGAAGCCCCGGAAATAACGATGGAGAAGATTACAATTACGCCCCAATATGTCGAAGGTAAGCTTGGTTCTATCGCCCGGAACAAAGATTTAAGCCAGTTTATCCTTTAATTAGAAACAATTTTGGCAATGATTTGCCTACGCAATGAACATAAAATTACGGAAATACAACTTCATAGTTATTGTGAACCATGGTATTTTTAGGAGGAACAAATCAAATGAACTTATTAGCAAAAACAAGAAAAATCAATGCAATGCTCCAAAAAGCAGCAGGTAAAGCAGTTAACTTCAAGGAAATGGCTGAGAGTTTAAGTGAAGTTATCGAAGCGAATGTATTCGTCGTCAGCCGCCGCGGGAAATTACTTGGCATAGCGGTAAGTCAGCAAATTGAAAACGAACGCATGTACAAAATGTTAGAAGATAAACAATTCCCTGAAGAGTACACAAAAAACCTGTTCAATATTCCTGAAACCTCTTCGAATCTTGATATCGAAAGCGAATATACTGCTTTCCCAGTCGAAAACAAAGAGCTTTTCTCAACTGGATTAACAACCATCGTACCGATTATGGGTGGGGGAGAACGTTTAGGAACATTGGTTCTTGCCCGTTTACAAGAAAAATTTCACGATGATGATTTAATTTTGGCTGAATATGGTGCCACTGTAGTCGGTATGGAAATCCTTCGTGAAAAATCAGAAGAGATAGAAGAGGAAGCTCGTAGTAAAGCTGTCGTACAAATGGCGATTTCCTCGTTATCTTACAGTGAATTGGAAGCAATAGAGCACATCTTTGAGGAGCTTAAAGGTAATGAAGGTCTGCTTGTAGCATCAAAAATTGCGGACCGTGTTGGCATCACCCGTTCAGTTATCGTAAATGCCCTAAGGAAACTGGAAAGTGCAGGAGTCATTGAATCACGCTCCCTTGGAATGAAAGGTACTTATATCAAAGTATTGAACGATAAATTCCTTCTTGAATTAGAGAAGCTTAAAAATAATTAACATATAGAAAGGCAGCCCTTGAAAAAGGGCTGCCTTTTTTGTGATATTTGGATGTGTTGCTGTCTGGGACTAACAGGCCAATGCGGGTGAATGACATGGGTATTAAGTGAAAAGAGGTAATTCGGATTAAATGGAATGTGAATATAGGCATGTTTTCTATTAGAAGCAGAAAAAATAGTTAAATATTTCTTGAAAAGGGTAATTATATTATTATAACTGTCGAAATGATGTAAATGAACGTTGTTGCAATTTTTTAATTTTTTAAAAGTCTATTGATAACCGTTTTCCCCACTGGAGAATTTTGTCGAAAGGTTCACCGCTTTGAAAAAAAACGTTTTTTTTAAAAAAAGAAAATAAGCAATTATCTGTTGTTTTCTTATGAATCCTTTATTTTAAAGGGTGAAATCAACTAAAATAAAATAAATATTTGAAAGTAAATTTGAAAATTAGTTCTAAAGTATCAGGTATATGGATTGGTTTTTCGGTATGATATAAAAGCTAATGGAAGTAAAATTTGGTTAATATGTAGAATATCATATTAAAATGTAAAATTACGTAATTTAATCCTATAATCATACTAAGAAAAGCGACAAATTTGAGCAATATGTGACAATTTTCGACGATAATAGGTCTAAAGTCTATGTATTGTTTATGGACATAGTTATAATGTTTCTTTAAAATTAAAACGTAAATGCACTGGGTTAATTTATTGATAAAGTGATTATCTGTTAATTATAGAAAGAGGTGATCGATGTGGAATTATTTTCAAATACTTTTCAATCACTAGAAAATGCCCTTGATTATTCTAATGCAAAACAAAAAGTCATTTCACAGAACATAGCCAATTCGGATACGCCTAATTATAAAGCTAAAGAGGTCGACAAAACACATTCCTTTAAGGCAGAGCTGGAATCTTCCCTCGAGTCATATCGTACCGATGAAAGACATTTTACCTTCAAATCAGAGGGGGGGCATGATTCTCACATCGTTACGCAGAAAAATGTCCGATATAACAACAATGGAAATAGCGTGGACGTTGATAAGGAAATGACGGATCTTGCTGCCAATCAGATTTATTATAATGCAGTGACCGACAGGCTTTCAGGTAAGTTTCAATCATTGCAGAATGTAATTAGAGGAGGTAAGTGATGGGAATCTTCCAAAGTATAAACATGACTGGATCTAGCCTGACGAGTCAAAGGGTAAGGATGGATGTAATCTCTGCTAATATGGCTAATGCCGATACGACCAGGGCGGAATATGACGCCGGATCGAAAACATGGAAGCCATACACAAGAAAATCGGTTGTGCTGCAAAGTAAGGAAAACGGTTTTTCGGGTTTCTTAAACGCAGCATCCGGAAAAACGAGAGAGGTAGGGAATGGAGTGAAGGTGACTGGAATCGTAAAAGATAAAACACCTTTTGAACTGGATTATAATCCCGAACATCCTGATGCCAATGAAGATGGTTATGTTGAAATGCCAAATGTCGACCCGCTTAGGGAAATGGTTGATTTAATGAGTGTCACACGTTCATACGAAGCGAATGTGACAGTTTTAAATGCATCAAAGGGAATGATGATGAAAGCTTTGGAAATCGGAAAATAAAATTTTGAAAGGAGATGTTGTTATGGAGGGGATTTCTCTTTCGGCAGTGACCAATGCAAATAATGTACTGAAAAAAGATCAAAGCAATACTAATACACCATACGAAGCACAGCGGAATTTTGCGTCGGTATTAAAAGAATCAATGAATAAAGTCAACGAAACACAAGTGGCATCTGATGACCTTACAACCAAATTGGTTAATGGAGAGGATGTTGAGCTACATTCGGTGATGATAGCTTCACAAAAAGCCAGTGTTACCATGCAGGCTACATTAGAGGTTCGGAATAAGGTTGTCGAAGCCTACCAGGAAATGATGAGAATGAGTATATAGCATTCATTTTTTAACCTCATAATATAGAGAAAAGTGACTAGGGGGAATAGAATCCCCCAATCATAAATTCAGAGACTGACCGGGGGATTTAAATGAATGAAGTACTAGTGAATTTTAAGAACAAGATAACTGCTTACTGGACAGGCCGCAGTAAAAACCAAAAAATCATGATGGTTGGTTCAGCGGCATTAATTATCATCATCATTACGGCAGTTTCAATTTTAACCACGCGTACGACGCTGGTGCCCTTATATTCCAACTTAACTCCATCGGAAACGGGGAGCATTAAAGAAAATTTAGACAGTCAAGGGATTATGAATGAAGTTTCTGAAAATGGAACGACCATAAAAGTTCCTGAAGAAAGACTGGATTCACTTAAAGTGGAACTGGCAGCTGAGGGAATTCCGGAATCAGGCAGTATTGACTATTCCTTTTTTAGTCAAAGTGCCGGTATCGGAATGACTGAAAATGAATTCAATGTCATTAAATTGGACTCGATGCAAACGGAATTGGCCAGTTTAATAAAAAAGATTGATGGTGTGGAAGATGCCAGTGTAATGATCACTCTTCCTGATGAAGGAGTTTTTGTCAGTGATTCAGTTGGGGAAGCGTCAGCATCCATTGTATTGAATACGAAACCCGGTTATAAATTTGAAGAAAGTCAAATCAATTCCCTTTATCATCTTGTCTCAAAAAGTGTTCCGAATCTCCCTACAGATAATATCGTCATTATGAACCAAGAGTTTGAGTACTTTGATCTTGAAAATCAAAATTCTTCTTTTGCGTCCGCATTTGCTACCCAAAACGAAATAAAAAAAGAAATAGAACGTGATATTCAAAGACAGGTACAAAATATGCTTGGAACGATAATGGGAAGAGACAAAGTTGTTGTTTCAGTCACGACAGACATTGATTTCACTCAAGAAAATCGGGAAGAGAATTTAGTTGAACCGGTCGATGAAGAAAATATGGCTGGGATTGAGATTTCTGCGCAAAGAATCAATGAATCGTATAGTGGTGACGCAGCAGGTGCAGGAGGCGTTCCGCAAAGTGAGGATTCCTCAGATTCATTGGGAACCCAATATGTTGAAGGCACAAACGGTTCCGGTGATTATGAAAAAGTGGATGAAACGATTAATAGTGAAGTAAACCGAATCAAGAAAGAAATAGTCGAAAGCCCATATAAAGTTAAAGATTTAGGTATTCAAGTCATGGTCGAACCGCCCACAGCTGACGATCCGAATTCTTTATCTCAACAGAGTGTGGATGATATTACACAAATCCTAGGTACGATAATACGCACGACAATCGAGAAAAAAGCTGAAGGGGAAGAACTGACGGAAGAGGAGCTTAATAATAAAATTGCGATTTCAGTTCAGCCGTTTAACGGAAAAATGAAGTTGCAAAAAGATGAAACGAATCCTTCTTTACCAATATGGGCATACATCGTCGGCGGAGTGCTGATACTTGCCATTATCATTCTATTAATCTTATTCCTCCGGTCCCGAAAACAAGCTGAAATGGAAGAGGAGTACGTGGTTGAAGAGGAAGAAGTCGTATTCGATGTTCCGGATTTGAACAAAGAGAAGGAAACGGAAGCATCTTTAAAAAGAAAACAATTGGAGAAGCTTGCAAAAGAAAAGCCGGATGAATTTGCAAAATTATTAAGAAGCTGGATAGCGGAAGACTAGGAGGCTTGGAAAGTGACAGAAAGAAAAAAAATGGCCGGATTGACTGGCAAACAGAAAGCTGCCATCCTCCTTATTTCCTTAGGCCCGGATGTTTCTGCATCCGTATATAAGCATCTTACTGAAGAGGAAATTGAGAGATTGACCCTTGAAATTTCTGGAGTGAGAAAAGTGGACTCCCATGATAAAGAAGAAATCCTGGAAGAATTCCATAATATTGCTTTGGCACAGGATTACATCTCGCAAGGCGGGATAGGATATGCGAAGCAGGTACTTGAAAAGGCATTAGGCAGTGATCAGGCAACCGCCATCATTAACCGTTTAACATCATCGTTACAGGTTCGTCCATTCGACTTTGCCCGAAAGGCAGACCCTGGACAAATCTTGAATTTCATCCAGAACGAGCATCCGCAGACCATTGCATTAATCCTGTCTTACCTTGATCCCACACAGGCTGGACAAATATTGTCTGAACTTCCGCAGGAGGTGCAGGCCGATATTGCAAGAAGGATTGCATTAATGGATAGCACTTCTCCGGAAATCATCAATGAAGTGGAGCAAATACTCGAAAGGAAACTTTCTGCGACCGTAACCCAAGATTATACACAGACTGGTGGAGTTGAAGCTGTTGTAGATGTGTTGAATGGTGTTGACCGTTCAACGGAAAGAACGATTTTGGACGCACTTGAAATCCAAGATCCGGAGCTTGCTGAGGAAATCAAGAAACGAATGTTTGTTTTTGAAGATATCGTGACCCTTGATGGCAGAGCGATTCAGCGAGTAGTCAGGGAATCTGATAACGAAGACCTTAAACTTTCCCTTAAAGTGGCTAGTGATGAAGTGAAGGAAATCGTTTTCCAAAACATGTCAAAACGTATGGTGGAAACGTTCCAGGAAGAAATGGAATATATGGGACCAGTACGTTTGCGTGATGTGGAAGAAGCACAATCAAGAATTGTCGCCGTCATCCGGAAACTGGAAGAAACTGGTGATATTGTGATTGCCCGCGGTGGAGGGGATGATATCATTGTCTAGGATTATCAAATCCCAGCAGGCTAACCAGGAGAAAAGCAAAAAGATTGCAATAAAAGTTCGCCCTTTCGACTTTCTTCAAAATGATGATGCAGATGAGCGGAAAAACCTTCATTATATTCAATCTGATGAATTTCTCAATGATGCTAAACAGGAAGCGGAAACGTTATTGCTCGAAGCTAAACAAAAAGCCCAAGCGATTGCTGCTGAAATCCAGCAAGACCGAGAAAAATGGGAGAATCAAGAAAAAGCGAAGTTTATCGAACAAGCTCAAAAAGAAGGCTATCAGCAGGGAGTCGAAGATGGGATTCAAAAGGGTTATAACGAGATTGCAGCGGAAATAGCCTTCGCAAAAGAAGTGGTAGAGTCTTCTAAAAAAGATTATCGGGACCACATTGAATCATCTGAAACGGTTATTTTGAATCTTGCCATGAAAGTGGCAGAGAAAATTATCGGGCAACAGCTTGAAAAAGATGAAGATTCTTTTTTATCCATAGTCAAAAGAGCCATCAAAGAGGTGAGGGATTACCGTGAAGTGCAATTACATATCCACCCGATCCAATATCAATCGATTCTTTCTCATAAAGATGAGTTGATGGCAATCTTTCCGAAAGATACCGAGTTGTATATCTTTCCGGATGATGATCTTGAAAAAAGCAGCTGTATCATTGAATCCGAAAACGGAAGGATGGAAGCCAGTGTCGACAGTCAGCTGCAGGAAATAAAAGTGAAACTAACTGAATTGCTGGAAGGGGAGTAAAGATGAAAACTAGAGACCTATTGCCCTTGGTTGATGAAGTTGATCCTTTCAAGCATTATGGACGGGTCAAACGTGTCGTGGGGTTAATGATAGAATCTCAAGGCCCTGAAAGCTCTGTAGGTGATGTTTGTTATATCTATACAGGTATACAAAAAAAGAAAAATCGAATCTTAGCTGAAGTTGTCGGATTCCGTGATGAAATGGTTATTTTAATGCCATTTACAGCAGTTAGTGATATTGCACCGGGGTGTATTGTGGAAGGGAGCGGACGGAGCCTTGAGATAAAGGTGGGAAGTGGGCTGATTGGCAAAGTAGTCGATCCAATGGGACATCCCATTGATGACTCAATGCTTCCCAAAGGTCTCGCGACAATTTCCGTGGATCAAGATCCGCCAAATCCGATGAAACGACCTCCCATTAATGAACCGATAGATGTAGGAGTTCGGGTGATTGATAGTTTATTAACAGTTGGAAAAGGACAACGTGTCGGTATCTTTGCAGGGAGCGGTGTCGGGAAAAGCACGTTGCTTGGTATGGTGGCAAGGAATACGACGGCGGACTTAAACGTAATCGGTCTTATTGGGGAACGTGGCCGTGAAGTTCGAGAATTCATTGAGAAAGACCTTGGACCAGAAGGGCTGGCACGATCAATCGTTGTAGTGGCGACATCTGACCAGCCAGCATTGATGAGGATAAAGGGTGCTTTGACGGCAACTGCCATCGCGGAATATTTTCGTGATAAAGGATTGAATGTGATGCTGATGATGGATTCTGTTACGAGGGTTGCGATGGCCCAAAGGGAAATTGGGCTTGCCATCGGGGAACCGCCGACGACCAAAGGGTATACGCCATCCGTTTTTGCCATCCTTCCAAGGTTACTCGAAAGAACGGGAACAAATCAGCTCGGTACCATTACAGCTTTTTATACGGTTCTCGTTGACGGTGATGACATGAATGAACCGATTGCTGATGCTGTCAGGGGAATTTTGGATGGTCACTTCATACTGGACCGCAACTTGGCCAATAAAGGACAGTTTCCAGCGCTCAATGTATTAAAGAGCATTAGTCGTGTCATGAACAATATTGTTGGTGAAAAGCATAAAAACGCCGCAGAAATATTGCGGGCAAGTTTATCAACCTATATGGAGTCGGAAGATTTGATAAATATAGGAGCTTATAAGAAGGGTTCTTCCAAACAAATTGATAACTCAATTACACGCTATCCAGAAATCATTTCATTTTTAAAGCAAGGAACCCATGAAAAGGCTTCTAAAGATAATAGTATCAACGCTCTTGTCGAATTGATGGAGAAAGGTGATTAATGATGATTTATCAATATAAATTCGAGAAGATCCTGTCCATCAAAGAAAAAGAAAAAACCGATGCACTAGCTAAATATAATGCTGCTTTAAAAAAATTTGAAGAAGTGGCAGAAAAATTATATAAGCTTTTAAAGAAAAAAGAAGAGTTGCTTGAGTTTCAACAGGAGAAGCTGCGAAATGGATTATCCGTTCAGGATATTCGTCATCATCAGTTATTTATGGACAACTTGGAAAAACTCATAACCCTCTGTCAAGAGGAAGTCATTGAAGCGCGATACAAGATGAATATTCAACGGGATATATTAATGGAAAGAAATATCGAGGTTAAAAAGTACGAGAAAATGAAAGAAAATGATTTTCTTGAATTTCTCGATGTCATTAAGGAAGCTGAGAACAAAGAAATGGATGAAATATCTATCCGGCAATTCTTAAGTAAAGGCGTAAGGTGATGGAATGCGTAAAAAAAGTGAATCTAATGGATTGGAAGAAAGGAAGATAAGTAAGTTTCAATGGTTTCTTGTCATCTTCATTCCATTAATCTTTGCGGTAACTGTAGCGTTGATCGTTTTTACAGTTGCAGGGGTGAATGTAGTGGAAAAGGCAAAGGAAATGTCTGCGAAAATACCCTTCATTGAATCGGATCAAAAGGATGAAGAGAATGGTAAACCAGCGAAGAATGATGAGAAAGTTTCCATGAAGCTCGAAAAATTAGAAACCGAGATTGAAAATAAGGAAAAAGAGATAGAAAAGCTTGAGGGCATCATTGATAAACGTGACAAGGCCATTGCGAAGGCAGAAGCGGAAAAACAGCAGTTTCAAACAGAAATGAATCAACTTAAGGATAGTCAGAATAATAGTAAACAAGCGTTCAAAGATATAATCCGTACTTATGAAACGATGGCTCCCAAGAGAGCTGCACCTATCATTACAGAAATGAATGATGAAGATGCAGTGGAAATTCTCTCAAGTATGAAAGCAGCCACTTTAGCTAAGGTTTTGGAGCAAATGACAACGGCTGATGCTGCAAGATTAACGAAGAAACTAACGGAACAAAGTTCTTAAGTGGAAAGAGTGAGGAGGTGGATATATGAATTCAGCCATTAATTCTTTACTTCCCTTGGCATCATTAAGTCTAAAGGTACCAAATAAGGCAAATCAGCCAACTAATTCAAGGTTCGGTTCCATCCTTCAGTCAGCCATGGGGGCAGAACCCTCCATTCCACCGGATATGACTGGCATCACTGAAGGAAGTGTGTCTGTAATAAAGGATTTGCTTGGTTTCTTGAAACTTGAAAGATTGAGTGACACAGGGGGAGATAGTGTTGAAGCTCTTACAGTAAACCAACAAGACAACAGCCTTATTTTACAGATCCTAACGAATGTAGCTGGAAATGATGAGGGTGCCCTTGCTGATTTCTTTGCGAGCATCGAGGAACTGGATTTAGAACAAGAAGTGGATGACTTCAGCCTGGATCCACAAAGCTTGTTATCAGCTAATGTCATGGAACTGTATACAATCCTGAAAAAAGTTACTGTTTTGAGCGAAGGAGAATGGCATGACCTCCCCTTATCTGGTGTGGTGAATCTTTTGAAACTGGTGAAAATTCAAGATCTTCTCTCGGAGAATAAGGATATGACACAAGATGAAGCGGCCATCCAGAAACAAATGAAACACCTGCTTGAAGGGATAACGGGAAAGCTGGAGAAATGGCTGTCCAATCAGTCAATATCAAAAACAGATGCTGACCGATCCACCACTTTGGAGAAAGGGCAAACCAAAGCGATAGAAATATTGAAAAGCGCATTCTCGACATTATCCGGGAGTGACAAGGTAAATAAAGACGGGACAATGGGCAGTGGTGTGACTTTGCAAAGTCCGGATAGCGGTACACATCAAGGGTCTGGTATGCCTTTACTCATGACAAAGCTGGAGCAATTCGTCTTGGCAGCTTCCAAAAGTGTGCAAACCGTCAATCAAGAAGAGTTTGTTAAGCAATTTGAAAATATTTTAAGTAAGGCTAACTTTAGCGGAACTAACGGTGTAAATAAACTGTTGATCAGATTGACTCCTGAACATTTAGGGTCCCTAAGAATCGAGTTGATTCAAAAGGATGGTATGCTGTCAGCCAAGATTCTGGCCACTACTGCCCAGGCCAAAGATATGCTGGAGAATCAGATTCATGGTTTAAAACAAGCCTTTAGCGGACAAAACATTCAAATTGAAAAAATTGAAATATCACAGGCCTTCAATGCTTTTAACTCTGAGAAATTCAGCCAGAAAGATGCGGATGAACATAATGAACAACAGGAGAGTAAGGAAGAGAGCAATGATGAGACGGAAAGCGAGTTTACGGGATCCCTTGTCGATGCTCTGTTAAATCTGGAAGTGTAGGTGAAAAAATGACGACCATCGATACGTCGCTATTATTATCAAAATCTCAAACTGAAAACAGAAAAACCGGGGATGCATTGGGAAAAGATGATTTCTTGAAATTGTTGCTTACCCAGCTTCAAAACCAAGATCCGTCAAGTCCGATGGACAATACGGAATTCATCGCCCAAATGGCCACTTTTTCTTCTCTGGAACAGATGATGAATATGGGAGCCCAAATGGAAGAGATAATCGGGATCAATCAACAAAATAGTTTAATGAACTATAACTCTTTTGTAGGGAAGGAAGTCACTTGGCACAAGTTGGATGAAGGCGATGATGACCTTGCGATAGAAGCAGGGACAGGCATCGTTAAATCCATTCAATATAAGGGTGATGGTGTTTATTTTCTTTTAGAAGATGGGACAAAGCTTGAACCCGCAAATATTTCGGCAATGAAACAAACAAGTTCCATGTCGAATAGCCTGACGGCGGCAAGTGAATTAATAGGCAAGCGCGTTTCCTGGATGGACGAAAAAAATGGGGAGTCGTCCGCAGTCGTAATCTCGGTATCCATGAATAATGGCAAGCTGCAAATTGAAGTGGATGATGAAAACAAAACCAAATTATCATCAGAGCAATTGATGAAAATCGCTGAAGCTTAAGGGGCAGGATATGAATAAACTTGATTTTCAAGCAAATTCCGCTCAGCTGATGTCACAAACCATATTTCCGTTTAGGCAAGGGCAGATTACCCAACGAGGCTTTCAACAGCATTTTCAAGCTGCTCTGTCTCCACAAATCAAAAATTGATCATTAGTAAACATGCTCAATTACAGATGAGTCATAGGAATATAGATATAGCACCGCAAACCTGGGGCAAAATAGCCCATAAAGCCAATGGGGCCAAAAAGATGGGTGTAACCGGTAGACAATGTGGCACTCATAGTAAGCACGGTAAACAACAAGGTCATCACGGTCATGGACAGGGATGAAGCAACATCACAAATTTTCACGAACATCAATGAAACCATAATTTTAGATAAATAGGCTGGACTTGTAAAAGGAAGCCTGGACTGTGGAATGACGGAAGCAGTCGTTATATGAAAGGGGAGCTTTTACATGCTTCGTTCAATGTATTCGGGAATAAGCGGATTGAAAAACTTACAAACAAAATTGGATGTTATCGGTAATAACGTTGCCAATGTCAATACATATGGTTTCAAAAAAAGCCGTGTGACATTCAGCGATGCGATGAACCAAACGGTATCTGGTGCAAGTGCAGCAACAGCCAATAAAGGCGGAACCAATTCTAAACAAATTGGATTAGGCTCCACGATTGCTACAATCGATACGATCCATACACAGTCAAGCCTGCAAACCACCGGCCGCGATCTTGATTTAGGAATATCCGGTGATGGCTATTTCGTCGTCAAGCAAGGTGATTCGCTTTCATATACACGTGCAGGTAACTTTTATCTGGATGATAATGGTACGCTTGTTAACGCGAATGGTTTGAAAGTACAGGCTTACAAGATTGATGAAAACGGGAAACGATCAAAAACGATTGGCGACGTTGCTGTTAACGTCAATGCGATTTTACCTGCCATTACCACTACTAAAATATCAGTAAGTGGAAATCTAGCTTCTGACGCAATTGATGGTACCGTATTTAGCCAGCAAATGAAAGTTGTGGATGAAAAAGGAAAGGAACAAACGGCAACTATCTATTTCCAAAAAAACGGAAATGATAAATGGGAGCTTTTTGATGAAGAACCTGCTGCTTTGGGGGATACATCAACAACTAAACCAAAACCGTTCACTTCGGTGAAGTTCGATGCTAATGGTCAGATAGTGGCAGCTGATAAAACCCAGGCAGGTCAAACCATAAACATTTCAAGCGGCAAAGAGGATGACTCGGATACAGCAGTTGATGAAAGCATTCAAAAAGTTAATTTGGATTTTGATTTCTCGAATCTTACTCAAGTTAAAGGTTCCACTACTGCTCTTGTCAATCCGGATGGTAATAAAGAAGGGAAACTGGAAAGCTTTAACATTGGTTCATCAGGAGAAATAAATGGCGTTTATTCCAACGGACTTATCACAACCTTAGGCCAGCTGGCCGTTGCCAAGTTTTCCAATGCATCAGGCTTGACGAAAACGGGTGGTAACACTTTTCAGGAATCAATCAATTCAGGTACTGCAAACATCAATATCGCAGGTGAAGGGCGCGGAGTGATTGCATCAGGTTCATTGGAAATGTCCAATGTGGATTTATCCGAAGAATTTACTGAAATGATCGTTGCTCAACGTGGTTTCCAGTCGAATTCAAGGATCATAACGACGTCGGATGAAATTTTACAGGAATTGGTTAACTTAAAACGATAGGTTAAGGGAGGGAGGAGCCAGGTCTTTTGCTCTGGCTCCTAAATATCATTATCAAAGTCAGAAGGCTCAATGGAAAATGCTTTCATATAAATGCATTGTACATAGACACAGTCGAGACATTGCCAGATACGACCATTACTTTTACAAATGGTAAGAAAATCGTTGTGCTAGAGAAGGAAGAGGAACTGGTTGAAGCCATTATACGATTTTATCGTACCGTTAATATTCTCGGTTTTCGTAAGGATGTGGAGGAAAGCTCATGAAAAAAAATCTATTGACTATAATGTTGATTATACTCGTGGCTATAACGCTTGTTGGTGTCATAGCGGTCGTGGTTGTGACAAAGTTATCTGATCCCATATCTGCCGAAGACAAACCTAGCATTGACGAAATTGTCAAATCATCAGTTGAGGTTCCTGAAATTACTACGAATCTTGCTGGCAATGATTATATTAAAATCTCATTTATGGTCCAAACAGAAAATAAAAAAGCAAAAGAAGAGTTGGGAAAAAGAAATTTTCAAGTGAAGAATATCATCATTACCGAACTATCCGAAATGAAAGCGGAAGAGTTAACCGGTAAAAAAGGCAAGGAAAAGCTTCAAGAAGCCTTAAAGACAAGAATGAATGAATTAATGGAAGAAGGAAAAGTTGAAAAGGTTTATATAACTTCCTCGATTCTGCAATAAGAACATCCTTGCTTCATTAAATAAGAAGGGGAAGCTTTTGGAGGTGAGTGTTAATGTCCGGGGAAATATTATCGCAAAATGAAATCGATGCTTTGTTATCGGCCATTTCCACAGGTGAAATGGATGCAGATGATTTAAAAAAAGAAGAATTAGAAAAAAGAGTGAAAGTATACGACTTTAAAAGGGCGCTTCGGTTTTCAAAGGATCAAATCCGGAGTTTGACTAGGATACACGAGAACTTTGCAAGGCTGCTGACCACATACTTTTCTGCTCAGCTTAGAACATATGTCCAAATTTCCGTTGCTTCGGCAGATCAAATACCATACGAAGAATTTATCCGATCGATTCCGAAAATGACCATCATGAATGTTTTTGAGGTACCGCCCTTGGATGGCCGAATCATTCTTGAGGTCAACCCGAATATCGCCTATTCCATGATGGATCGTGTTTTGGGCGGGCGGGGCATAAGCGCGAATAAGGTAGAAAGTTTAACGGAAATAGAAACGAAAATCATGTCGAATTTATTCGAGAAGGCTTTTGAAAATTTACAGGAGGCTTGGGGAACGATTGTTGAAATCGAACCGGTGATGACTGAGTTCGAGGTGAATCCACAATTCCTGCAACTGGTTTCGCCCAATGATACAGTTGTGGTCATTTCCTTGAATACACAAATAGGAGAAACGAGCGGAATGATTAATGTTTGCATTCCTCACGTCGTATTGGAACCGATCATACCAAAGTTGTCTGCTCATTATTGGATGGAGAATTCCCAAAAGGAAAAAATCCCAGAGGAAATCATGATTTTGGAAAAACGTATCCGAAACGCAGACCTTCCCATTATTTCCGAACTTGGTTCTACGGATATCACCATCCAGGATTTTTTGCTGCTTGATGTTGGCGATGTCATCGATTTAAATAAGGCAATCGATGAACCTTTGACGATTACAATTGGAGGGATCCCAAAATACAGTGGGCAGCCAGGAAAAGTAGGAAAAAAACATGCTATCCAGATTCTTGATATTTTGAAAGGGGGAGACGAAGATGGTAAGTGATGAAATGCTTTCACAAGACGAGATAGATGCCCTTTTAAAAGGTACAAGTGATATAGAAGATGAGGTGATCCCTCTCTCGATTGACGATTATTTATCAATGATGGAACTCGACACCCTCGGTGAAATTGGTAATATCTCCTTCGGAAGTTCGGCCACTGCCCTATCCACGTTGTTGAATCAGAAAGTGGATATCACTACCCCGACGGTTACTTTAATTGAAAGGGGACAGATTGCGGAAGAATTCCCGCATCCGTATGTAGCGATTCAAGTGCAATATACAGAAGGTTTTTCAGGTATAAATATGCTGGTAATCAAGCAGAGCGATGCAGCTATCATTGCAGATTTGATGCTTGGCGGAGATGGGGAGAATCCGTCTGACCTGCTTGGGGAAATTCAATTGAGTGCTGTCCAGGAAGCCATGAACCAAATGATGGGTTCTGCTGCGACATCGATGTCGACCATTTTCACTAAAAAAGTGGATATTTCACCACCCAGCGTAGATTTACTTAATTTTTTAAATGGTGTAGGTGAAAATGCAATACCTGACGAGGATTTATTTGCAAAAATCTCATTCCGCCTCCGTGTCGGCAACTTAATTGATTCCAACATTATGCAATTGTTGCCATTAGAGTTTGCTAAAGGGTTAGTTTCTGAATTATTAAGTGGGACGAGCGAAAGCCAACCTGCCGATATGAAAACCCAAATAGCACAAAGTGATCCAGTAATGAACATTCCAACTCACGAGCCGGCATACCAGAATAACCGGTCTGATCGTTCGGCAAGTGAAACTCATGGACAAGGCGGTCACCAAACCCAACCTACGAACCAAATACCGAATGTACCACAACATTTTGGAGTTTCATCCGTACCAACAGGACAGCCGGTTAATGTTCAGCCTGCCAGTTTCACTAGTTTTCAGCCTTATCAGCTTCAGGAGCCTGAAACGAAAAATCTCAGCATGCTGATGGATATCCCCTTGCAAGTGACTGTGGAACTTGGAAGAACGAAACGCTCCGTAAAGGATATTTTGGAGCTGTCCTCCGGATCGATCATCGAATTGGATAAATTAGCAGGAGAGCCAGTGGATATCCTTGTAAACAGCCGCTTGATAGCAAAAGGCGAGGTAGTGGTGATTGATGAGAACTTTGGGGTACGTGTTACGGATATCATGAGTCAAAGTGAACGATTAAATAAAATAAAATAAAATAATTTGGGGGACGAAAAAATGGCTAATAAAATTTTAATTGTGGACGATGCAGCATTTATGAGAATGATGATAAAGGATATCCTTTCTAAAAATGGTTTTGAAATAGTCGGGGAAGCAGCAGATGGCGCTCAAGCAGTGGAGAAATATAAAGAAACCCATCCGGATCTTGTAACGATGGATATTACCATGCCCGAAATGGATGGAATTACAGCGTTAAAGGAAATTAAAAAGATAAATCCTCAAGCTAAGGTCATCATGTGTTCAGCGATGGGGCAGCAAGCCATGGTCATCGATGCGATCCAGGCCGGTGCAAAAGACTTTATCGTGAAGCCATTCCAGGCAGACCGTGTTTTGGAAGCCATAAATAAAGCATTAAGTTAAGAGGGTGTCTTCATATTGTTAATTAAAAAATGGCTTCAGGTCTCACTGATGATAGCAATATTCTTCTCTGGGGCCATACAGGCCCATGCGGAAGATCTTGAAAAATCAGTGAAGGATGTTTATGAACAGCCAGATGATTTAAAGGTGGATAAAGGTGAATCAATAGACTCGAAATCTACCAAACAGGAAACGAATCCTGACAAAGTGGGGATAACCGTCTGGGAGTTTCTGAGGATGATATTTGCTACTATTTTTGTAGTGGCCCTTCTATATAGCCTATTAAAGTTCATCAATAAAAAAAGTAAATCGTATCAAAAGGCAAATTCAGTGGAGAATTTAGGCGGTACGGGCCTTGGTGCAAACCGTTCTGTTCAGCTTGTTAAAGTCGGCCGGCGAATATTGGTGATCGGGGTCGGCGAAAACATTCAGCTTTTGAAAGAAATAGATGATCCCGAGGAATATGAACAGCTTTTGAAAGATCACAACGATAAGATCGATCAAATGATTCAGCCTGGGGAACTTGCAATGAAGTTGAAAAATAAGTGGTTGAAGAAAAGCGGATCCGAAACCGGTAGTTTCTCTGCAGAGTTCAAAAATCAACTTGATCAAATGTCTGATAGCAGAAAAAAGCTGTTAAAGGAGCTTGATAGGAAAGGAAGAGACAATGAATGAATGAGTTCATGGAGTTTTTTAATAACAGTGATCCCACTAATGTCTCTACTTCCGTCAAACTTGTTCTTCTGATGACTGTCTTATCGTTGGCTCCAAGCATATTGATCTTGATGACCTGTTTTACAAGAATCATCATTGTCCTGAGCTTTGTGAGAACATCGCTAGCTACACAGCAGATGCCGCCGAATCAGGTGTTGGTCGGCTTGGCGCTTTTCATGACATTTTTCATAATGGCACCGACTTTTCAGGAAGTGAATGAAAAGGCATTAACCCCGTTATTTAATGAAGAGATAGATTTAGAAGAGGCATATGTACAGGCGTCGATACCATTCAAGGAATTCATGAGTGCCCATACGAGGCAAAAGGATCTGGCGTTATTTTTGGATTATGCCAAGGTGGATAAGCCTGAAACGATACAGGACATTCCCTTGACTGCCTTTGTACCTGCTTTTGCGATCAGTGAAATCAAAACAGCTTTTCAAATAGGTTTCATGATTTTCATTCCCTTTTTGGTTATTGATATGGTCGTTGCAAGTGTTCTGATGTCGATGGGGATGATGATGTTGCCGCCAGTCATGATTTCCCTGCCATTTAAAATCCTCCTTTTCATTCTTGTTGACGGGTGGTATTTAGTGGTGAAGTCTTTATTACAGAGTTTTTAAGCAGGTGAGAAAAAATGAGTGCAGATTTTGTTATTGATATAGCAGAAAAAGGAATTTATATGGTATTGATTATCGCTGGCCCATTGATGGTAATCGCTCTTATTGTAGGACTATTAGTAAGTATCTTTCAGGCGACTACACAGATACAGGAACAAACCTTGGCATTTGTTCCGAAAATCGTCGCAGTCTTATTGGGACTCATTTTATTGGCTCCATGGATGCTGAGCCACCTATTATCATATGCAAATGAAATATTCGGCAATCTGAATCGATTTGTAGGGTAGGGCATGGAGGAATTATTTCCGCACTTTCCAGCCTTTTTATTAATTGTTGTCCGGGTCACTACGTTTTTCGTGGCCATGCCGATTTTTTCGTACCGTTCAATACCGGTACAACATCGGGTCGGGCTTGGAATCTTCCTTGCCTGGATCATGTACTACACCATCGATGCTCCGGTTCTGGAATTGGATGTGACGTTTTATTTATTGATCATGAAGGAAGCGCTTGTTGGCCTTTTCATTGGGTTTGCAGCGTATATGATTTTGTCGGCCGTTCAAGTCGCTGGCGGATTGATTGATTTTCAAATGGGTTTTTCAATAGCGAATGTCATTGATCCCCAAACGGGTGCACAAAGCCCGTTGATGGGACAATACCTTTATACGGTCGCTTTATTATTCTTAATGAGCACTAACGGTCATCATTTGCTTTTGGATGGAATTTTTTATAGTTATCAGTTCATCCCAATTGACCAATTATTTGTACCATTCGGAGATCAGGCACTGATAGAATATTTGGCCAAAGCTTTCAGCAAAGCTTTCATGATTGCTTTTCAAATGTCCATACCTGTAGTGGGAAGTATTTTCTTAGTGGATGTCACGCTAGGGATCCTTGCCAGGACAGTCCCTCAATTAAATGTGTTCGTTGTCGGAATTCCAGTGAAAGTCATTGCCGGCTTAGCGGTTATCATACTGGTAATGGGGATGATGATGACAGTTGTCACCCGACTCTTCAATTTCTTGCTTTTGACCATGCGTCATCTAATGCAGTTGATTGGAGGCGTTTGATATGGAGAGATTTCAGTTGGATTTGCAGTTTTTCGCTGGTGAGAAGACCGAAAAGGCGACTCCCAAAAAACGCCAGGATTCGAAGAAAAAAGGTCAGTTGGCAAAGAGTCAGGATGTAAATAACTCTGTGAATTTACTTGTAGTGTTTTCAGTATTATTGCTTATGGGACCGTACATGTATAATCATCTGCTCGGTCTCATGAAAGAATATCTGCAACATTTTACCTTGACTGGATTCAATGAGGAAAATATGCAAATTATCATGATTGAGGTTTTAAAGGAGATGGGCCTTATCCTGGGACCCGTTTTCGCAGCAGCGCTAGTGGCTGGGATATTGGCTAATGTCATGCAAGTCGGATTTTTGTTTTCGACTGAATCCATTCAGTTCAAACTTGATAAATTGGATCCCATTAAAGGATTCAAGCGTATTTTTTCAATGAGGGCAATTGTTGAATTATTGAAATCCATTCTTAAAATATCATTTGTTGGTTTTGTTGCCTTTTATGTACTATGGCAGCGCATGGATGAGATTATGATTTTATCACAGATTTCTGTGGAAGAAGCGATGGCAACATTGGCGGATATTACGATTAAAGTAGGATATTATGCTGCCGTGGCTTTATTGTTCATTGCTCTATTAGACTATTTGTATCAAAAGTATGACTTTGAAAAAAACATCCGGATGTCCAAACAGGATATCAAGGATGAGTATAAAAATTCCGAAGGGGACCCGCTCATCAAATCCAAGATAAAGCAAAAGCAGAGGCAGATGGCCGCTCAAAGAATGATGCAGGAAATTCCCGATGCGGATGTCGTCATCACTAACCCGACGCATTTTGCTATTGCTTTAAAATATGATGAAGAAAAAGCTGAGGCTCCGTATGTAGTGGCAAAGGGCGTTGATTTTGTTGCTCAGAAAATTAAATTCATTGCTAAAGAAAACGATGTGATCATGGTGGAAAATCGGCCTTTGGCCAGGTCTTTATATGATCAAGCTGAATTAGGCCAGGCGATACCTGAAGAGTTCTTTAAAGCGGTCGCTGAAATACTGGCCTTTGTATATAAAACCAAAGGTAAACTGTAAAGAAGTAATAGGGTAACCCGCTAGTTAGGAGAGAAAAAAACATGCGAGCAAGAGATTTAGTTGTTATATCGAGCGTCATCATGATCGTTGCCATGTTGGTCATTCCATTGCCAACATGGTTGTTAAGCATTTTACTCCTTTTAAATATCTCTCTTGCGTTGCTGGTTCTATTGACTACGATGAATATGAAAGAACCTCTCGAATTTTCAATCTTTCCTTCCTTGCTCCTCTTACTGACATTGTTCAGGCTGGGGTTGAATGTTTCGACGACTCGTGCCATTTTGACCTATGGTGATGCTGGGGGAGTTGTAGAAACCTTTGGGTCATTTGTAGTCGGCGGTAACGTGCTTGTAGGATTAGTTGTATTCATCATTTTGGTCATCATCAATTTCATCGTCATCACGAAAGGTTCCGAACGGGTCTCGGAGGTAGCGGCAAGGTTTACGCTTGATGCGATGCCAGGGAAACAGATGGCCATCGATGCAGATTTAAATGCTGGGATGATCTCCGAAAATGAAGCACGTGCCAGAAGGGAAAAAATTAGTAACGAAGCAGACTTTTATGGATCCATGGATGGTGCGAGTAAGTTTGTTAAAGGGGACGCCATAGCGGGCATCATCATTGTCATCATTAACTTGATTTTCGGTATGATCATTGGCGTCATGCAATTGGACATGAGCTTTGGAGAAGCGGCCGTCCATTTTTCCATGTTGTCGGTTGGTGACGGTATCGTGAGTCAGGTACCTGCTTTATTGATTTCTACAGCTACGGGAATAGTCGTAACCCGGGCAGCCTCAAATGGAAACCTCGGAGCGGATATTGTTGAACAGTTATTTCAATTTCCCAAAATGCTTTACCTAACAGCAGCAACCATTTTCCTTTTAGGGTTATTCACTCCCATTTCTGACTTATTCACCATTCCGATTGCTGCTTTATTAGTCGTTGGAGGGTATACAATTTCAAGGATACCAAAGCAGGATGAAAGTGAAATACAAGAAATGGAAGAAGTGTTGGAAACCGATGAAATGAAAAGTCCAGAAAGCGTCGTTAACCTTTTAAGTGTCGATCCGATCGAATTTGAGTTTGGATATGGATTGATTCCGCTTGCGGATGCCAATCAAGGGGGAGACCTGCTGGACCGGGTCGTCATGATCCGCAGGCAGCTTGCAATTGAATTGGGACTCGTGATCCCTGTCGTCAGGATACGTGATAACATTCAGTTGAATCCCAATGAGTATCGGCTGAAGATTAAAGGAAATGTCATGGCAAAGGGGGAATTGCTTCTTAATCATTTCTTGGCCATGAGTCCAGGGATGGAGGATGATTCAATCGAAGGAATCGATACGATAGAACCGTCTTTCGGTTTACCGGCCAAGTGGATCACGGATGACATGAAAGAACATGCCGAGTTGTTGGGTTATACAGTTGTGGACCCGCCAAGTGTTGTATCCACTCATTTGACGGAAGTCATAAAGGCCAATGCGCAGGAATTATTGGGCAGGCAGGAAACGAAACAATTGATCGATCATCTTCACGAATCGGCACCTATACTAGTGGAGGAAGTCACACCGAATCCTTTGTCTATAGGAGATGTACAAAAGGTATTGGCAAAATTATTGAAGGAAAAAGTTTCAATAAGGAACTTACCGATCATTTTCGAAACACTTGCTGATTATGGCAAGTTATCGACAGACACCGATTTGCTTACTGAATATGTAAGGCAGAATTTAGCCAGACAAATAACGAATTCTTTTATTACGGATGAAAATAGAATTAAAGTCATAACATTATCGGGGAAAGTGGAAAAGACCATCGCGGATGGTGTACAGCAAACCGAACATGGTAATTTTTTATCATTGGATCCAACTATATCGCAATCCATATTGGAGGCGATTGCAGCCAAATTGGAAGAGTTGACCCTAATGGACCACCAACCGATCTTACTCTGCTCTCCAGCAGTAAGGATGTATGCACGGCAATTAACTGAACGTTATTTTCCTAATGTACCGATTCTTTCATACAATGAACTCGAATCGAATGTAGAAGTACAAAGTGTAGGGGTGGTGAATTTCGATTGAAGGTAAAGAAATATTTGGCACCATCATTGAACGAGGCAATGAAGCGAATAAGGGAGGAACTAGGCAGTGATGCGGTAATCTTAAGTTCAAAGGCTGTATATACTGGTGGTTTCTTAGGATTATTCAAGAAGAGGAATATTGAAGTCATTGCAGCCATAGACCCCGTGTCCCAGTCTATCCAAACCGTAACCAAACAAAAATCGAAGAAGTTGCCAGCAAAGCTGGAAATGGCAAGTCACGTCCTTGAACCTAATGAAGGCAATAGGGAAAGTGCTGACTTATTAAAAGAAATCGAAGGTTTGAAAGATATGATAAAGAGCTTGCAAATCTATTCACCTGATCGAAAATATCCTGGGAAACTGCAGAAGATCCACGAATACCTAACCGAGCAGGAAGTGGATATTTCACTTCGGTCCCAAATCATGGATGAGCTGTTTGAAAAATGGTTCGTTTTTAAACAACAATCCACTGATGAAGAGGTTCAAGTTTGGTTGGAAGAAGCCATGTTCGGGATTTTGGAAAAAGTCGAAAATGGAAAAACAGGGCTGCAAAAAAAGTATATTAATTTTGTTGGCCCTACAGGTGTGGGAAAGACGACGACCCTGGCAAAAGTGGCTGCAGAAACCATGTTGAAGCATGATAAAAAGGTGGCTTTCATTACGACGGATACGTACAGGATTGCTGCAATAGATCAACTTAAGACATACGCCAAGATCTTAAACGTTCCCATAGAAGTCGCTTATAATCTGGAAGACTTCAAAAGGGCGGCTGAACGCTTCTCCCATTATGATTTTGTTTTTATTGATACGGCCGGAAGGAATTTCCGTAACCCGCAATATGTTAAGGATCTTAATGAAATCATCCATTTTACAGATGAGATGGAAACCTATTTAGTGTTGTCATTGACTTCTAAACAGAAGGATATGGAAGATATTTATCGACAGTTTGCTGCCATACCGATTAAACAGGTCATTTTTACAAAAGCCGACGAAACTTCCACTTTCGGGCCGATATTCAATTTTATACACACTCATAAATTAGGAGCAGCCTATATAACAGATGGACAGAATGTACCGGACGATATTGAAATAGCTACATCATCACAGCTAATGAAAATGGCTTTTGGGGCTAAAAAATATGAAAGATCAAGCTGAGAATTTACGAAGGAGATTGGAAGCCCGCCAAAATCAATCAATGGCCAAAACGATTGCCGTTTTAAGTGGTAAAGGTGGAGTAGGAAAATCAAACTTTTCTTTGAATTTTTCCATTGCCTTATCCCAAAAGGGGAAAAAAGTACTGTTGTTCGACATGGATATCGGAATGGGGAATATTGATATTTTGATCGGGGAACACTCGCCCTGCAGTATTATTGATTTTTTTGAAAAAGAATGTAGTTTGAAGGATATCATCATGTCAGGACCAGGAAATATTTCAATCATTACAGGCGGAACAGGAGTGACGAATCTCTTTTCACTTGATGAAGATAAGTATACCCGCTTTAATGAAGAATTCAGTTTGTTGTTGGCGAATTACGATTATATCTTATTTGATATGGGTGCAGGCATCACTGAGGATTCCATGAAATTCCTGTTATGTGTGGATGAATTGGTCGTTATCACGACGCCTGAACCTACTTCTATCATGGATGCATATTCCGCAATGAAATATATTCATTCAGTAAACAAAGAGATTCCATTGTTCCTAGTCTGCAATCGTGTTTTCTCGAGTAAGGACGGCAAAGAAACGATTAAACGGCTCCAAAATGCGCTAGTGAAATTTTTGGGTCTGGAAACTGTAGCTCTAGGTTATTTGCCAGATGATAGAACCGTACCCAAATCCGTTACCAAACAAATGCCCTTTCTCCTTTTCGATTCCGAAGCCGATGTATCCAAAGCCATCATGGACATTGCTTCGAGATATGCAAATCATTCATTTGGGGAAGAATTGACTTTGCAAAAAAGCCGTTTCCTCCAAAATATGAAGAGATATTTTTTGGGAAAGTAGGTCTCCTTATATGGATAAAGTAAAAGTGCTGATAGTGGACGATTCTGCATTTATGAGGAAGTTAATTTCAGAGTTTTTAGCAGAAGATAGCAGGATGGAAGTCATCGGGACTGCCAGGAATGGAAGAGATGCCATAGACAAAATAAAGGCTTTAAAACCCGATGTCGTGACTTTGGATGTGGAAATGCCGATTATGGACGGATTGGAAGCATTAAACCGGATCATGAATGAATGTCCAACCGCTGTAGTCATGTTATCAAGCACAACGAAAAAAGGAACGGAAAATACATTTTCCGCTATGAACAGTGGAGCCTTTGATTTTGTGGCTAAACCTTCGGGAGCCATTTCATTGGACTTACATAAAATCAAGAAAGAACTCCATGAAAAAGTTATGGCTGCCAGCAGGGCAAATGTTCACAAACTAGAAAAAAATGCGATAAATATTGAAAGAAGCCCATCGGTTTGGAAAAAATATAGTAAAATAGAATCATTAGAATCATCAATAAACGAAAAAAAACAAAGTGTATGGTCCGAAGGATATAAGAAAATAATAGTCATCGGTACATCAACAGGAGGCCCGAGAGCTCTGCAGACCGTCTTGACAGGACTCCCAGAAGAAATTGATGCACCCATACTCATTGTCCAGCATATGCCCCCCGGTTTCACAAAATCGTTGGCTACACGCCTGAATTCATTATGCAAGATAAAAGTGAAGGAAGCTGAAGAGGGTGAACTGATTCAAAAAGGTGTCGCCTACATCGCACCTGGAGGCTTTCACTTGAAAGTGAGGAAAGTCGGAATGAGCTGGGCAATCCTTTTGGATCAATCCGAATTGCGTAATGGACATCGCCCGTCGGTTGATGTGCTAATTGAATCGGTAAGTGAAATGAATGATTATGCGAAAATAGCCGTTATCATGACCGGGATGGGGATGGACGGATCGAAGGGGCTTACCAAGCTTAAACAAAAGGGTCCTTTAAAAGCGATAGCCGAATCACAGGAAACTTCAATCGTTTTTGGTATGCCTAAGGCTGCAATCAATACCAAGTTAATAGATAGCATAGAGGATGTAGAAAAAATAGCTAGAGCGGTAATAAGCTATTGTTAACACATGGAGGTGTGAGATTGTATGGATATGAATCAGTATTTAGAGGTATTTATTGAAGAAAGTAAAGAACATCTTCAAACGTGCAGCGAACAGTTGCTGGTACTCGAAAAGAACCCGGAAGACCTCTCGATAGTAAATGAAATCTTTCGTTCCGCCCATACCTTAAAAGGGATGTCGGCAACTATGGGGTATGAGGACCTAGCCAATTTAACTCATAAAATGGAGAATGTGTTGGATGCGATCCGAAACAGTCAAATCGTTCTTTCACCTGAATTGTTTGACGTGATATTTTTAGCGGTGGATGATTTAGAAGCTATGGTCATGTCCATTGCTGAAGGTGGAGATGGAAAAAGAAATGTGATGGGGGTTGTCCATCAGCTGGAAATGATTGAAAAAGGGGAGTCGCCCGTTTCTTCAACCATTGCAGAAGTTGCAGCAGCTTCTGCGGTCCTTGAAAAGGAGGAAATGACTGTTGGAGAGTACGATGAATTTGAATGGACAGTACTTCAACAGTCAAAAGATCAAGGATTCAACAGCTTCGAAATTTCGATAGGGTTGCGTGAGGACTGTCTTTTAAAAGCTGCCCGGGTGTTTATGGTTTTTGAGGTGCTTGAAAAGTCAGGTGAAGTAATCAAGTCACACCCACCCGTCGAACTTCTGGAAGAAGAGCAATTCGATCAGCGATTTACAATTACGATGGTAACAACAGAATCGAGTGATGAGATAAAGAAAAAAATCATGAAGGTTTCCGAAGTGGATCAAGTTATTGTATATGCACTTGATTTCGAACGCTTGCGGTATGCATCCCTTTCTAAAGAGGATAAAGTTACTGAAACCCCAAAACACGAGACAAATAATGCCGCGCTTCCTACTGAATATGATGATAGGAAAAAACAGGCACCCGTTAAGACGGCATCAAGCAAGACCATTCGGGTGAACATTGAGCGGCTTGATATATTAATGAACTTATTCGAGGAACTGGTAATCGATAGAGGCAGGCTTGACCAAATATCCAGTGATTTGGATAATCAAGAATTGCATGAAACAGTAGAAAGAATGTCCCGTATAACCAGTGATTTACAAACAATCGTATTGAATATGCGGATGGTGCCCGTGGAAACTGTATTCAATCGTTTTCCTAAAATGGTACGTCAATTGGCAAGGGACTTAAACAAGAAAGTCAATTTGGAAATCAACGGTGCCGAAACGGAACTTGATCGTACAGTCATTGATGAAATCGGTGATCCTCTCGTCCATTTAATAAGGAATGCCATGGATCATGGAATTGAAACACCTGAAGAACGTTTGGCGAAAGGAAAGAATGAAGAAGGTAAAATCCTGTTAAAAGCATATCACAGCGGTAATCATGTTTTCATTGAAATCGAGGATGACGGCGCAGGAATCAATAAAGATCGAGTCTTGAACAAGGCGCTATCCAATGGGATATTAACTAAGGAAACTGCCTCGACCCTAACGGATAAGCAAATCTATGAATTGATATTCGCTTCTGGTTTCTCAACAGCGGAAACCATTTCAGATGTATCGGGACGCGGTGTGGGGCTGGATGTAGTTAAAAATACCATTGAGTCCCTCGGTGGATCTGTCACGATCGATTCCAAAGAGAATGAAGGATCCATCTTCCTTATTCAGCTTCCGCTTACATTGTCCATAATTTCTGTCATGCTGGTTGCAATCCAAAACGAAAAATATGCCATACCGCTTTCTTCCATTATAGAAACAGCAATCATAAAAAAATCAGATATCTTGAATGCCCATAATCAACAGGTCATTGACTTCAGGGGAAAGATTCTGCCGCTTCTGTTCTTGAAAGATATATTTGAAGTGCCTATCAGTCAGGAAGAAGAAGAGTCCCTCTCTGTGGTCATTGTAAGAAAAGGCGATAAATTAGCCGGATTAGTCGTTGATTCATTCATCGGGCAGCTGGAAATCGTTCTTAAATCACTGGGTAATTATTTAACTAGTGCATTTGCAATATCGGGGGCAACGATACTTGGTGATGGTCAAGTTGCTTTAATCATAGATTGCAACACATTGATTCATTGATGATAGATAAATGGGACACGTAATGGGACGTTGGTTCACCCGTGTCGATTCGGATTTCGTCAATACTACACACCAATGATGAGTTTATTAAAAGGAGGGGAATAGATGTCGGAGGATATGAAAGTGATCGTATTTCAAATTAAGGATAAAGAATATGCGATTCCAGTGGATAAGGTCAGCGGTATCGAAAAGCTACTGCATATTACCAGAGTTCCAAAGGCTGTGAAGTTTGTTAAGGGAGTCATAAATTTAAGGGGGGTAATCACCCCAATTATTGATTTACGGGTTCGCTTTGGTTTTGAAGAGGTGGAATACGATGAAGCAACAAGGATTATCATCGTCATTCTGGATGATATGGAGGTTGGGTTAATAGTGGACTCTGCCAATGATGTTTTGGATATTCCAGTGGAGAGTATCGAACCTCAGCCTGAAGTTGTGGGACATTTGGCTTCAGAATACATTAGCGGAGTGGCTAAAATTGAAAAGCGACTGCTCGTCCTAATTAATTTGGAGAAGGCCTTAAGTCTGGAAATGACTGAAAATATGTTAAGAGAAGGATAATCATATGTCGTTCATTGAGAAAATCAACCCTCTTCAACTCGATATTTTGAAGGAAATCGGTAATATAGGTGCAGGAAACGCAGCAACTGCGCTTTCTGCCATCCTTAATAGGAAAATTGATATGAATGTTCCTAATGTCCGAATCGTTTCCTTTGATGAAATGATGGAAATGGCTGGCGGGGCCGATCACGTCGTGGCCAGCGTTTTCCTTAGAATAGAAGGTGATGCTTCAGGGAGTATGTTTTTTATCCTTTCACTGCCTGTAGCCCAATACTTGATTCGTAAGATGACAGGTGATGAGACCTTTTTGATAGATTCAGCACCCTATACTGAATTGGCGCTCTCTTGCCTTCAGGAATTAGGGAATATTTTATCGGGATCTTATCTCTCTTCCCTTTCTGATTTCACCCGATTGAATATCCATCCATCCGTTCCATCCTTGAGCATCGATATGGTAGGGGCAACGATCAGTTATGGGTTATTGGAATTATCTCAAGTAAGTGACGCAGCCATCGTCATTGATACTGTACTTGAAAAGGACCAGCTTTTTGCTGACTCCATTAGTGGTCATTTCTTTCTATTACCTGATCCCGAATTTTTTGATATCATTTTTTCCGCTTTAGGAGTGTCACAATGACTGAATCGGTAAAGGTCCAGGTTGTTAAGGTTGGAATAGCGGATATGAATATAATAAAACCTCCCTATACGATTCGTACTTCCGGGTTGGGATCGTGTGTCGGTGTTGTGATTTATGATGAAAAAAAAGAAATTGCAGGTTTGGCCCATATCATGTTGCCTGACTCTTCACTCGCTAAATCGGGACAGATCAACGTTGCCAAATTTGCAGATACGGCGATAAAGGAATTAGTGCAGGTCTTAGTGAAAGAAGGCGCAAGAATGCCATTCCTAAAAGCGAAGCTTGCTGGCGGAGCACAAATGTTTCAATTTGCCTCCGGCGGGGATTTAATGAGAATCGGACCACGGAATGTGGAAGCTGTCCGGAAAGAGTTATCTGACTTGCGGATTAGAGTCGTTGCCGAAGATGTTGGCGGGAATAGCGGGAGAACGATTGAATTCAATTTAAATGATTGTTTGCTAAATATACGGACCGTTACAAAAGGGACTAAAAACATATAGGACGGATTCAAAAATATGACAGATGCATTTGCAGCCGAATTATTATTGCATTTATGGCTTTAAGGGCCGTTTTGATCACAAATCGTATAACAATGTTAGGAGGATGTCCAATGTCTCATCTGACCATCGAAGAAGAGCAGTTATGTTGGAAAAATTGGGTGGATTGCAGAGATCCGCAAGCCGGGGACATTTTGGTAAAGAAATACATACCTCTCGTATCGTACCATGTTCAACGTATTTCAGTAAGTCTTCCTAAAAATGTGAGCCGGGATGATATAAGGAGTTTAGGAATGATGGGGTTATTCGATGCCCTGGAACGTTTTGATACGAAGCGTGACCTCAAGTTTGACACATATGCATCATTTAGAATTCGTGGTGCCATTTTAGATGGATTAAGAAAAGAGGATTGGCTTCCACGGAGTGCAAGAGATAAAGCCAAGAAAATTGAATCTGCAATAGAGAGGCTGGAGCAGCGATACATGAGGAACCTTTCGCCAAATGAGATTGCCGCTGAATTGAATATACCGGAAGATGAAGTATATGCTGCATTAAATGAGAATTTCTTTGCCAATGTACTATCAATGGATGAAAATCCCCAAGAGGATGATAAAGAAAGCGCGAATTTTCATATTAAAGATGAAAAGGCGGATTTACCTGAGGAACATGTGTTAAGGGAAGAACTGTATGAGGAATTAGCTAAAGTCATAGAAACCCTAAATGAAAAGGAACAATTGGTTTTACAGCTTTTTTATAAAGAAGAACTGACCTTAACCGAAATCGGACAAGTGATGAGCCTATCTACGTCCCGGATATCCCAAATTCACTCGAAAGCGATTTATAAATTAAGAAACACGATGCAAGATCAAAAGATTTAATCATGATATTTTCATTGAAGAGGGCTGCGGGGTCTGGAAAGCATAAAGATCCCAATTGAACGAAGAAAGCACCTATAAATCAACTTGAAAGAATTCTTACGGATACCCACATCCGTAAATGTTTCGAAATCACAGAATGTTCGAACTGTACTTTGTCAAGAAGAGAATAGAGAAAGTAACCAAGAAAAAAACAACAGTGAAAAAAGATCCCCATCCGTATAAAGGTAATAGGATTGACTATTCCCGTTAATTAGGAGGCAACATGTCAGCATTTTTTATATTTCTGTTGTTTGTATTGAACATGTTCACCATTTTCGCCATCATCGTTTTATATCTTCGTCAAAATCGTTTAAGTAAGTTGGAAAAAGACCAAAAAGCCATCATTGGAGAAATGGAACAACTTTTGTCTGGTTATTTAATGGAGATGAAAGAAGACAACGAGACATTGGTAAAGGCAATCACCAATTCGGTGGCAATGAATCCAGAGCATGGACAAAAAGGACAAGAAAATGGTTCAATCAAAGAAACAAAGGAAGAAAAACAAGAACAAAACATTCTGCTAGAGTATAAAGTGGGAAGCCGTGCCGCGGCTAAAAAGCAGGCGATTAACGCTTATAAAATAATGCCTGAAGAAAATGAGGCAAATGCTTTACCCGTAAAAGTCGAGGACAAATTGGAGCTTGCATCGGCTGCCACTTCCCCTCAAAATCAGGGGAAGCCGGCTGGCATGGAATTTTCGGACATGCTGCAGGCTTCGTTAAATGAACGGTCATTAAATGAAAAAGTGGATATGTTAGCGGATCAAGGACTTTCAGTAGAGGAAATCGCCAAAAGGTTAGGTCGCGGTCAAACGGAGGTAGAGCTATTACTAAAGTTTCGCATGAATAGATAAACTTATCTCTTGATTGTGCAGAGTCATTATGATATATTATGAAATGGTGTTAATACACACGCCCCGTGATTCTTGCAGATGGTGCTGTTACGACAGTTTCTGTATGAAAATGATCGGTGCGGAGGAAAAACAAAACCATTTAGGAGGAACTAAAATGTCAGTCATTTCTATGAAACAATTGCTTGAAGCTGGTGTGCATTTCGGACACCAAACACGTCGCTGGAACCCGAAAATGAAGAAATATATCTTCACTGAGCGTAACGGCATCTACATCATCGACCTTCAAAAAACAGTTAAAAAGGTTGAAGAAGCTTATAACTTCGTGAAAGAACTAGCTGCTAACGGTGGTACTGTTCTTTTCGTCGGAACTAAAAAACAAGCTCAAGAATCTGTTAAAGAAGAAGCTATCCGTTCTGGTATGTACTATGTAAACCAACGTTGGTTAGGTGGAACTTTAACAAACTTTGAAACAATCCAAAAACGTATCGCTCGTCTTAAAGATATCGAAAAAATGGAAGAAAACGGAACTTTCGAAGTACTTCCTAAAAAAGAAGTTATCCAACTTAAAAAAGAATGGGATCGCTTAGAGAAATTCTTAGGCGGTATTAAAGATATGAAGACTCTTCCAGATGCGATCTTCGTTATCGACCCACGCAAAGAGCGTATCGCTGTTGCGGAAGCACACAAATTACACATTCCACTTGTTGGTATCGTTGATACAAACTGTGATCCGGATGAAATCGATGTAGTTATTCCTGCGAATGACGATGCAATCCGTGCTGTTAAATTATTAACAGGTAAAATGGCAGATGCTATCTTAGAAGCTAAACAAGGCGAAGAAACAGCAACTGAAACAACTACTGCTTAATAAGTAAAAAAGGTTGCTTATTCAGTAAGAAAAAAGGTGATAAGAGGATAATGCCTTTTATCCCTTTTTTTTGCACTAAATAAACATACATAAAATCACTGTACGGAATGTCTTTTTAAAAAGGTATGGGCGATTTTTAAGGGATGAAAATCATCAGCTGATTTAGTTCCGTCATATTGACTGAAAAAGTGGATGTTTATCAGAAATATTGTCAAGGCTCGTCATTTTCTTTGAAGGTAACAAGTATTTTTTGGCAATAATGGGTAAAGATTGAATAAACTGCATTTAATTTGAGGAGGATATATATTATGGCAATCACTGCACAATTAGTTAAAGAATTGCGTGAAAAAACTGGTGCCGGTATGATGGACTGTAAAAAGGCACTTGTACAAACAGAAGGCGATATGGAAAAGGCAATCGATTTCCTACGTGAAAAAGGAATTGCGAAAGCTGCTAATAAAGGCGACCGTATTGCTGCTGAAGGTTTAACTTCAATCGTTGTTGAAGGAAACCAAGCGGTTATTCTTGAAGTGAACTCTGAAACTGATTTCGTCGCTAAAAACGAAGGCTTCCAAATTCTTGTTAAAGAATTGGCTGGGTTCCTTCTTGCCAACAAACCTGAAAGCGTTGAAGCTGCTCTTGAGCAAACAATGGAAAATGGAGCAAAAGTTGCAGACCATATCAATGCTGCTGTTGCTAAAATCGGGGAAAAATTAACTCTTCGCCGTTTCCAAGTCGTTTCTAAAACAGATAACGACGCATTTGGTGCATACCTTCACATGGGTGGACGCATCAGCGTACTATCAGTTCTTGAAGGTACAACTGACGAAGAGGCAGCTAAAGGCGTTTCAATGCATATTGCTGCAATTAACCCTAAATATATCTCTCGCGACCAAGTGGATGCTAGCGAATTAGAACGCGAACGCGAAGTTCTTACGCAGCAAGCTCTTAATGAAGGAAAACCTGAAAAAATCGTTGCGAAAATGGTTGAAGGACGCATCAATAAATTCTACGAAGAAATCTGTGTTAACGAACAAGCTTTCGTTAAGAACCCTGATCAAAAAGTGGGACAATTCGTTGAATCAAAAGGCGGAAAAATCCAATCATTCGTTCGTTATGAAGTAGGGGAAGGTCTTGAAAAACGTCAAGAAAACTTTGCTGAAGAAGTAATGAACCAAGTTAAAAAAGACTAATTGTCAGATAGTTAATAATGGGGAACACTCTTGTGTTCCCTATTTTTTGAAATGTCATGAATTTTTGGCAGTATTGCAAGAAAGCATGATGAACGAATGAAAAGATTACATAGTTGGAGGTTCTCATGAGT
Source organism: Peribacillus sp. NPDC096622 (assembly GCF_044762665.1). NCBI lineage: Bacteria > Bacillati > Bacillota > Bacilli > Caryophanales > Bacillaceae > Peribacillus > Peribacillus sp. NPDC096622. The sequence continues at coordinate 79,197 of NZ_JBIWES010000008.1, read as the reverse complement.
AACGCTAAATATAAACGTGTCGTTCTAAAACTAAGTGGTGAAGCATTAGCCGGTGAAGAAGGATTTGGAATTAATCCTGCAGTAATTAAATCCATTGCTGAACAAGTCAAGGAAGTGGCAGAGCTTGATGTGGAAGTGGCTGTCGTTGTCGGAGGCGGAAACATTTGGCGCGGGAAAATAGGCAGTGAAATGGGCATGGATCGTGCTAATGCCGATTATATGGGTATGCTGGCTACAGTCATGAACTCATTGGCATTACAAGACAGCCTTGATCAGCTTGGAATTGAAACACGCGTTCAAACTTCCATTGAGATGAGACAAGTCGCAGAACCATACATTAGACGCCGTGCAATCAGGCATCTTGAGAAAAAGAGAGTGGTGATTTTTGCAGCTGGTACAGGTAATCCATACTTCTCAACGGATACCACTGCCGCCCTGCGTGCTGCAGAAATTGAAGCTGATGTTATCTTGATGGCGAAGAATAATGTGGATGGCGTATACAATGCAGATCCGGTTAAAGACAAAAATGCAGTGAAGTATGATAAACTTTCCTATCTTGATGTGATCAAAGAAGGGTTAGAAGTAATGGATTCAACTGCGTCCTCACTATGCATGGACAATGATATTCCATTGATCGTCTTCTCAATCATGGAAAAAGGTAATATTAAACGGGCCGTTTTAGGCGAAACGCTTGGAACTATTGTAAGGGGGAAATAAAAGATGCCGAAACAAGTTATTTCGAATGCGAAAACGAAAATGGAAAAAGCCATTGGAGCGTACACACGTGAATTAGCAAGCATCCGTGCCGGAAGAGCAAATGCCTCATTGCTTGATAGAATCTCGATTGATTATTATGGTTCGCCGACACCAGTAAATCAGGTGGCTGGTATTTCTGTCCCTGAAGCTAGGCTATTAGTCATTCAACCATATGATAAAACGGTATTGGGTGAAATCGAAAAGGCGATTTTGAAATCAGACTTAGGCTTAAATCCTTCAAATGATGGATCGGTCATCAGGATAGCCATCCCGGCGTTAACTGAAGAGCGCAGAAAAGAGCTTGTGAAAGTTGTGAAAAAAGAAGCGGAAGAGGCGAAAATAGCTGTCCGTAATGTGCGTCGCGATGCTAATGATGATTTGAAAAAGCTTGAAAAAAATGGTGAAATAACTGAAGATGATTTACGTGGCTATGCTGATGACATCCAAAAGATGACAGATGGCAATATCACGAAAATCGATGAAATTACAAAAGATAAAGAAAAAGAAATTTTGGAAGTATAATTTCCAATGAAGAATTGATTATATAAAGAGGGCCGAATCCATACTGGGTCATGTCTTGGTGCTAACATATAGGTGTGCTTAAAGGAGAAAACTGTTATAATAAGGTTTCTCCGATAATGATTACTCCTTGAGTTAGTATGTTGCATGCAAACGTTGGAGGTGGTCCTTTTTTGCATTTTTCATGGCAGTCATAACCGGTTTTAGAAAAAAAGAAGTAATGATTTCACTCTTTTAAGCTTCTAATGAAGAAATAAATTTCATAATAATAATATGAGAACCAGTTTTTTTTTGATATTATAATATAGATTCTTTTTAAGCGGCAGAAAGCTTGATATACATAGTGCACGAAAAACTTTGCCTTTGTAGAGAGATAAGTACAACCTGATGGGGGACTAACATATGTATTCACTTTGGAAGCGTTTCGTTAAAAAAGATGCTTCTTCCGATGTAACAAATAGGATTCAGCATATTAAACAGTTTGATGTTCCTCAGCATATCGCCATCATTATGGATGGGAACGGCCGTTGGGCCAAAAAGCGTGCATTGCCACGTGTGGCGGGTCATCATGAAGGAATGAAAACCGTTCGTAGAATTACGAAAGTTGCCAATAAATTAGGGGTCAAAACTTTGACGGTCTATGCGTTCTCCACTGAAAATTGGAAACGTCCGAAAAGTGAAGTCGACTTTTTGATGAAGCTTCCCCAGGAATTTCTTGGGACATTTTTACCCGAGCTCATTTCCGAAAATGTAAGAGTTGAAACGATTGGGGACTTGTCACTCATTCCGTCACATACTCAAAGTGCCGTTAAACGGGCAATGGAAGACACGAAAGACAATGATGGGATGATTCTGAATTTTGCCCTGAACTATGGAAGCCGTGGGGAGATTGTATCTGCAGTGAATAGCATCATTCAAGATGCTAAGAATGGTATAATAAAGGAAAATGTAACTGAGGAAATGCTATCCAATTACCTGATGACCAAACATTTGGCGGATCCTGATTTACTGATCCGTACAAGCGGTGAAATCCGTTTAAGTAATTTCATGCTTTGGCAGTCGGCTTATACGGAGCTGTGGTTTACTGAAGTGCTATGGCCGGATTTTAGTGAAGAGCATTTATTGCAGGCAGTTGAGGAGTATCAAAAGCGTTCACGAAGATTCGGTGGCGTTTAATGTAGAAGGCGAGGAAAATGGAATAATGAAACAACGAATTATTACGGCGGTCGTAGTTGCCGCTATCTTCATTCCACTAGTCATTTTAGGGGGCACTCCCTTTTTACTGACGGTTTATCTGTTAGCTTCAATTGGTTTGTATGAACTGATGAAAATGAAAAAGTTACGTGTACTATCTTTTGAAGCATTTCTTTCTCACATATTATTGTGGGTGCTTTTATTGCCTAATGAGCATACCGCTTTTTTGGCAGAAATAAATTACGATAAAGTTCAAGTCTTCTTAATCGGGGTTTTGCTGCTGTTACTTTATACAGTCGTTTCAAAAAACCGTTTTACCTTTGATGACGCAGGCTTTCTAGTGATTTCAATCCTATACTTGGGGATAGGTTTCTACTACCTATTTGAAACACGTGACTCTTTGGGGTTGGGGCTGATCTATATCCTGCTTACCCTATTTACGATCTGGGCAACCGATTCCGGAGCCTACTTCATTGGTAAATCACTTGGTAAAAGAAAGCTGTGGCCAGAAATAAGTCCAAACAAGACCGTGGAGGGATTCATCGGCGGGTTAATTTCCGCGATGGTAGTGGGTGTTCTGTTTTACGTCTTCTCCAGCCTTGTTTACACGTTATTACAATTATTATTGATTTCATTAATCATTGGGGTATTCGGCCAATTGGGTGATCTCGTCCAATCGGCGTATAAACGTCATTATGGCGTTAAGGATTCAGGGAAGCTTCTCCCTGGACATGGTGGAATTTTGGACAGGCTTGATAGTGTGATATTCATTTTACCGATTTTGCATTTATTGCATGTTTTATAATATAAATATAGGCAAGCGTTATATGAATTAGGAGATGAACAATTTGAAAAATATCAGCCTTTTGGGCGCGACAGGATCGATTGGTCAACAAACAGCGGATGTAGTTAGGTCCCATCCAGATCAATTCAAGATCGTGGCGCTTTCTGCTGGAAAGAATATAGAATTGGTCAGGACTTATATACAAGAGTTTGAACCGAAACTGGTTTCAGTCCAGACGGAAGAGGATTATCATGTTTTGAAAAGTGAATTCTCCAGCCGTAAAGATATCGAGTTCATGTATGGAGATGAGGGGTTGACTGCTGTTGCTGTTTATGATCAGGCGACGATATTGGTCAATGCCGTCATCGGAAGCGTGGGTCTTTATCCGACACTTCAAGCAATAAAGGCTAAAAAAGATATTGCTATCGCCAACAAGGAGACTTTGGTGACGGCAGGACATTTAGTCATAAGTGAAGCAAAAAAAGCGGGGGTCAGATTGTTGCCGGTTGACAGTGAGCATTCCGCTATTTTTCAGGCATTGCAAGGTGAAAAGGAAAAAAATATAGAACGTCTTGTCATTACTGCTTCAGGAGGCAGTTTTCGAGAACGGACCAGGGAAGAATTGAAGGATGTAACGGTGGAAGAGGCACTGAACCATCCAAACTGGTCAATGGGAGCTAAAATCACGATCGATTCAGCATCAATGATGAATAAAGGATTGGAAGTCATTGAGGCCCACTGGCTATTCGATCTTCCCTACGATAAAATTGATGTATTGCTACATAAGGAGAGCATCATCCATTCCATGGTTGAGTTTCATGACTCCAGCGTGATAGCACAACTGGGGACACCGGATATGCGGGTGCCGATACAATATGCACTTACTTATCCAGACCGCATTCCGCTAGCAGGTCGCAAACGACTTAACCTTGCTGAAGCAGGCAAACTGCATTTTAGGGATATGGATTTCACTAGATATCCTTGTTTGCAATTCGCTTATAAAGCAGGTAAAATGGGCGGAACGATGACTACTGTGTTGAATGCTGCCAATGAAGCCGCAGTCTCTGCATTCTTATATGGAAAGGTAACCTTCCTTGAAATAGAAACGTTAATTGAAAAAGCGCTGAATCAGCATTCCGTCATAGCCCTTCCAGATTTAGAAACAATTCAGGAAGTCGATATTATGACAAGGCAGTATATAGAATCTTTAGTGAAAGATAGGTGACCGGAACATGCAGACTTTAGAAACGATCATAGCGTTCATCATCATTTTTGGAGCTCTAGTATTTTTCCATGAGCTTGGGCACTTAGTGTTTGCAAAGCGAGCAGGAATTTTATGCCGTGAGTTCGCAATCGGTTTCGGGCCAAAAGTATTCACATATAAAAAGAAGGAAACCGTTTATACCATCCGATTGCTTCCTCTTGGCGGTTATGTGCGTATGGCTGGTGAAGACGCAGAGAATATAGAGTTGAAACCCGGCTATCGGGTGGGATTAATGTTTGATAATGATGAGAATGTTACAAAGATCATTTTGAATAATAAAGATAAATATCCTGATATTCGTCTTGTGGAAGTTGAAGTGATAGACCTGGATCATAAACTGATCCTTACTGGTTATGAAGAGGGCGAGGAAGATACGCTAAAAACGTTTGCCATTCATAAAGAAGCTGTGATCGTTGAAAATGGTGTAGAGAACCAGATTGCTCCTTTTGACCGGCAATTTGCCTCAAAGTCGCTTGGGCATCGTTTTCTGACGATTGTAGCTGGTCCGGCAATGAATTTCGTTTTGGCTTTTGTCATTTTTGTGTTGATCGGCCTGTTTCAAGGAGTCGTGGTGGATGAAGCGAAACTTGGTGAGTTGACTCCAGATGGTTCGGCTGTTAATGCCGGTTTAAAATCGGGGGATGTCATTCAATCCATAGAAGGGACGGAAGTCTCCACTTGGGGAGATGTTCAGGAAAGCATTCAAAAGAACCCTGGGCAAGAAATCGAGTTCGTCGTTGACAGGGACGGAAAAACATTAGAAGTACCGGTTGTTCCACAAGAAGTGGAAAGGGAAGGCAAGAAAATCGGGATTATCGGTGTATACCCGCCGGTTGAAAAAGCACCGATTAAAGCTATCCAATATGGTTTTACAGAAACTTATTTTTGGACAAAACAAATCTTCATCATCCTTGGTGACCTCGTAACGGGTGGGTTTACGATCGACAGTTTATCTGGTCCTGTAGGAATATATAAATCAACTGAGGAAGTGGCGAAACAAGGTTTATTCACGTTAATGAAATGGGCAGGGCTGCTCAGCATAAACCTGGGAATCATGAACCTGCTTCCGCTACCGGCATTGGATGGAGGAAGACTGTTATTCTTTGTGGTCGAATTCTTAAGAGGGAAACCGATTGATCGTCAAAAAGAAGGAATGGTCCACTTCATCGGCTTTGCTTTGCTGATGTTATTGATGATTGTCGTTACCTGGAATGATATCCAGCGATTCTTCCTGTAAATATGTTTGGATAATGCAAAAACAGGCCAGCAGAATTATCTGTTGGCCGTTTTCATATCCAAAGGGATTTCCTAGTTTTTTAACCGTTTTGGGGAAATTGTTTGTTTTCTAGGGAAATCGTAAGTATAATCGAGAATGAGTATATTAAATTAGCTTTTCTGAATAACGCGGAAAGTCTTTTTTGTATGAAATGACCGTATTAATGTTGCGGTGTCAAATTTACCGTAGCTGCAAGTAATTTAAAGGAAATATTGAAGAGGTGCAGATATGAAACAAAGTATGACGTTAATCCCTACATTGAGGGAAGTGCCTGCAGATGCTGAAATCAAAAGTCATCAGCTGCTATTACGTGCAGGATTTATGAGACAAAACTCCAGCGGGGTTTATAGTTTTATGCCGCTTGGAAAAAAGGTGCTTCAAAAGGTTGAGGCGATCGTTCGGGAAGAGATGGAAAATGCTGGTGCGGTAGAATTGTTGATGCCGGCTTTACAACAAGCCGAATTCTGGCAGGAATCTGGACGCTGGTATACCTATGGTCCAGAGTTGATGCGGCTTAAGGATCGCAACAACCGTGAATTTGCGCTTGGTGCCACACATGAAGAAGTGATAACCAGCTTAGTTCGCGATGAAGTGAAATCCTATAAGCGTCTCCCGTTGACGGTTTACCAAATCCAAACCAAATTCCGTGATGAAAAAAGACCGCGTTTCGGATTGTTGCGTGGACGGGAGTTCATCATGAAGGATGCTTATTCTTTCCATGCTAATCAAGAAAGCCTGGATGCTGTTTATAAAAATTTATACGCGGCATATTCGAATATATTTAGCCGTTGTGGGTTGAACTTCCGTGCTGTCATTGCCGATTCTGGGGCAATGGGTGGTAAGGATACACATGAATTCATGGTCCTGTCTGAAATAGGGGAGGATACCATCGCATATTCGGATACTTCCGATTATGCAGCCAATATTGAAATGGCACCTGTCAGTGTAAAATATGAAAAAAGCAGCGAAGAACAAATTGCACTTGAAAAAATTCATACACCAGGTCAAAAATCGATTGAAGAAGTTGCATCATTCTTGAATACTGATGCAGCGAAACTAATAAAATCATTATTGTTTAAAGTGGATGAAAAGTATGTGCTAGTTTTGGTACGAGGAGATCATGAAGTCAATGATATCAAGCTGAAGAATTTCTATAACGCTTCAATTGTTGATTTGGTCGATCCAAATGAGACGAAGGAAGTCTTAGGGTGTACAATTGGATCACTTGGACCAATAAAAGTCACTTCTGAAGTGGAAGTGATTGCGGATGTTGCCGTCGAAGTCATGGTTAATGGAGTTTGTGGTGCAAATGAGGAAGACCACCATTATGTGAACGTAAATCCCGCTCGTGATTTTAATGTGGCCAATTATATAGATCTTCGTTTCATCAAAGAGGGTGATCCATCACCGGACGGAAACGGAAAAATCAAATTTGCCAAAGGGATTGAGGTAGGCCACGTATTCAAACTGGGAACTAAATATTCCGAAGCTATGAATGCGACATTCCTAGATGAGAATGGACGGTCGCAGCCTATGATCATGGGATGTTATGGTATTGGGGTTTCCCGTACACTTGCAGCTGTTGCTGAACAATTCAACGATGAAAAAGGATTGGTCTGGCCAGCGAATTTAGCGCCATACCAAGTCCATTTGATTCCAATCAATATGAAAGATGGGGCTCAGGCTGCCCTGGCAGAAGATTTATATAATGATTTAAAGGCACAAGGCATGGAAGTTCTAATGGATGATCGTCAAGAACGTGCGGGTGTAAAATTCGCAGACTCTGACTTGATCGGTCTTCCTGTCAGGGTGACTGTTGGTAAAAAGGCATCCGACGGAATTGTCGAAGTGAAAATCCGTAAAACGGGTGAGGTTCTTGAACTCGAAAGAGCTGAACTAACTCAAAAGCTTCACGAAATACTGGGATAATTTAAAAATGGGGGAACTAGGCATCATTCAATAGGATGATGCCTTTCCTTTTCATGGATTTGGATACTAGTGAAACATTCATGATATGTTATAATAGCCTCTGATATCAAAACGAAAATGATAGTGAATAATATCTAAAGAGATAGTAGATAGGGGAGAGAGGGAATGGATCAAAATCCAAATAGCGGTAGAGAGAGATTTCAACTCTTGCTCCAGCAAATGGACTTGACCGAGGATGCCTTTGTGAATTATTTCATTGGTGCCGAAATTGATAAACTCTCAATCGAGAGGGAGTCCAAAACTTGGCATTTTGCCTTTAATATACCTGCTTTAATTCCTTGCAGTGTTCATACAAGACTTGCTACTCATCTAGCAAGTACGTTTTCCCATATTGCAAAGGTCACATTCAACTTGAATGTGGCCAATCCGCAAGTGACCGAACAATTGGTAAAAGAGTATTGGAAAAACTGCATTGGCGAGCTTGAAGGCATGTCTCCAGCACTGTTGTCGCTACTGAATGAACAAGTGCCAACGGTAAATGGATATAAGCTTATCGTAAGCGCCCGAAATGATACGGAGGCTGGTCAGTTAAAACGAAAATACTCTGGCATCATTTCTAATATCTACCAAACATTCGGTTTTCCTCCGTTGACACTTGAAGCGGAAGTGAAGGAAACGGTTTCGAATCCAGATTACCAAAAGTTTTTAGAAGAGAAACAAAAGGAAGACACGGAAAAGGGACTTGCTGCGCTAGTGGAAATGCAGAAGAAAGAATCGGATAAAGGCGGCGACGATGGCGTCTACGAAGGACCGGTTAAAATTGGCTATACGATTAAAGAAGATGCCGATTTCCGCAGAATAGAACAAATTATCGATGAAGAGCGCAGGATTGCTATCGAAGGCTTCGTATTTGATGCAGAAGTGCGTGAGTTACGGAGCGGACGAAGCCTGTTGACATTTAAAGTCACGGATTACACGAGCTCGATATTGGTCAAAATGTTTTCGCGTGATAAAGAAGATGCCGCCATACTTGCCCGAGTGAAAAAAGGGATGTGGGTACGTGCCCAAGGCAGCATCCAAAATGATACATTCGTACGTGACCTTGTAATGATCGCAAATGATATAAATGAGATTTCTAAACAAGGACGGCAGGATAAGGCCCCAGAAGGAGAAAAGCGTGTAGAACTGCATTTGCACACCCCAATGAGCCAGATGGATGCAGTGACGCCTACTTCAGCGCTTGTTGCCCAGGCTGCAAAGTGGGGGCATAAGGCTGTGGCCATTACAGATCATGCGGGAGCACAATCATTCCCTGAAGCTTATAGTGCCGGGAAAAAGAATGGTATTAAAATCCTCTATGGCGTCGAAGTGAATCTTGTGGATGATGGTGTACCCATCGTTTATAATGAGGCACATATCACTTTGGCAGATGCCACCTATGTTGTTTTTGACGTAGAGACGACAGGTCTGTCTGCCGTTTATGATACGATCATTGAATTTGCGGCAGTGAAAATTCGTGACGGTGACATCATTGATCGATTCGAGTCATTTGCTAATCCGCATCACCCACTATCCAATACGACGATAGAATTGACTGGAATCACTGATGATCTCGTAGAAAATGCTCCAGAGGTCTCGGAAGTGCTAGAAAAGTTCAAGGACTGGGCGGGCGATGCGATCCTGGTTGCCCACAACGCAGCCTTCGATATGGGGTTTTTGAATATAGGTTATAAAAACTTGGGTTATCCTAAAGCTTCCAATCCTGTTCTTGATACATTGGAACTTGCCCGTTTCTTATATCCGGAGTTTAAAAATCACCGTTTAAATACACTATGTAAGAAGTTCGATATTGATTTGACCCAGCATCATAGGGCCATTTATGATGCCGAAGCTACAGGTTACCTTATGCTGAAGATGCTGAAGGATGCAATGGAAAAGGAGATTACCCATCATGATCAACTTAATGACAATATGGGTAAAGGAAATGCTTATCAGCGTTCCCGGCCGTCCCATTGTACGCTGATCGCGCAAACACAGGCTGGCTTAAAAAACCTTTTTAAATTAATTTCAATTTCACACATCGATTATTTCTATCGTGTTCCGCGATTACCGCGCTCACAACTTAAAAAGTATCGTGAAGGAATCCTTGTCGGATCGGGATGCGATAAAGGCGAAGTTTTTGAAGGGATGATGCAGAAGGGTTTTGAGGAAGTCGTCGATATCGCCGAGTTCTACGATTATCTGGAAATCCATCCGAAGGAAGTGTATCAGCATTTAATCGAGCTTGAATATGTACGGGATGATAAATCATTAGAAACGATCATCTCCAATATCGTCAAGCTTGGTGAAAAATTGGATAAGCCAGTCGTTGCCACGGGAAATGTGCACTATTTGGATCCGAATGATAAAATTTACCGTAAAATCCTTGTGAATTCACAAGGCGGCGCTAATCCGCTCAATCGTCATAAGCTACCTGACGTACATTTTCGGACAACGGATGAAATGCTTCGGGAATTCTCTTTCCTAGGTTCTGAGAAGGCCAAAGAGGTCGTGGTGACCAACACGAATAAAATCGCGGATATGATTGAAGATATAAAGCCTATCAAGGATGAGTTATACACACCTAAAATTGAAGGTGCAGATGAAGAGATGCGTGAAATGAGTTATGGCATGGCAAGGAAGATTTATGGAGAAAACCTGCCGGAAATCGTGGAAGCCCGTCTTGAGAAAGAATTGAAAAGCATCATCGGCCACGGTTTTGCCGTTATTTATTTGATTTCTCACAAACTTGTTAAAAAATCATTGAATGATGGTTATCTAGTTGGCTCAAGGGGATCTGTTGGATCATCTTTCGTTGCCACCATGACTGAAATTACAGAAGTGAACCCTCTGCCGCCGCATTATGTATGTCCTGAATGCAAGAAATCCGAATTCTTCAATGACGGTTCTGTAGGTTCCGGGTTTGACCTGCCCGATAAAGACTGTCCCGATTGCGGCATCGCTTATACAAAAGACGGGCATGATATCCCGTTTGAAACTTTCCTTGGATTTAAAGGGGATAAGGTTCCGGATATTGACTTGAACTTCTCCGGTGAATATCAGCCGAAGGCCCATAACTATACGAAGGTCTTATTCGGTGAAGAATATGTATATCGTGCCGGAACGATTGGTACGGTCGCTGAAAAAACGGCTTATGGATATGTAAAAGGGTATTCCTCTGATAATAACATCCATATGCGAGGAGCCGAGACTGATCGCCTTGTTGCCGGTTGTACTGGTGTGAAAAGGACGACTGGACAGCACCCGGGCGGAATCATCGTTGTTCCGGATTATATGGATATCTATGATTTCACACCAATTCAGTTTCCTGCGGATGACCGGAATTCTGAGTGGAAAACAACTCACTTTGATTTCCATTCCATTCACGATAATATTTTGAAACTTGATATACTTGGACACGATGATCCGACTGTGATCCGGATGCTTCAAGATTTAAGTGGCATCGATCCAAAGACCGTTCCTACCGATGATCCGGAAGTAATGAAAATATTCAGCAGTACTGAATCTTTAGGAGTTACCGAAGAACAGATCATGTGTAAAACGGGTACGCTTGGCATCCCGGAATTTGGTACGCGTTTTGTCCGGCAGATGCTTGAAGATACGAAACCTACGACTTTTTCCGAGCTTGTTCAGATTTCAGGCCTTTCCCACGGTACGGATGTATGGCTGAGCAATGCACAGGAACTGATCCACAACCGGATTTGTACACTAAGTGAGGTTATAGGCTGCCGGGATGATATTATGGTCTATCTGATCTATCAAGGTCTCGATCCTTCCCTAGCGTTTAAAATCATGGAATCTGTACGTAAAGGGAAAGGGCTCTCGGAGGAATTCGAAGAGGAAATGAGGAAAAATGAGGTGCCGGAATGGTATATCGATTCTTGTAAGAAGATTAAATACATGTTCCCGAAAGCCCATGCTGCAGCTTACGTCTTAATGGCTGTCCGGATTGCCTATTTTAAAGTGCATCTGCCCTTATTATATTATGCAGCCTATTTCACAGTACGTGCCGATGATTTTGAAATCAACGCCATGACACGGGGGTCGCAAGCGATCAAAGCAAAAATGGAAGAAATCATGGTAAAGGGATTGGATGCATCCACAAAGGAAAAGAATACATTGACGGTTCTTGAACTAGCTTTGGAAATGTGTGAACGAGGATTTTCATTCGCTAAAGTCGACTTGTACAAATCCAGTGCAGATCAATTCTTAATTGAAGGGAACACTTTGATTCCACCTTTCAATTCGATACCAGGTCTTGGAACGAATGCGGCGATCAATATCGTCAACGCGCGGGAAAATGGTGAATTCCTCTCCAAAGAAGACCTTCAACAACGGGGTAAGGTTTCGAAGACCATCCTTGAATACCTTGATAAACAAGGCTGTCTGGAGTCATTGCCTGAACAAAATCAGTTATCTTTATTTTAAAGAGGAAACGGATTTCAAAAAGGAAGAAACAGACATGATATTTGCATAAATATCTTGATTATGGTATATTTTTATTGGAAATACTAAGAGGAACCAATGGCAAGAGTGGGGAAACCCACTCTTTCGTGTTGTATTGACCATTTAATTTTGAATCCGAAACCAAGCGCATACAACGCACGTATGGAGGAAACAAATGAGTAAAAAGGTAACGGAAGTCGTAGAGGAATTAGCATTACCAATTCTTGAGGAATTGCAGCTTGAATTAGTCGAAGTGGAGTATGTGAAGGAAGGTAAAAGCTGGTTCCTTCGAGTGTACATTGATAAAGAAACAGGCGTAGATATTGATGATTGCGGAAATGTGAGTGAAAAACTCAGTGAAAAGCTTGATGAGGTTGATCCGATTCCACAAAATTATTTTCTCGAAGTTTCATCACCCGGAGCTGAAAGGCCTCTGAAAAAAGAGAAGGATTTCCTTAATGCTATCGGTAAAAATGTTTACATAAAAACATACGAGCCCATTTTAGATGAAAAAGAATTCGAAGGAATCTTAACCAGTTTCGATGGTGAAGAAGTGACACTCGAAGTCAGAATCAAGACAAGAAAGAAAACGATCGTCATACCATTCGAAAAGGTAGCCAAAGCAAGATTGGCGATTACCTTCTCTTAATTCAAGCAAATCATTAATTTAAATATCCGTAAGGGGGATCACCATGGGCAATGAGTTATTGGATGCTCTCTATATTTTAGAAAACGAAAAAGGAATTTCCAGGGAGGTTTTGATCGACGCGATTGAATCTGCCCTTATATCGGCATATCGCCGTAACTTTAACCAAGCACAAAATGTACGTATCGACTTGAATCTTGGTAAAGGAACAATGCGTGTATTTGCCAGAAAAGACGTTGTTGACGAAGTGTTCGATTCACGTCTGGAAATTTCTGTTGAAGAAGCAAGAGCAATTGATCCCAACTATCAGTTAGAGGATGTTGTCGAAATGGAAGTAACACCTAAGGATTTCGGCCGTATTGCTGCACAAACAGCAAAACAAGTCGTCACTCAAAGGGTGCGTGAAGCGGAACGGGGCATCATTTATGCCGAATTCATCGATCGTGAAGAGGATATCATGACTGGTATCGTTCAACGACAGGACTCCCGATTCATTTATGTGAGCCTAGGTAAAATCGAGGCTTTGCTCCCGGTGAATGAGCAAATGCCGAATGAACAGTATAAACCTCATGACCGCATTAAAGTTTTCATCACTAAAGTTGAAAAGACTTCCAAGGGCCCGCAAATTTTTGTATCCCGTTCACATCCTGGCCTTTTAAAACGTCTATTCGAAATCGAAGTGCCTGAAATTTTCGATGGAACGGTAGAGATTAAGTCAGTTGCCCGCGAAGCAGGCGACCGTTCAAAAATCTCCGTGCACTCCGATAACGAAGAAGTCGATCCTGTCGGTTCCTGTGTAGGCCAAAAAGGCCAGCGTGTTCAGGCCATCGTCAACGAATTGAAAGGTGAAAAGATCGATATCGTCAAATGGTCGGAGAATCCGGTCATTTTCGTTGCGAATGCTTTAAGCCCTTCAAAAGTACTTGAGGTCATTGTTAAAGAAGAGGAAAAGGCCACGACTGTAATCGTTCCGGATTATCAACTCTCCCTGGCAATTGGCAAGCGTGGACAAAATGCCCGGTTAGCTGCCAAGCTTACAGGCTGGAAAATTGATATCAAGAGTGAAACGGAAGCCCGCGAAGCTGGTATATATCCTGTGGAAGAACAGGAATTCCTTTTGAGCAGAGATAGTTATGTTACTGAAGAGGAAACAGATTTCGAAGAGGATAACGAGTAATTCGAGGTGAAAAAAGATGAATAGCCGAAAAAAAATCCCGATGCGTAAATGTGTGGCAACAGGCGAAATGAAGCCGAAGAAAGAACTCATTCGCATCGTACGATCTAAAGAAGGGGAAGTCAGCCTGGATCCGACCGGTAAGAAATCTGGAAGGGGAGCTTATTTAACTCTTGATCGGGATGTTATCGAGCTGGCCAAAAAGAAAAATGTGCTGGCTAATCACCTTAGTACCCAAATCGATTCTTCCCTTTATGAACAATTGCTTGAATTAGTGAATAAGGAGAAAAACTAACACCATGACCCAACAACAACAATGGATGTCTCTATTAGGTTTGGCCAATCGAGCACGCAAGCTAATTTCGGGTGAAGAATTAGTGGTTAAAGAGATTAGAAGCGGTAATGCCAAAGTTGTTATTTTATCCGCGGACGCTTCAAAAAACACTGAAAAAAAAATATCTGATAAGTGCGCATTTTATCAGGTTCCTTTAAAAAGAGTCGAAAGCAGGTCATTGCTCGGCCATGCGATAGGTAAGGATGCTAGAGTTGCCGTCGCAGTTCTGGATGAAGGTTTTGCACAAAAACTCCGAACGCTGCTCGATTAAATTTTACGGGGGTGAACGTATGACAAAATTGCGTGTATATGAATATGCAAAACAAAAGAACGTTTCAAGCAAGGATGTAATAAATAAACTTAAAGAAATGAATATAGAGGTAACAAACCATATGACAGCATTAGACGATTCAACTGTAAATAAATTAAACGATTCAATCAAACCTAAAAACGAAGATAAAAGCCAAGAACCAAAAGCTAACGCTACGGTGGCGAAGTACGAAGCTGAAGCGGATGAAAAAAGCACAGTCAATAAAGAAAAACTGAAGAAGAAACCACCAGTTAAACCTGTTGGGACGAAAAAACCAACAGGTCAGTTCAACAAGAATCGCAATAACAAGAATAAAAATAATAAACAAAGACAACAAGCGCCTCAGGCACCTGTAACAAAACGTAAAGAAAGAGAACTTCCAGAGAAAATTACGTTTTATGAGTCTTTGACTGTTATGGAACTTGGGAAAAAACTGCACCGTGAACCTTCTGAAATCATTAAAAAGCTCTTTATGCTTGGTGTTATGGCAACAATCAACCAAACTTTGGATAAAGATGCAATTGAATTGATTTGTGCGGAATACGGTGTAGTGGCCGAAGAAGAGATTCGTGTCGACCTAACAGACCTTGAATCACTTGTCACTGAGGACGCTTCTGAAGATTTGATTGAACGTCCGGCTGTCGTGACGATCATGGGGCACGTTGACCATGGTAAAACGACATTGCTTGATTCCATACGCCATACAAAAGTTACCGAAGGCGAAGCGGGCGGAATCACTCAGCATATCGGTGCTTATCAAGTTAAAGTTAACGATAAGAAAATAACATTCCTGGATACACCAGGTCATGCTGCGTTTACAACAATGCGTGCCCGCGGTGCACAAGTTACCGATATCACCATTCTTGTCGTCGCTGCGGATGATGGCGTAATGCCTCAAACGATTGAAGCGATCAACCATGCTAAAGCGGCAGAAGTTCCAATTATCGTCGCTGTCAATAAGATGGATAAAGAAGCCGCAAATCCGGACCGTGTCATGCAAGAATTGACAGAACATGGTTTAGTTTCTGAAGCATGGGGCGGAGACACAATTTTCGTACCAATTTCAGCTAAGAACGGTGAGGGTATCGATAGCTTGCTTGAAATGATTCTTCTTGTCAGTGAAGTGGAGGAGTATAAAGCGAATCCAGCTCGTAAAGCAAATGGAACGGTTATCGAAGCACGTTTGGATAAAGGGCGCGGATCGGTTGCCACATTGCTAGTTCAAAACGGAACGTTGAAAATCGGTGATCCGATTGTTATCGGTAATACATTCGGACGTGTTCGTGCGATGGTTAACGATCTTGGACGCCGTGTTAAGGATGCTGGTCCTTCAACACCGGTTGAAATCACTGGATTGAACGAAGTGCCACAAGCCGGCGATCGTTTCATCGTCTTTGAAGATGAGAAAACGGCCCGTCAAGTTGGGGAAGTGCGTGCACAGAGACAACTTGCTTCACAACGCAATGAGAAATCCCGTGTAACCCTGGATACTTTGTTCGAACAAATGAAAGAAGGGGAAATTAAAGAATTGAACATCATTCTAAAAGCTGATGTTCAAGGTTCTGCGGAAGCAGTAGCCGCTTCCCTGAATAAAATAGAAGTGGAAGGCGCTAAAGTGAAAATCATTCACATTGGCGTTGGTGCCATTACAGAGTCTGACATCATCCTTGCTACAGCTTCGAATGCAATCGTCATCGGATTTAATGTCCGTCCTGACGTGAATGCGAAGCGTGCAGCAGAATCAGAAAATGTTGATGTCCGCCTTCACCGCATCATCTATAAAGCGATCGAAGAAATCGAGTCGGCTATGAAAGGGATGCTTGACCCTGAATTCGAAGAAAAAATTATCGGTCAGGCTGAAGTTCGTACGACTTTCAAAGTATCCAAGGTAGGTACGATTGCCGGTTCTTACGTTACAGAAGGAAAAATTACACGTGATAGCGGAATTCGCTTAATTCGTGAAGGTGTCGTCATTTACGAAGGTGAAATTGATGCATTGAAACGTTTTAAAGATGATGTTAAAGAAGTGGCAACGAACTATGAGTGTGGTATTACGATTAAAAATTACAACGACCTTAAAGAAGGCGATGTAATTGAAGCGTATGTAATGGAAGAGATCGAACGTAAATGATCGTTGGCTCTGTCCAATGTGAATGCATCATCCATGACACCCATTCTTTAAAAGAAAAAAGGGCCGTGCTTCAGCGTGTCATGACACGGCTTAAGCAGAAGTTTAACATTTCTGTAGCAGAGACCGATTTTCAGGATTTATGGCAGCGGACAAAGATTTCGATCGTAACCGTAACATCCTCAAGGAAGGCTACTGAACGGGAACTTCAAAATGCCCTTAAATTTCTAGATTCTTTTCCGGAACTAGAGCGAACAATAACAGATATAGACTGGCTTTAGGCTATCGAGGTGATATTATGAGCCTTCGTTCAAATCGTGTTGGCGAACAAATGAAAAAAGAGCTGAGTGAAATTATCGGCCGAAAAATTAAAGATCCAAGAATCGGGTTTGTTACAGTGACTGATGTCGCGGTTACAGGCGATTTACAACAGGCAACAGTTTATATTTCCGTTTTGGGTGACCAGGAACAAAGGGAGAAAACCCTGCAAGGTCTAGCTAAGGCAAAAGGATTCATGCGTTCAGAAATTGGGCAGCGAATCCGCCTGCGCAAAACCCCTGAGCTGTTTTTTGAATTTGATGAATCGGTCGATTATGGTAATCGTATCGAGTCGTTGATTTCCCAAATCAATTCAGAGGATAAACCGGCTGAAAAAGACGAGGAATAAGCAAGCAGTAAAAGGGAGGCCGACTCAATAAGTGCTTTGCACTTCTTGAAGTCGGTCTCTTTTTTTTGAAAACCGAATATGAAAAAAGGAAAAACACCTTTCGGAATGGGCTTCATAATAGTTTAAGGTGTTTTATAAAAGATGAGGTGAAAGCGTGAACGGTATTCTTCCATTATGGAAACCCAAGGGATTGACATCCCATGATTGTGTTTTTAAATTAAGAAAGATTTTAAAGACAAAAAAGGTTGGGCACACAGGTACTTTAGATCCTGATGTAACAGGGGTTTTACCTATTTGTATTGGCAGGGCAACAAAGATAGCTGAATATTTGACAGAAGCCGGTAAAGCGTATGAAGGGGAAGTGACCCTTGGTTTTTCAACAACGACTGAAGACGCAAGCGGTGAAAAAGTCGAAGAGAAAAAGATTGATCAAGTGATTCAGCGTAAACGGATTCTGGAAGTTCTTGAATCATTGACTGGGAAAATTGAACAGACCCCGCCGATGTTTTCAGCGGTAAAGGTAAACGGTAAGAAATTATATGAATATGCCCGTGCAGGGATAGAAGTGGAGAGGCCGACAAGGGAGGTCACCATCTATGATATCACCCTCCTCGATGATCGTTCTGAATTTAAAGGGGAAACCATATCTTTTCGTTTTCGCGTAAAATGCAGCAAAGGGACGTATATTCGGACGCTTGCAGTCATGATAGGTGAAGAACTGGGTTTTCCTGCCCATATGTCAGACTTGACACGTATTGAATCAGCAGGTTTTAAGCAGGAGGACTGTTTTACATTTGCTGAAGTGGAAGAGTTCATGGAAAGTGGTCAAACGGAAGAATTTCTGTTGCCTTTGGAGCGGGGATTATTTCATTTGCCCAAATTTCAGATTAGTGATAAAGTAGCAAAGAAAGTACTTAACGGCGCGGTATTGGAACAAACAAAGGATGTTGTTGTTGAAAAAGGAAAGCCTTTTGTGATGGTCGATCCAGCAGATAAGGCCATTGCCATTTATCAAATACACCCGACAAAAGAGGGATTAATTAAACCTGTAAAAGTATTGGCACAAGAAATATAGACCGTTTTACCGCCGGAAAGAGGAGATTGAAAGGTGAAAGTGATCGCAATAGAGCATCCTCATCAATTTAATTCGGATGATTTTCCCGAGCTTGTGATGGCGCTTGGATTTTTTGATGGTATACATAAAGGTCATCAGATTGTTATTCAAACCGCCAAGCAAAAAGCCGATGAAATGAATCTTAAGTCAGCAGTCATGACATTTGACCCGCATCCTTCAGCAGTACTGGGTAGGAAAACGGAAAATATCCGCTATATCACTCCACTTGAAGATAAGGTGGATATCATAGAGTCGATGGGGATCGATTATTTATTCATTGTCCATTTCAGCAAGGAATTTGCTTCGGTACTGCCGGAACGGTTCGTTGACGAATATATTGCCGGGCTGAATGTCCGTCATGTAGTTGCAGGCTTTGATTATTCATACGGTCGCTATGGTCAAGGGTCGATGGAAGATTTGCCTGTTTACGCACAGGGCAGATTTTCGCAGACAGTCGTTGAAAAACAGACACTTGAAGATGAAAAGGTTAGCTCGACAAGAATCAGGGAAACTCTCGGAAATGGCAACTTTTCCGACTTTTATCATTTGGCAGGCCGACGCTATTTAACGAAAGGTCATGTCGTTCACGGTGAAAAGCGGGGCAGGAAGCTGGGTTTCCCCACCGCTAATATTGAAGTAAGTGACGATTATATCTTCCCTGCTGCAGGCGTATATGCCGTCAGGATCAAAATAAGCGGTAAATGGTATAATGGAGTTTGCAATGTCGGTTACAAACCTACGTTCCACGACGAAAAACCTGAATATCCAACTGTAGAGGTTCATGCCTTGGAGTTCTCGGGGGATATTTATGGCAACCAGGTTTCGGTTGAATGGCATACAAGACTTCGGAGCGAGCAGAAATTTTCCGGACTTGAAGCATTGGTCGCTCAGATCGAAACGGATAAGCAAAATGCATTAGCCTATTTTGCAAAGCTTGAAGCTTAAAAAGACAAGACTTGCAATTTTAATGAAAAACATGTATTCTATTGTATGTATGAAAATAACCATTGCTTGGCTAGTCGAGACTCCGACGCTGGCTCGGTAATAGGTGATTTTACAGAATTTTAGGAGGAATATTAACATGGCAATTACACAAGTACGCAAAAACGAACTTATCGCTGAGTTCAGAACTCACGATACTGACACTGGATCTCCAGAAGTTCAAATCGCAGTATTAACAGAAGAAATCAACAACTTGAACGATCACTTACGCACACACAAAAAAGACCACCATTCACGTCGCGGTCTTCTAAAAATGGTAGGTAAACGTCGTAATCTTTTAACTTACCTACGTAACAAAGACGTTACTCGTTACCGTACACTAATTAACAAATTAGGTCTACGTAGATAATTTTTTCAGGAAGGCGGGAAATTTCCCGCTTTTTTGATGTTAATCAAATGATTTGGACGTTTTCTACTTAAGGCTGGGCCTTCGTCCTTGGGACTCGGCAGGAGCCGGGTCCTTTTCCATTTATAAATGATCAGGATATACATAATCAAATGAATGAAATTTTTATTCATTTTACTGTTAATGCTTGTTTTTTTCGTGCATAATAGGAATAGTTTGGTTTTAACTTGAGTTCAGTTACTTTCACATATAAATGATTTAATCCAATACAGGTTTAGGTAAACTAAGCCTCTAAGTGAAGATTCAGAGAGGGGTTTAATAAATGGGACAGGAAAAACATACGTATTCATTTGACTGGGCCGGCCGTAATGTAACGGTAGAGATAGGGCAATTAGCCAAACAAGCGAACGGGGCAGTTTTAGTCCGTTATGGAGAAACTGCTGTATTAAGTACCGCGACAGCTTCGAAAGAACCTAGAAATGTTGACTTCTTTCCTTTGACAGTCAACTACGAGGAAAGACTTTATGCAGTCGGTAAAATTCCGGGAGGCTTCATCAAACGTGAAGGGAGACCGAGTGAAAGGGCAATTCTTGCAAGCCGTTTAATCGATCGTCCAATCCGTCCGCTTTTCGCCGATGGCTTTAGGAACGATGTTCAGATCATCAGCATGGTCATGAGTGTCGATCAAGATTGCTCTACGGAAATGGCAGCCATGCTAGGTTCTTCCCTTGCACTTTCAGTTTCCGATATTCCGTTCGAAGGTCCGATTGCTGGAGTTGTAGTGGGGAGAATCAATAATGAATTCATTATTAACCCTACTGTTGACCAACTAGCTAAAAGTGACATCAATCTGACGGTTGCCGGCACTAAAGATGCTATCAACATGGTTGAAGCCGGAGCAAATGAAGTACCAGAGGAAACCATGCTTGAAGCAATCATGTTTGGACATGATGAAATCAAGAAAATCATTGCATTCCAAGAGAAAATCGTTGCTGAAATCGGCAAGGAAAAAATGCAGGTCACTTTATACCAAGTGGATGCGGTACTGGAAGCAGAAGTGAAAGGCCTATGTGAAGCAGACTTGAACAAAGCTGTACAAGTTCAGGAAAAACATGCTCGTGAAGACGCGATCAAAGAAGTAAAAGATCGTGTGTTGGTTCATTATGAAGAAGAAGCTGATGAAGAAAAATTAAAGCAAATCAAAGAAATCCTGAATAAATTGGTCAAATCCGAAGTCCGCCGTTTGATCACGGAAGAAAAAGTGCGCCCGGATGGCCGTAACCCTGACGAAATCAGACCATTATCATCTGAAGTCACCATTCTGCCCCGTACACATGGTTCCGGATTGTTCACGCGCGGACAAACCCAAGCGCTATCCATCTGTACATTAGGTGCACTTGGTGATGTGCAGATTCTGGACGGACTTGGAACCGAAGAGTCAAAACGTTTTATGCATCACTATAATTTCCCGCATTTCAGTGTAGGTGAAACCGGTCCTATCCGTGGGGCAGGACGCCGTGAAATCGGTCATGGTGCACTTGGAGAAAGAGCATTGGAGCCTGTCATTCCAAACGATAAAGACTTCCCATATACAATCAGACTTGTTTCGGAAGTCCTTGAATCGAACGGTTCAACTTCACAAGCAAGTATCTGTGCAAGCACTTTGGCAATGATGGATGCCGGTGTTCCATTGAAAGCTCCAGTTGCCGGTATTGCCATGGGACTTGTCAAAACAGGTGAGCACTATACAATCTTAACGGATATTCAAGGTATGGAAGATCATCTGGGAGACATGGACTTTAAAGTCGCAGGGACTTCAAAAGGTGTTACTGCCCTACAAATGGATATTAAGATTGAGGGACTTTCAAGAGAGATTCTTGAAGAAGCATTACTTCAAGCCAAACATGGCCGGATGCACATTTTGGAATCAATGATGTCAACAATCAATCAACCGCGTGAGCAGTTATCCAAATATGCCCCAAAAATCGTTACAATGTCCATCAATCCGGATAAGATCCGTGATGTCATTGGGCCGAGCGGAAAACATATCAACAAAATCATTGAAGAAACTGGGGTGAAAATCGACATCGAACAAGATGGAACGGTATTCATATCTTCTACTGATGAACCAATGATCCAAAAAGCGAAGAAAATCATTGAGGATATCGTACGTGAAGTCGTAGTGGGCGAACTATACTTAGGTAAAGTTAAACGTATCGAAAAGTTCGGTGCCTTCGTTGAAATCTTCAATGGTAAAGACGGTTTGGTACATATTTCTGAACTGGCTGAAGAAAGAGTCGGAAAAGTGGAAGATGTCGTTTCACTTGGCGATGAATTATTGGTCAAAGTTACTGAGATCGATAAGCAAGGAAGGGTAAACCTTTCCCGTAAAGCAGTCTTGAAAGAGCAAAAAGAGGCAGCAAACCCTTCTCAATCGTAATGAAATATGAAAATCCGGCATGCGATTCCTTGTGAATCTGCATGCTTTTTTTGTTTAAAGGTATTGGAATATCCATAGTACGAATGGCGTTAAAAGGATGTCATGTTCTACCTTGTCCGTTTTCTTCATACATTTTGGTATGAAGGGGGCGTAAAAAATGAATAATAAATGGAAGCAGATAGTTGCGATAAGTGCCATTGCAGGTATATCATGGTTATTAGTGCAAAATCCATATACACAAATTTATCTGACCCAATTAACCGATGATTCAGTTGCTTCAATGAAGCAAGAAGACGAGCTTCTTTTACAAATAAAAGAATCAACAAAAAAATATGAGATTGCACCACAGGATGCACGAATAGATTCTGTTTGGAAAACCGTTCCTGCATATAACGGCCTGAAAGTAAATATTGATGATTCGTATAAAGCCATGAAGAAGGAGGGCGTGTTCGATAAGGATAAGCTGGTATTTCAGCAGGTCCCTGCAAAGATACATATGGAGGATCTGGATCCGGCTCCCATTTACCGGGCCCATCCCGAAAAGCCAGTTGTTTCATTTTTAATCAATGTGGCCTGGGGGAATGAATACTTACAAGATATGTTGGCCGTGTTAAAAAAGAATAATGTCAAGGCCACTTTTTTCCTTGAAGGTAATTGGACCAAGAAAAATCCTGAATTGGCCAAGATGATTAAGGGTGGCGGGCATGAAATTGGAAATCATTCTTATTCACATCCAGATATGAAAAACATATCCGCACAAGCTACACGTGAGGAAATTCGCAAAACGAATGAAGTCATTGAAGCGGTGACAGGTTTGAAAATGAAATGGTTCGCACCGCCAAGTGGAAGCTACCGGGATGAAACGGTGAAAATCGCGGATTCTTTCGGTATGGAGACCGCCATGTGGAGTGTGGATACGATCGACTGGCAAAAGCCAAGCCCTGAAGTCCTTCAACAAAGAGTGCTTTCTAAGGTACACCCTGGAGCATTTATATTGATGCATCCGACTGAATCTACTGCAAAATCATTGGAAACGTTAATAATTGAAATAAAAAAGAAAGATTTAGATGTTGTTACCATTTCGGAAGCAGTAGATGAAGAGCGATCGAATCCATAATGTATTAGTAACGATAGCAGCATAGAATGATTGGGAGGAATGTTAGTTGATTAAGAAATACACGTGTCAAAATGGAGTTAGAATTGTATTGGAAAATATTCCAACTGTACGTTCAGCAGCAATTGGAGTATGGATCAAAACAGGTTCAAGAAATGAAACACCAGAATTGAATGGGGTTTCACATTTCCTGGAGCATATGTTCTTCAAAGGGACAACTACGAGAAATGCGCGTGAAATTGCCGAGTCGTTCGATAGTATTGGTGGACAGGTGAATGCATTCACTTCAAAAGAATATACATGCTATTATGCTAAAGTAATGGATAACCATGCAAGTTATGCGCTTGAAATCCTTGCTGATATGTTCTTCAACTCAACATTTGATGGGGAAGAATTGAAAAAAGAAAAAAATGTCGTCTATGAAGAAATCAAAATGTACGAAGACACACCCGATGACATTGTCCATGACCTTTTAAGCAAGGCGGTATATGAAAATCACCCCCTTGGTTATCCAATACTAGGGACGGAAAATACGCTTGAAACTTTCAATAGTGATACATTAAAAAAATACGTCCATGACATGTATACACCCGATAAAGTAGTCGTGTCCATTGCTGGGAATGTGGATGAAAAATTGATCAAGGAAGTCGAAAGCTACTTTGGCTCGTATCAAGGAGGGAAAGACCGTCTTGAATTGGTCAAACCTTCCTTCCATGAAAATAGGATCACCCGTAAAAAAGATACGGAACAAGCTCACTTATGCCTAGGTTATAACGGATTGGAAATCGGCAATGATAAAACATACAGCCTGATTACCTTGAATAATATTCTTGGAGGAAGCATGAGCAGCCGCCTATTCCAGGACGTCAGGGAGCAACGCGGCCTAGCCTATTCCGTTTACTCTTATCATTCCAGCTATCAAGATAGCGGTATGGTGACAGTATATGGGGGGACAGGCACAAATCAGCTTGACAGCCTGTATGAAACCATTCAGGAAACATTGGATACTTTAAAAAGGGATGGCATAACGGAAAAGGAATTACGGAATAGTAAAGAGCAGCTTAAAGGAAGCTTGATGCTCAGCCTTGAAAGCACGAATAGCCGCATGAGCCGGAACGGAAAAAATGAGCTTATGTTGGGTGAGCACCGTTCACTAGATGATATCATCATCAAGATTGACGAAGTGACAGAGGATACCGTCAATGAATTGGCTAATCAGATCTTTACGAAACATTCCTTGTCATTAGTGAGCCCGCTGGAAAACTGGGACAAATAATTACGAAAAAGTCTGGACCTTCCTTTTATTAAGGGGAGGTCAGGCTTTTTTTTGAAGGAGTGAGGGTCCAGTATCATGGACAATATTTGGATAAATGCCTTCTAAGTTTACCTTTTTCGGATATAGATTGAATAGAAGGCGAAAAAGGGGGAACCAAATTTGAGGTTAAGTGAACTGAGCGGTAAGGAAATAGTCGATGTGAATAGGGCGGAAAGATTAGGAATCCTTGGTCAGACGGATTTGGAAATAGATGAAACTGGACAAATTACCTCGTTGATCATCCCATCTGTCAAATGGTTCGGCCTTTTAAGGAATGGCAGTGAAATAAGAGTGCCATGGGAACATATAAAAAAAATCGGTGCTGATATGGTCATCATTGATTTTCAGGAAGGACTTTCACTTAAAGACGGAGAGCAAATGGACGGATAATGAAGCTCGTGCCATTCTCCATGGAACTTCTCGAAATGCACTCAAGCAAACGCCTTAGCTGGTTATAGCTATGGCGTTTTTTCTTTTCTTATCACCGTTTTTTAAGTAAAAACATAAGATGGCAGGGTAACTAGAGAATGTAGCAAAAACCGAATTGCTTCCTGAAGGAATTATCATGAGGCAAGGAATGTTTAGGATCTTTTATATAAAGAAGGTGACGGTTTTAATGCTCACAGGCATGCAAATCGCTGTAATTGGTGGAGATGCGCGTCAGCTTGAAGTTGTCCGTAAACTGACGGAGCTTGATGCAAAGCTATTATTGGTAGGTTTTGAACAGCTCGACCATGCTTTTACCGGAGCGGTTAAGGAAAAAATGGAAGATATAAACTTCAAGGAATTAGATTCAGTTATTTTACCTGTCCGGGGCACGGATTCAGATGGGAAAGTAGAAACGATCTTTTCCAGTGAAGAGGTTGTTTTGACTGAAGAAATGATAAAAAATACCCCGGCACATTGCACTTTTTATGCAGGAATCAGTAACGATTACCTTGATGAGATATTCAAGAAAGTGGATCGCAAACTCGTTTTATTGTTCGAACGTGATGATGTGGCTATTTATAATTCGATTCCCACTGTTGAGGGTGCAATCATGATGGCCATTCAACATACGGATTTTACTATCCATGGATCGAATGTAGCCGTTCTCGGGCTGGGAAGGGTCGGGATGAGTGTAGCCCGGTCATTCCATGCACTTGGAGCAAAAGTGAAGGTGGGGGCAAGAAAAAGCGAAGATATTGCGAGGATCAGTGAAATGGCATTAGCCCCTTTTCATTTAAATGACCTTGCTGCAGAAATGAAAGATGTTGATATATGCATCAATACGATCCCTTTTCCGATAATTACCGCAAAAGTCATAGCTAATATGCCCGTTCATACATTAATCATCGACCTTGCTTCAAAACCGGGGGGGACTGACTTTCGTTACGCTGAAAAAAGGGGAATCAAGGCGCTGTTGGCACCGAGCCTACCGGGCATAGTTGCCCCGAAAACAGCTGGTCAAATATTAGCGAATGCACTGGGACTATTGATTCAAGGCGAGTTCTTGAAAAGGAAGGGGAAAATGATATGAGTCTCATAGGTAAACGGATTGGCTTCGGATTAACCGGATCACACTGCACATATGATGAAGTTTTTCCGGAAATAGAAAAACTTGTAAATGAAGGTGCGGAAGTCATCCCAATCGTAACATCAACTGTACAAAACACGGAAACCCGTTTTGGAAAGGGCGAGGACTGGGTCGAAAGAATAGAAAAATTGACGGGGAACCATGTCGTTGATACAATCGTCAAAGCAGAGCCTTTAGGACCTAAATTGCCGCTTGATTGCATGGTGATCGCTCCTTTAACGGGTAACTCAATGAGTAAAATGGCAAATGCTCTTACCGATTCGCCAGTACTTATGGCTGCAAAGGCGACGATGAGAAATCACCGTCCAGTCGTGGTCGCAATATCAACAAATGATGCACTTGGGTTAAATGGTGTCAATCTAATGAGGCTGATGGCAGCTAAAGATATTTATTTCGTTCCATATGGCCAGGATAATCCCACAGGTAAACCAAGTTCCATGGTTGCAAGGATGAGCATGATAAGGGATACGATCATGGCGGCACTGGAAAGGGAACAAATTCAACCTGTCATCGTCGAAAGGTTCAAGGATGATTTAGCCTGAACAAGTATTTCTGACTCGATCCGCTTTCTATCGACTGACATATATGCATAAATTTGTAGGTTGAAGTTATAAAAACCCACTCCACTACCAGAATATTTTGTTAAAGTGCGACCCTTTGGAATGTTAATGTGATAAAATAAATGATATTCTGAACAAGAAGTAGTAAATCCAATAAATAACTAATTTAAGAGATAGAAAAGGAGTATGTATAAATGACTGAGACACAGGGATTGCATATTGCAGTTGTGGGAGCAACTGGAGCAGTAGGACAACAAATGATTTCAACACTCGAACAAAGGAACTTACCGATTAAGAAAATCATCTTTTTATCATCGGCTCGTTCCGCTGGAATCAAACTTACTTTTAAGGGCGAAGAAATCGAAGTGCAGGAAGCAAAACCTGAAAGCTTTGAGGGCATCGATATCGCTTTATTCAGTGCTGGAGGAAGCGTGTCTAAGGAATTGGCTCCAGAAGCAGTGAAACGCGGTGCGATAGTTGTCGATAATACGAGCGCATTCCGCATGGATGAAAATGTGCCGCTAGTCGTTCCTGAAGTAAATGAAGAAGACTTGAAGCAGCATAATGGGATCATTGCAAACCCGAATTGTTCAACTATCCAAATGGTTGTGGCATTAGAACCTGTCCGCAAGGCATACGGCTTATCAAAAATTGTTGTTTCTACCTATCAGGCTGTTTCGGGTGCAGGTGCAGCAGCGATAAATGAATTAAAGGAACAAGCTCGCGACTTGCTTGATGAAAAAGAAATCGATCCGAAAATTTTACCGGTAAAAGGAGACGAAAAGCATTATCAAATCGCTTTTAACGTCATTCCCCAAATTGATAAATTCCAAGATAACGGGTACACATTCGAAGAGATGAAAATGATTAATGAAACTAAGAAAATCATGCATATGCAAGACCTTCCAGTGGCTGCAACTTGCGTGAGGCTTCCTGTAGTAACAGGTCATTCGGAATCTGTATACATTGAAGTTGAAAAAGAAGGCATAGCGGCCTCTCAAATCAAGGAGTTAATGAGAAAAGCACCTGGAGTAGTGTTAGAAGATGAACCGGAACAACAAGTTTACCCAACACCTGCTTCATCCGTCGGCAAGAATGATGTATTCGTCGGTCGGATTCGCAAAGATTTGGATGAAGATAAAGGCTTCCATTTATGGGTGGTTTCCGATAATCTATTAAAAGGTGCAGCTTGGAATTCCGTTCAAATTGCTGAAAGCCTTTTGAAATTAGGTTTGGTTACCGTTAAGTAATAATTTATTCTTAATGAACTCAACAGAAAATTAATTCCAATAGGATAGAGAGTCTTTGTCAGCTTCCCGGATCGGGGAGCTGGCTTATATTTGGGGTGCATATTATGAAAATTATCGTCCAGAAATACGGTGGGACATCCGTTCGTGATGAGGAAAGCCGTTCATTTGCCAAGGGGCATATCGAAAAAGCCATTAAAGAAGGCTATAAAGTGGTGGTTGTGGTTTCAGCAATGGGAAGAAAAGGCGATCCTTATGCAACAGATACCTTACTTTCCCTTGTAAATGGAGCGAAAGCCAGCCTTTCAAAACGGGAACAGGATTTACTTATGTCTGTCGGAGAAACGATATCATCTGTCGTATTTACGAACATGCTCTTGGAACATGGTATTGATGCGGTCGCTTATACTGGAGCGCAAGCAGGATTCTTGACGAATACCGACTATTCCAGTGCGAAAATAATCGAAATGAAATGCGATCGCCTCATGAAAGAACTTGAGGTGAAGGATGTTGTCGTTGTAGCAGGTTTCCAGGGAGCTGCTAAAAATGGTGACATCACGACCATCGGCCGTGGTGGAAGTGATACTTCAGCAGCTGCATTAGGTGCCGCATTGCAGGCTGAACGGGTCGATATTTTTACGGATGTGGAAGGAATCATGACAGCAGATCCACGGATCGCCGATCAAGCTCGTCCATTATCAATCGTTTCATATACGGAAGTTTGCAATATGGCATATCAAGGGGCGAAGGTCATTCATCCGAGAGCTGTTGAAATTGCGATGCAGGCGAAAGTCCCGATTCGGATACGGTCAACATACAGCGAAGGTTTGGGAACCCTAGTTACAAGCATGAACAAGGGAAGCCAGGGTAGTGACATACGTGAAAGGCTTGTAACCGGGATTGCCCATGTACCAAAGATCACTCAAATCAAGGTCCGTGCGAAAAAAGATCAATATAATCTTCAGGCTGAAGTTTTCAAAGCGATGGCCAATGCCTCCATTTCAGTGGACTTTATAAATATATATCCAAGTGGTGTAGTTTATACCGTTTCGGAAGAGACGACAGAACTTGCCCTCTCGATTTTGGCCGAGCTTGGTCATGAACCGGTCATTGAAAGGAATTGTGCCAAGGTATCAGTAGTCGGTGCAGGCATTAATGGAGTACCAGGCGTTGCAGCGAAGATTGTCACAGCGCTTTCCGAAAAGGAAATTGCCATTCTCCAGTCAGCTGACAGCCATACGACAATTTGGGTACTCGTAAAAGAAGAAGATTTAATAGAAGCCGTTAATTCCCTGCACTATGCATTTCAATTGCATGAAAGGGAAGTCCAATAATCAGGTTTTTTAATAAATAAAGGTTTTAAAAATTAAAGAGGTGTTAGATGATGATATTTGGTAGAGTATCAACCGCGATGGTCACCCCTTTCGATAGCAAGGGAAATGTTGATTTTCAAAAGACGACTACATTGGTTAATTACTTATTAACCAATGGAACCGATTCGCTTGTGCTTTCGGGAACGACAGGGGAATCTCCAACTTTATCTTCGGAGGAGAAAATCGCGTTATTGCGTCATGTTTCTAAGGTTGTTGACAAACGTGTGCCCATCATCATGGGTACAGGAAGCAACAATACGTATGCTTCCATCGAGTTGACAAAAAAAGCGGAACAAAATGGGGCAGATGCGATAATGTTGGTTGCCCCGTATTATAGTAAAACGAATCAAGAAGGTCTGTACCAGCATTTTAAGGCTATTGCAGCCAGTACAACGCTTCCTGTAATGGTATATAATATCCCTGGGCGAGCTTCAGTTAACATTGAACCGGAAACGATCATCCGCCTTTCAAAAATTCCTAATATCGTAGCCGTTAAGGAAGCGAGCGGGGATTTAAATGCTATGACCCAAATCATAGCCGGAACGGATGAAGATTTTGCATTATATAGCGGGGACGACGCTTTAACACTCCCGGTATTGGCGATTGGTGGTGTGGGTGTAGTATCGGTTGCTTCACATATTGCTGGCAATGAGTTGCAGAAAATAGTGGAGGCCTTCATCAGTGGGGACTTGAAAGAGGCAGCCCGGCTGCATCAGGAACTGTTACCGATTATAAAAGGTTTGTTTGCAGCGCCAAGCCCTGCACCTGTCAAAACAGCGCTTCAGTTATATGGAATTGACGTCGGATCGGTGAGACTTCCAATCGTGCCATTGACCGAGCAGGAACGCCTGGCATTAACCAAGGTATTAAAAAAATAAAAAGACACGGAACAAGCTGATCGATGAAGATTGGCTTGTTTTTACATAATGATGTATATGAATGGGATATACTTTTCGATTTCGGGATGAAAATATTGAATTTTTTCATGATCAATCGAAACTGGTAAAAGTACAAAGGATCTCTTACATAATGGGTTGTTTTTTTGAATTAAATGAAAAAGTCCCTTTGAAAATGGTAAGTGTTGTCATGTTTTTTGAACATCGGTTATAATGAAATCATTGGGAAATTATGAACGGGATTTTTTAAGGAGGATATTCGATTGGGTAAAGATAAAAATAATGGAATAAAAGTGATTTCTCTTGGAGGACAAGGGGAGCTTGGTAAAAATATGTACGTCGTTGAGGTGAATGAGGACATCTATCTTCTTGATGCAGGTTTAATGTTGCCGGAAGACGAAATGCTCGGAATCGATGCAGTAATCCCTGATATTTCTTATTTGATGGATAATAAGGAACGGGTGCAGGGGATATTCATTACCCATGGTCATGAAGACCATATGGGAGCGCTTGCTTATGTCTTGAAATACTTACCAGTTCCTGTTTATGGAACAAAGCTTACACTTGCTTTAATCAAAACGAAATTAAAGGAAGATGGCTTTAACGGCAGGGCAACATTCACTGAAATCGATTCGGATTCCCTTTTAAGTTTCCCTCAAGCAGCCGTGTCTTTTTTCCGGACTAACCATAGTATTCCCGATTCCGTCGGAGTCGTGATCCACACTCGCGAAGGTGCAATTGTTTATACAGGGGATTTCAAATTCGACCAAGCAGCAACAGAACTATATAAACCGGAAATCGGTAAAATGGCCGGTATCGGCGAAGAAGGTGTCCTATGCTTGCTTTCGGATAGTACCGGTGCCGAGAGGCCAGGTTATACGACATCGGAAGCAGTTGTGGCCAAAGATATTACAGAGGCTTTCCACGCTGCCTCCGGAAGGATAATCGTTGCGTGCTTCGCTTCGAACATCAACCGGATTCAACATGTTTTCAATGCAGCGGCAGCAAGTCGCAGAAAAGTGGCAGTTGTAGGAAAAAGCCTGCAACGCGTGTATGAAACAGCCCTGAATCTTGGCTACTTAAAGGTCGAGGAAGAGCTGATAATCCCAATTAATGAAATTGGCCAGTATGAGGACCGTGAAATCGTCGTGTTATCGACAGGTCATCAGGGGGAACCAATTGCGGCACTTCAAAAAATGGCAAAACAGACCCACAAGCAGGTGACGATCAAAAAGGGAGACACAGTTTTGATCAGCGCATCACCCCTGCAGGGCGGTGAACTTATTTTATCCAAAACCGTCGATTTGCTATACAGGGTAGGTGCTGAAGTGGTATCTGCTAACAAATATAAAGTGCACGTAACAGGGCATGGCAGCCAGGAAGAACTTAAAATGATGATCAATTTGATGAATCCTAAATTCTTAATCCCTGTACATGGGGAATACCGCCATTTATATGCCCATCAAAAGGTTGGGATTGCTGCGGGAATAAAGCGTGAAAACATCATAATTGCCGAAAAAGGGGATGTCATCGAACTAAAGGGAAATAAAATGGGTCTTTCTGGAAAAGTTTCTGCAGGAAATATCCTGATAGATGGCAGCGGCGTTGGAGATGTGGGTAATATCGTTCTCCGTGATCGGCGCTTATTATCCCAGGATGGCATTTTGATTGTGGTTGTCACGTTGAACCGTCAGGATAAAAGCATTGCAGCGGGCCCTGAAATCATTTCAAGGGGCTTCGTATATGTTCGCGAATCAGAAAAAATGATTGCGGAAGCAACTGAAATAGTAAGTGAAATCGTAAAGAAAAATGGATCGCGCCAACCTTTTGATTGGTCCACGCTGAAGCAGGAAATGCGTGATGCGTTAAACCAATTCTTCTATGAAAAAACGAAACGCCGTCCAATGATTTTACCGATCATCATGGAATATTAAGTAAGGGACCCCTGATTTGAACAGTCAGGGGTTCTTTTTTGTGACTCTTATATCTTGAAGAATGAAGTCCGAGACTCGAGACATAATAAAGCTATAGGCTAAAAGAGAAAGGGGTTGGCATAGTGGATAATGCACCATTACCAAATGAAAATGAAGGCAAGCAGGAAGGTAAGAACTCAACTTTAATCGAAAAGATCCAGCAGCTGGGGGCTACTAATGTTCCGCAACTATCTCAAGACTCAAAAATCCATTGTTTGACGATCATTGGACAAATTGAAGGACATATGCAGCTGCCGCCTCAAAATAAAACGACCAAATATGAACATGTTATTCCACAAATTGTGGCAATTGAACAAAATCCCAATATAGAGGGGCTGCTTGTCATATTAAATACAGTCGGAGGGGATGTCGAAGCGGGACTGGCCATCGCCGAAATGCTGGCTTCCCTATCAAAGCCATCCGTCTCGATAGTACTTGGGGGAGGTCACTCGATCGGTGTGCCGATTGCGGTTTCGTGTGACCATAGCTATATAGCAGAGACAGCAACGATGACGATTCATCCAATTCGTTTGACAGGATTAGTCATTGGCGTGCCTCAAACCTTTGAATACCTGGATAAAATGCAGGAAAGAGTCATTAAATTTGTTACGCGCCACTCCAACGTTACGGAAGAAAGTTTTAAGGATTTAATGTTTGCTAAAGGAAACTTAACCCGTGATATCGGCACGAATGTAATCGGGGCCGAGGCAGTTGAAATCGGTATGATCGATGATGTAGGAGGAGTAGGCCAGGCCATGAGGAAGCTAAATAGCTTCATGGAAGAAAGAAGGCCAAAAATTGCCGGGGAAGAGGAGGGGCTTCTGCAATGACGCTTTATACGATCGTTCCTGAAGAAATAATTTTCCCTCATCACCATGAGAAGACGGCAAATTTAATAGAAATGATCTACAATGGTGTACATGTGATGGTTGAACATGACGGTGGCCGCACGTTTCGCATTGATCGAATCGTCAGCACGGACCCTGAAGATTATATGAATGTACACATTCAGCCGGGGGCTGTCATAAATGTGTTCGAACATATGAATCCTTAGTAAAAACGACTAACTGAGGTAAATTATGATATACTGGAATGAAAATCAGCAGCCGCTTGGCTGCTTTATTCATTATATGGGAAAAATGTCCCCTTAAGAATAAATGGTGTATATATCAAGGACAGGGTCATGTTTATTTGGTATAATCAGAGGCGAACGTTTGTTTCATGAAGGGAAATCATGTAGTGATGTTGAATAGGAAAGTTAGAATAGTTTCATGAAGAATCAGGTGATATTATGGCAAAGAAGAAACGCAGAAAAAAGAATGGTACAGAGAAGTTAAAACTAACGCTTAAATATGAATTGATTGGCCTCACTTTAATAGGTTTGGCCATCATTGCCATTGCCAAGCTTGGAGCAGTGGGAAACGGGACGGTCTTTTTAATCCGCTTTTTCATGGGGGAATGGTATATCCTCTTTTTGTTGGGAGCAATTGCAGCTGGGTTCTATTTGATGATAAAGAGGGAGGTCCCTTACCTGTTGAAACGGCAATTGGTCGGGATGTACTTCCTTGTCGCGAGCATGCTCCTATTAAGTCATGTGACACTGTTTAACATGCTTGCAGATGGAGGACCGTTCACGAAACCCAGCGTCATTTCGAATACATGGGAACTATTCTGGATGGAAGTGACCGGCAAGGCCAGCTCAAAGGACCTTGGGGGCGGCATGATTGGAGCGATATTATTTGCAGCCTCATACTTTTTATTCGACGAAGCCGGATCGAAAATCGTTTCATTCCTTTTTATCATTGTAGGTGCCGTCCTATTGACCGGGAAAACGTTAGGTGAAACCCTCGGGAAGTTTTTCATGGGTCTTGGCGGCTTTTTCAAAAAGCAATGGTCCGCATTCAGAGATGATATGAAAACGTGGAATGAAGACAAAAAAGAAAAGAAAAAGAATCCCGTGAAAAAGAAGAAACGGGAAAAAGAACCGGCGGAAGAAACGGATCAGCCCCTTCTTCACGAAGAGGAAACACAGCAAATGGCGACGGAGCGGATCATTTCCAGCTTTGCTGATAAAGCCTATAGCGACGAAGACGAAATAATTCCGGCCGTTACGGAACCTGCAGCAGATAGTGCAGAGGAACAGGATGATGCCGTTCCGCCTATGAATTTTACGGAAGTGGAGAATAAAGAATATCTTTTACCGCCTCTTTCTCTGTTATTGCAGCCCAAAAAAACGGACCAAAGCGGAGAATACCAATTGATCCACGAAAATGCGGCTAAGCTTGAGCGCACCTTTCATAGCTTTGGAGTGAAAGCGAGGGTCACCCAAGTTCACTTAGGCCCAGCCGTAACCAAATATGAAGTACATCCGGACGTAGGGGTGAAGGTAAGTAAAATTGTCAGCCTATCCGATGACTTGGCCCTTGCACTTGCCGCAAAGGATATTAGGATCGAAGCCCCGATTCCCGGAAAATCGGCAATCGGAATAGAAGTCCCTAACTCCGAAGTGGCGATGGTGTCATTAAGGGAAGTTTTAGAGGCCAAAGAAGTTGACAAGCCTGACGCAAAACTGCAAATAGGCTTAGGGCGAAATATTTCTGGTGAAGCGGTTAAGGCGGAGCTCAATAAAATGCCGCATTTACTAGTGGCTGGTGCTACTGGCAGCGGGAAATCCGTTTGTATCAATGGGATTATCACGAGTATTCTGATGCGGGCAAAACCGCATGAAGTGAAAATGATGATGATCGATCCAAAAATGGTGGAGCTGAATGTCTATAATGGAATTCCCCACTTACTCGCACCTGTAGTGACAAATCCAAAGAAAGCTGCACAGGCTTTGCAAAAAGTGGTCAGTGAAATGGAAAGGCGGTATGAGCTATTTTCCCATTCCGGTACGCGTAATATTGAAGGCTACAATGATTATATTAACCGGTATAACATCGAAGAAGATGCCAAACAACCGCTCTTGCCTTATATCGTAGTCATAGTCGATGAGCTGGCGGATTTGATGATGGTCGCCTCAAATGATGTAGAGGATGCCATCACACGGCTTGCACAAATGGCACGTGCCGCTGGCATACACTTGATAATTGCCACTCAGCGGCCATCAGTAGATGTAATTACAGGGGTCATTAAAGCGAACATCCCATCTCGGATTGCTTTTAGCGTCTCATCAATGACCGATTCGAGAACGATCCTCGACATGGGCGGAGCCGAAAAACTGTTAGGCCGGGGTGACATGCTCTTCCTGCCTTCAGGAGCTTCGAAACCGGTCCGCGTCCAAGGGGCCTTTTTATCCGACAATGAAGTCGAGGAAGTTGTCACATATGTCATTTCACAGCAAAAAGCACAATATAACGAAGAGATGATACCGGATGAAATTGCAGAAACTTCAAATGGTGAAGTCGAAGATGATTTATACGCGGATGCGGTGTCCTTGATCGTTGAAATGCAGACTGCATCTGTTTCCATGCTGCAGCGCCGCTTCCGGATTGGCTATACGCGGGCAGCGAGGTTGATTGATGAAATGGAAGCGAGGGGAATTGTCGGTCCATATGAAGGCAGTAAACCACGAAATGTATTGGTAACTAAAGATGAACAGGATGAGGCGCATTCATCATAGGTAAAAAAAACCGGGCAGCAGCCCGGTTTTTTAATTATTCATCGCCTCGTCTAAATGTTTAAGGCAGAAGTCGGTAATCATCGCTTCTTCATCTTCTTCCAAATCGAATTCGAGTGCGCCTTCGTTCCCTTTTTCAAAAATATCATATTTAATCAATTTGCCTATTTGCTCTTCCATAGCAAAAAGCACCCGGATATATAAACCATTTTCTGAAAAGAGCTCATCCTCTTCAGGCACTTCGATATCCAAGAACAACTCGTAACGCTCCCCGGACAAAATACCAAATGGATCATTCAATTTTTCAATCGTGTATTCTGTAATCTTTAACATCTTGTGTACATCCCTTCAAAGAAGATAAATCCTATTATACAGGAAAATAGCATCTTGAACATAGCTGCCGTCATTTGCATTTTCAAAAAAAAATTATTTGATTTAGGAGAATAATCGTACAAATTCCGCGGCCGCATCTAGATTGAAAGACACAGGGAAGGGTAATTTCTCCTAAATTCTTTTAAAGTAAATAGTAAAACACTATTTATTTATATCAAAAAAAATGTTATATTATTTTCGATTAGTAGGAATGATTCAACATCAGAGGTCTGATGTCTTAAGAAATTAGCTGGGGGAAACTGTATGTCAATAAAATCAGATAGTCGACATTTATATTTGCAGGTCATTGATTACCTGAAGCAGGATATTGAAGCAGGAGTCTATCAGGAAAATGAAAAATTCCCTTCAGAATTCGATCTTGCGAAAAAATTGGGAGTGAGTAGGGCGACACTTCGAGAAGCGCTGCGAATTTTGGAAGAAGAAAGCATCATCATTCGCCGCCATGGAGTTGGGACTTTCGTCAATCCGAAACCTCGGTTCACTTCAGGTATCGAGCAATTAAAAAGTGTCACGAACATGATTGAAGAGGCAGGAATGAAGCCGGGTACGATTTTCTTAAGCTCGACGGCCCAAGAACCTACAGAAGAGGATATACGCAGGTTTTCTTGTTCGACAGATGAACGCATCGTCATCATCGAGCGAGTAAGGACAGCGAATGGGGAGCCAGTTGTCTACTGTATTGACAAAATTCCTGAATCTATTCTATCAGAAAATTTTGACCGTAATGATGAGTCTCTTTTTGATATTTTGGAAAGAGATGCGCATCGAAAAATTACGCATGCCGTAGCGGAGATTGAGCCTATTGGATATCATGAGAAAGTTTCTCCTATCCTTAAATGCTCACCAGAAGCCGCACTACTCGTTCTAAAGCAGATGCATCTGGATGATTGGGACCAGCCTATCCTGTATTCTGTTAATTACTTCAAAGCCAATATGTTCAGCTTTCATGTTCTTCGTAAACGTGTGTAGGCCTTGATTCTGCATACGGGTGAATGCAAGCGTTTGTTTCGATTCCAAGTCGAATCAAACGTATGCAAAAAAAATTAACGAGAAGTGAAAACGCAAACATGAATGACTTTTCAGAACATTCCTGCTCAAAAAACTATGTAAATTAGGGGGATAAAAATTGAAAAAGCGCAAATTGGGTCTAGCTCTTTCACTTGTTCTTGCAGCCGGTACGCTATTGGGAGCATGTGGTAATTCAGAGAATGATGATAAAGAATCTTCAAATGGGAAAAACAAAGACAACTTCACTGTTGCGATGGTAACTGATACTGGCGGCGTGGATGACGAGTCATTCAACCAATCCGCTTGGAAGGGCATTCAGGAATTCGGTAAGGATAATGGGCTGGAAAAAGGTAAAGATGGCTACAACTACCTGCAATCTAAATCTGATGCCGATTACGCTAAGAACCTGAATACGCTTGTACGTGAAGATTACCAACTAATCTATGGTATCGGTTTTCTTTTAGCTGAAGCTGTTGGTGAAGTGGCTGACCAACGTCCCGATTCACACTTTGCCATCGTGGATACAGTCGTAGACAAAAAGAATGTAGCCAGCATTAATTTTAAAGAGCAGCAAGGTTCATTCCTTGTAGGTGTAATTGCCGGAATGCAAACGAAAACAAACAAAGTCGGGTTTATCGGCGGAGTTGAATCTGAATTAATCAAGAAATTCGAAGTTGGCTTTAAGGCTGGGGTTTTATCTGTAAATCCGGATGCAAAAGTAGAAGTTAAATATGCCGGAGATTTCAATAAAGCTGATATCGGTAAATCCACAGCAGGCTCCATGTATTCTTCAGGTATCGATATTATTTATCATGCTGCTGGCGGAACTGGAAAAGGTGTATTCACCGAAGCAGTCGAGCAAAAGCAAAAAGATCCTAAGAGAGAAATCTATGTTATCGGTGTAGATAGCGACCAAGCTAAATTAGGGGCAGTTCCTGGAACTGACGACAACATCACACTGACTTCCATGCTAAAACGTGTTGACGTGGCAGTTAAAGACCTTTCCGAGAAAGCGAAAGAAGGAAACTTCCCAGGCGGAAAAGTAATTGAGTACGGTATCGAAGAAAATGGTGTAGGCATTTCCGATACAAAAGATAACGTAACAGAAGAATCTTTAAAAGCGGTCGAAGAATGGACAGAAAAAATTAAATCAGGTGAATTCGTAGTTCCGGGTACTGATGAAGAATTCGAAAAACTTGGTTTATAAGCTGCAATACCAGAAAGAATAGGGAGGCAGGATTGCCCTCTATTCTTTCTTTTCCAAATCGCGCTTTGCAACTGAAAAATATCGAATGAAAAACTATGAAAGAATCGTAGTTTTTCATTTGGTTTTTTTTAAAAAATCAATAAGCTAGTAGAAGCACTTAAATGATTTAAGAATATTTACACTCATTTTAGGAGTTGATAATACGTGGAATATGTAATTGAGATGCTTAATATCCGTAAGGAATTCCCCGGCATCGTCGCAAATGATAACGTTACACTTCAGGTTAAAAAAGGGGAGATTCACGCATTATTAGGTGAAAATGGCGCGGGTAAATCCACTTTGATGAATGTTTTATTCGGCTTATACCAGCCTGAGCAAGGAGAAATCCGTGTGAATGGCAAGCCAGTCGAGATCACCAGTCCCAACATTGCCAATGATTTAGGGATTGGGATGGTCCATCAGCATTTCATGCTCGTTGACCCTTTTACAGTAACGGAAAATATCATTTTAGGAAAAGAACCTTCAAAAGCGGGTAAGATAGATTTAAAAGAAGCGAGCGAGGAAGTTAGGAAACTATCGGAACAATATCAGCTTCGTGTTGACCCCTATGCGAAAATTGCCGATATTTCAATAGGGATGCAACAGCGTGTCGAGATTCTTAAGACGCTTTACCGTGGAGCGGAAATATTGATTTTTGATGAACCGACCGCTGTATTGACTCCTCAAGAAATCAAGGAATTGATTTATATTATGAAAGCCCTTATCAAAGAGGGGAAATCTATCATTTTAATCACACACAAACTTAAGGAAATCATGGAGGTTTGTGACCGGGTAACGGTTATACGCAAAGGGCAAGGAATTGGTACAGTGAATGTCAACGAAACGAATCCTAACGAATTGGCAAGCTTAATGGTCGGTAGGGAAGTTCTATTCAAGACGGAAAAAACGGGAGCTACTCCTTCGGATGTAGTACTCGAGGTTCGGGAACTGGAAGTCAAGGATTCCCGGGGCGTTTCAGCTGTTCGGAACTTGGATTTAACTGTCCGTGCAGGAGAAATTGTCGGTATCGCCGGTGTAGATGGAAATGGTCAATCCGAACTAATTGAAGCATTGGCCGGCCTAAGGAAGACAACAGCAGGTTCGATAAAGCTAAATGGAAAAGAGATCAGGAACCTGAAGCCGCGTAAAATCACTGAAGCAGGTGTCGGCCATATTCCAGAAGACAGGCATAAGCATGGTTTGGTTCTCGATTACAGCATTGGGGAAAATATTGTCTTGCAAACCTACTATCAAAAGCCTTTTTCAAAAGCCGGTATCTTGAACTCAAAGAAAATATTTGAAAAAGCGCGTTCATTGATCAAAAGCTACGATGTTCGAACTCCTAGTGAATATACACCGGCAAGGGCTCTTTCTGGCGGGAATCAGCAAAAAGCGATCATTGGCCGGGAAGTTGATAGGAACCCGGATTTATTGATTGCCGCACAGCCAACACGGGGGCTCGATGTAGGAGCGATCGAGTTTATCCATAAACGTCTAATTGAACAGCGTGATGCAGGAAAAGCGGTACTTCTCATATCATTTGAATTGGAAGAAATCATGAATGTTAGCGATAGAATTGCCGTTATATATGAAGGGGAAATCGTCGCGATTGTCGATCCGAAAGAAACGACTGAACAGGAGCTTGGCCTTCTTATGGCCGGCAGTAAACGGACGGAAGCAGGTGGAAAACAAAATGTCTAAGTATTTATCTAAATTAACGAGTCCGTTAATAGCAGTTATCCTTGGCTTGGTCGTTGGGGCCATAATCATGTTAGTAAGCGGCTATGACCCAGTTGCCGGCTATGGCTCCATGATAAATGGAATTATTGGGGATTCTTATTATGTAGGGGAATCCGTCAGGACAATCATCCCTTATATCCTTGCTGGTTTGGCAGTGGCTTTTGCTTTTCGTACTGGCCTATTCAATATCGGTGTAGAAGGGCAATTAATTGTAGGCTGGCTGGCGGCAGTTTGGGTCGGAATCGCTTTTGATCTTCCAAGGATCATCCATTTGCCATTTGCCATCTTAGTTGGTGCAGCTGCTGGGGCATTGTGGGCATTTATCCCTGGTTATTTAAAAGCTAAGTTCCGTGTACATGAAGTAATCGTTTCTATCATGTTGAATTATACAGCTTTATATGTGACGAATTATTTAATTAGGAATGTAATGACTGACAAGCTGGATAAAACAGAAAGAATTGCTGATACTGCATCACTGCGGTCTCCTTTTTTTGAAAGCATTACGGATTTTTCCCGGATGCATTGGGGAATAGTGGTAGCGATTATTTGCGTAATCATCATGTGGTTCCTACTTGAAAGGACAAAAACCGGCTTTGAACTGAAAGCTGTAGGTTTCAATCAGCATGCATCCGAATATGCAGGGATGAGTGTCAATAAGAATATCATACTTTCCATGGTTATTTCAGGTGCTTTTGCAGGCCTTGCCGGTGCGATGGAAGGCCTTGGAACTTTCGGTTATGCAGCAGTCAAAGGCGGGTTCACAGGTATGGGCTTTGATGGGATTGCAGTAGCCTTACTAGGGGCGAACACGGCTATTGGTGTTGTGCTGGCAGCCTTATTATTTGGGGGACTGAAAGCCGGGGCCTTAAATATGCCGCTAGAAACCGGAATACCTAGTGAAATTGTAGATATTGTCATAGCATTGATCATTTTCTTCGTTGCTTCCAGTTATTTTATTCGTTGGATTGCCGCTCGATTTAAGAAAGGGGTGAAATAAGTGGATTTTTACCAAGTATTACAAATTATTATTCCATCTATGATAGCTCTAGCTGCACCACTTATTTTTACTTCACTCGGAGGAGTGTTTTCTGAACGGGCTGGTGTCATAAACATCGGTTTAGAAGGTTTGATGGTCATTGGTGCCTTTACAGGGATTGTATTTAACTTAATGTTTGCTGATGTATTTGGGGAATGGACTCCTTGGCTTGCTGTCTTGGCGGCAATGATTGCCGGCTTGCTGTTTTCCATTCT
This sequence comes from Peribacillus sp. NPDC096622, assembly GCF_044762665.1. NCBI lineage: Bacteria > Bacillati > Bacillota > Bacilli > Caryophanales > Bacillaceae > Peribacillus > Peribacillus sp. NPDC096622. Next base: position 37,497 of record NZ_JBIWES010000008.1, on the reverse strand, counting down.
GCACGCTGTGGCATGCATCACGTTCAGGGCGGACCAAACGGTTAGTGGGGTAGCCATCAACTTGTTGGCAGTTGGTTTGACCATGTTTTTGGTGAAGTTGATTTTTGACAAAGGTCAAACTGATAGAATCACAGAAACATTCCCAAGGATTGATGTTCCGTTACTAAGTGATATTCCATTTATTGGACCCATCTTTTTCGCAAATGGTTATTACATCGTATATATAGCGGTTCTAATATCTTTTGTCGTTTGGTATGTACTTTATAAAACACCATTCGGGTTAAGGATCCGTGCAGTGGGTGAGCACCCCATGGCTGCTGATACGATGGGTGTCAATGTTACGAAAATCAGATACGCCGCCGTTTTATTATCAGGTGCATTTGGAGGTATCGGCGGAGCGATTTATGCTACCATCTTTTCGAATGAATTCAATCATGCGACAATTAATGGTCAAGGTTTCATGGCCATTGCCGCCATGATTTTTGGTAAGTGGCACCCGATCGGGGCAATGGGAGCAGCTTTATTCTTTGGTTTGGCTCAAAGTTTAAGTATCGTTGGCTCGAGCCTTCCCTTCTTCAAGGATATTCCATCCGTTTATCTCTTGATCGCTCCTTATGTTCTGACGATCATTGCTCTAACTGGTTTCATTGGACGTGCTGATGCTCCAAAAGCATCCGGACAGCCATACATCAAAGGGAAAAGATAAATGTCTAACCGGTCAGCAAACTGTGCTGGCCGGTTTTTTCTTTTGAGATTAGCCATAAGTGATGGTGAGCTGGTGAAAAACCAAAAAAAGTAGCTGTAACTTGCATGATTTTTCCTTTCACATGTATATTTTAAGTAGATGTTTAAAAGGGTTCCAATCTACAAACAATAAGCTAATAAAGGTGATTTATATAATGAGGAGGATTATTCATGTCTATTGCTTCCGATACAATAACGGAAAAAAGCGGCTACAAGCTTCATGTGGTCCGGACGGATAAATATAAAACGAATACTCTCGTGCTGAAGATGAAAGCTTCGTTGACAAAAGAGGACGTTACATATCGTGCATTGCTGCCATATGTGTTACAAAGCAATACAAGTAAATATCCTACAACACCCGAGCTTCGATCTTATCTTGATGATTTATATGGAGCAGGGTTTTATGTCGATGTAGCTAAAAAAGGAGAATATCAAATCATAAGTTTTACGATCGATATCGTAAATGAAAAATTCCTTAGTGATCCAACCCCCCTTCTCGAAAAGGCATTTGGGCTATTATCAGAGGTGATCTTTAATCCGAAGAAAAACGGCGAAGCCTTTGACTCTAAAACGGTTTCCAATGAAATCCGTTCTTTAAAACAGCGGATTCAATCCATTTCCGATGACAAAATGCGATATTCAGCTACACGCCTTGTAGAGGAAATGTGCAAAAACGAACCATATGCTTTAGAAGCGAGCGGTAATCTTCAAGACTTGGAAACGATAACACCAGAGTCCCTTTTCGCCTACTATAAAAAAATGCTGTCTGAGGATGAAATCGATTTATATGTAATCGGTGACATCGATGAATCGGAAGTGGAGGCACTAGCCGACAAGTATGTGTCGTTGCAAGAACGAGTGCCTGTGAGACTGCCAAGGGAGACGGGCAAGGTAGTGGAGAAGGAAAAAGAAATCATCGAGAATTCGGATGTGAAACAAGGGAAATTGAATATCGGTTATCGAACCCAAGTTGCATACGGTGATCCGGATTATTATGCTCTTCAGCTATTCAATGGGATTTTTGGCGGCTTTTCACATTCGAAACTTTTCATTAATGTCAGGGAGAAAGCCAGCCTTGCTTATTATGCAGCTTCAAGGCTCGAAAGTCATAAAGGACTACTGATGGTCATGGCCGGCATTGAAAATGCCAACTACAAGCAGGCATTGGATATTATTCATGCACAAATGAAGGAAATGAAGCAAGGGAACTTTTCCGATGAAGAACTGGCACAGACAAAGGCGGTCGTTAAGAACCAACTCCTTGAAACCATTGACGTTTCAAGAGGACTTGTGGAAATTTTATATCATAATGTGATTTCCGGGCAGGATATATCACTCGACGAGTGGTTTGCAAAAACAGAGCGGACGACAAAGGAAGAAATCATTGCAGTTGGTCAAAAGATTCAGCTTGATACGATTTATTTCCTAACGGAAGCGGAGGTGCAAGGGTAATGGAAAAAATAGCATTCACTCAATTGAAAGAAGAACTTTTCCATGAAAAAATGGAAAATGGTCTCGAAGTATATATTCTTCCGAAAAGCGGGTTCAATAAATCATTTGCTACTTTCACGACGAATTATGGTTCAATCGACAACCATTTCAAACCATTGAATGAAACTGAATTCTCTAAAGTACCCGATGGGATTGCCCATTTTCTTGAACATAAGCTATTTGAAAAGGAAGATGGTGATGTTTTTCAGCAATTTTCAAAGCAGGGAGCATCGGCAAATGCCTTTACTTCTTTCACCCGTACAGCTTATTTATTTTCGAGCACGTCCGATTTCGATAGGAATCTAACTACCTTAATTGACTTTGTCCAGGATCCTTACTTTTCAGAAAAGACGGTAGAGAAGGAAAAAGGAATCATTGGGCAGGAAATCAACATGTATGATGATAATTCAGACTGGCGGTTATATTTCGGGACCATTGCCAATATGTATCATCAGCATCCAGTGAAAATCGATATTGCCGGTACTGTGGAATCCATTGCAGATATTACGAAAGACATGCTTTATGAATGTTATAATACGTTTTACCATCCTAGTAACATGCTCCTGTTCGTTGTAGGACCGGTAGATGTCGAAAGTACCATGAAACTGATTCGGGACAATCAAAATGATAAAGGGTACAACGAACAACCAGCAGTGGAACGTAAATTTGACGAAGAGCCGGAAACCGTTGCCAAGGATAAAGAAGTCTTAAGGATGAATGTCCAGACACCAAAAGTGATGCTGGGCATCAAGGCCATCAATGTGCACCAATCCGGTTTACAGCTTTTGAAAAGGGAATTGGCTACCAATATTTATTTGGAAATGCTATTTGGCAAGAGTTCACCTTTGCATGAGGAACTATATGAGGAAGGGTTGATCGATCAAAGCTTTTCATATGATTATACACAGGAACAAGGTTTTGGGTTTGCGTTAATTGGCGGGGACAGTGCCAAACCTGATGAGTTGACGAAGTCTTTATTCGGTATCCTGCAAAAATCAAAAGCCGGAACCGGCCTGAATGAAGAAAGCCTGCAAAGGACAATCAAGAAAAAAATCGGTTCTTTCCTTCGTTCCCTGAATTCGCCGGAATATATAGCGAATCAATTCACCAGATATGCATTCAATGATATGAACTTGTTCGATGTTGTATCGGTATTGGAAAAGCTAACGATGGAAGATATCAGGGAGGTCGCCAAGGACTTAATATCCGATGAACGGATGACAGTCTGTCAGGTACTTCCTAAATAATATAAAAGGGGGCGGGAATGTGGGGAAACGTTTTGCCCTTATTACAGGAGCCAGTGGAGGAATCGGCAGGGAAATCGCTATAAAGCTCGCCGAGGAGAATTACTCACTTTATTTACATTATAACAGCAATGAAGAAGCGATACTTGCCCTGATTGAAGAACTGAAGCCTCATCAAGTCGAACTTATTCCGATTCAAGCGGATTTGGCTGCACCGGACGGCTACAAGAAATTGGCGGAAAATATTTTTGCCCTCCATGCAATCGTCCTTAATAGTGGCAATAGCTATTACGGGCTTATATCTGACATGGATGAGACAATCGTTACTGAAATGGTACAGCTGCATGTAACGAGCCCTTTCCAATTAACAAAGGAACTGCTTCCAAAGCTTATGTACCAAGAACAGGCTGCCATCGTTGCGGTCACATCGATTTGGGGGCAGACAGGTGCATCTTGTGAAGTATTATATTCAATGGTCAAGGGCAGTCAAAATGCTTTTATCAAGGCGCTTAGCAAAGAAGTATCGCTTAATGGGATTCGGGTGAATGCCGTTGCCCCCGGTGCGATTTCTACTTCCATGCTCGAATCCTTCAGTGCAGAAGATCTGGAAATCATCAAAGGCGACATCCCGATGGGCAGGATGGGGCATTCCAAAGAAGTCGCCGAGGCCGTATACTATTTGCTTTCCGACAAGTCGTCCTATATAACCGGGCAAATTTTAGGCGTAAATGGCGGATGGTATACATGATTTTTTTTTCTAGACATGTATAATTTCCTCGGTTCCTTCACAAAATATCTATGTACTATTTTGAAGGAAAGGGTGACCATTCATGTCTGTACTGGACAATTGGGATCAATGGAAAAACTTCTTAGGCGACAGATTACATCAAGGTGAACAACAAGGCTTGTCAGAAAGCGCTGTTAACAACTTGGCTTATGAAATCGGTGATTACCTGGCTAATCAGGTTGAGCCCCAGAATGATCAAGAGAAAGTGCTAGCTGATCTTTGGTCAGTGGCAAGCGATCAAGAAAAACATGCCATGGCAAGTGTCATGGTCAAGTTAGTCGAGAACAATGGAACGAAGTAAAATATCAATCCAAAAGGCCCTGTTATTAATTAACAGGGCCTTTTGGATTGAAGTGGATGGCTATTTGTCCTCTTATATAAAAATGAATACTTTTATAGGGTTTTTCCTTTTAACTTATCAAGAAATGCTATATTATAGAAGCTAGACAAATAATATTAAAGTGTTCAGACCTTGAAATTTACGATGGATAAGTTTTTTGCCAATGATTAGGGTAAAAGCTTTTAGGCTTAAGGAGTGTTATCGTGGATAATAAAGAATGGTATTTTGAATATGAAATCCAAGTCAACCGTCCTGGTTTATTAGGGGATATTTCATCCCTTCTGGGTATGCTTTCCATTAATATCATCACCATTAACGGGGTCGATGAAGGCAGGCGTGGGTTACTTTTGTTGGCGAAAGACAGCCGTAATATAGAAAGATTCGAGTCAATCCTCCGTACGATGGATACGATAAAGGTCATTAAGCTTAGGGAACCTAAATTACGGGATCGCCTCGCAGTCAGGCATGGACGCTATATTCAGCGCGATGCCGATGAGAAAAACACTTTTAGGTTTGTTCGTGATGAACTGGGCTTGCTTGTCGATTTCCTGGCCGAGCTATTTAAACAGGAAGGTCATAAATTGATCGGGATACGAGGGATGCCCCGTGTCGGGAAAACTGAATCTATCGTAGCCTCTAGTGTTTGTGCTAATAAGAGATGGTTGTTTGTGTCATCGACCCTTTTAAAGCAGACTATCCGCAGTCAGCTTATTGAGGATGAATATAATAATGATAATTTGTTCATTTTAGATGGAATTGTTTCCACTCGCCGTGCAAATGAGCGTCATTGGCAGTTGATTCGTGAAATAATGAGGCTTGATGCTGTCAAAGTAATCGAACATCCTGATGTTTTTGTGCAAAATACGGAGTATACCCTCGAAGACTTTGATTATATTATTGAATTGCGAAACAATCCTGAAGAAGAAATAACATATGAAGTTGTCGACCAAAAAGACCAGTTTTCAGGGTCCGATTTTGGTTCCTTTGACTTTTAAAATGGCAGGTGTTTTATTTGACTGAGTTAGGTAATCGATTAAAGGAAGCTAGGGAAGCCAAAGGTCTTAGCTTAGAAGATTTGCAGGAATTAACAAAGATTCAAAAGCGTTACCTCATTGGCATTGAAGAGGGAAACTACAGTATGATGCCTGGAAAGTTCTATGTACGGGCATTCATAAAGCAATATTGTGAAGCGGTCGGACTGGATTCAGAAGAGATTTTCGAACAATATAAGAGTGAAATACCATCGGTCTATAGTGAGGAATTGCCAGAACAGCTTTCACGGGTCCAATCCCGGAAAACTATACCGGCAGGGGATTCAAAGGTTGTAGAAATGTTACCGAAGATCTTGGCTGCCGTTTTAGTCATTGGTGCGGCCGTATTGATTTGGGTGCTGGTATTGAACTATATGAGTAATCCGGATAATGATGACAAAAAGGACGCAAAACAGAGCGATGTCGTTGATTACAATAAAAGTGAAGATTTCAACAAAGAAGAAAAGAATGCAGACCAAAAACAGAATGAAGAAAAATCAGATTCATCTGATAAGAAGACTGAAGATGATACAGCAGTCAAAGAAGAAAAGAAAGAGCAAAATCTTGCCGTCACCAGTTCCAACGGTAAAAATAGTACGTATGAATTAAAAAATACCGATACCTTTAAATTAAAGGTGACCTCCAAAGGCTCACCATGGGTCGGCATAAAAAATGGTGAAGGTAAATTACTTTTCCAGGGCACTATCGAAAAGGACAAAAGCCAGGAAATTGATTTCACCAATGAAAAAGAAGCTGTCATCAATATAGGCAGGGCATATGAAACTGAGATTTATGTGAATGATGAGAAGCTGGAGTATTCCATTTCACCGACTGAAGTGAATACGCAATTGGTTACGATACAATTTACGAAAGCCGAATAGTCATCTTATAGATGACTATTTTTGCTCTATATAATAGTAAGGCGGCGGGAGATGGTTTACCCGGCATATAAGATTGGATTTTGAGTTAAATTATACATATGAGCATTATTTTAGATCTAAGACGCTTTGCCCAAATGGCAGGCGTAAATTTTGGAGGTAAAAGTTTTGAATCTGCCTAATAAGATTACAGTAGCAAGAATCTGTTTAATACCAGTATTTTTAATCATCATGCTCGTTCCTTTTTCTTGGGGGACACTGACTTGGGGAGAATACAGTTTGCCAGTGGCGCACCTAGCTGGAGCCCTCCTCTTTATAATCGCTTCCACTACGGATTGGATCGATGGCCATTTTGCGAGAAAATATAATATGATTACTGATTTGGGAAAATTTTTAGATCCATTGGCAGATAAACTTCTGGTTTCGGCCGCCTTAATCGTTTTAGTTGATCTGGATCTAATGTACGGTCAATCTTGGATTGCCATCGTGATCATAAGTCGCGAGTTTGCAGTAACCGGATTGCGTTTGGTGTTAGCGGGTACAGGGGAAGTGGTTGCAGCGAACCAGCTTGGTAAAATTAAAACATGGGCACAAATTGTTTCTATTTCAGCTTTATTGCTGCATAACCTTCCATTTGCCCTCATTTCACTTCCATTTGCTAATATCGCATTATGGATTGCATTAATCTTTACAATCTGGTCAGGTTTGGATTATTTTATAAAAAACAAAGAAGTATTTGTTAATTCAAAGTAAAACGAATGGTGGTTTTGAAAAGATGGATGCAGAAATCATTGCAGTGGGCTCAGAGCTTCTTTTAGGTCAAATCAATAACACTAATGGAAGATTCTTATCGCAGCAGTTTGCGGAAATGGGGATAAACGTTTTTTACCATACTGTGGTCGGGGATAACGACCGCCGCTTACAACAAGCTATAGAAATCGCTGAATCGAGGGCGAACTTGATTGTTTTTACCGGTGGACTTGGTCCTACCAAAGATGATTTAACGAAAGAAACGATTGCTCGCCATATAGGGAAAAAGCTCGTTTTTAATGATGAAGCTTTGCAATCCATTGAAGCTTACTTCCAAAAACGGGAACGGCCGATGACGGAAAACAACAAAAAGCAGGCCCTTGTCTTAGAAGGCAGTGAAGTGTTGGCAAACGATCATGGCATGGCTCCGGGAATGGTCTTGTCCAAATCGGGGATTACATATATGCTTCTACCTGGTCCACCAAGTGAAATGGAGCCGATGTTTTTAAGTTATGGTTATGAAAAGATCATGAATAAATTGGAAAAGCATGAACGGATCGATTCCAAGGTTCTTCGGTTCTACGGTATAGGGGAAGCCGAACTGGAAACGGTGATTGAAGATCTCCTTGTCAATCAAACGAATCCGACAATTGCTCCGCTGGCAGCCGAAGGGGAAGTGACGTTAAGGATCACCGCCAAAGACTCTTCTAAAGAAAAATGCGAAGAACTTATTTTAGAAACGGAAAAAGAAATTCTTAGCAGGGTCGGTAAGTTTCATTATGGAAGTGATAATACTTCGCTAATAAAGGAACTTGTAAAAGAATTAACGGTCCGCAAGCTTTCAATCGCGGCAGCTGAAAGCTTGACCGGAGGGATGTTCCAAGAACAGCTGACAACCATACCGGGCGCCGGTAAAGTCTTTAAAGGCGGAATTGTCTGCTATACGAATGATGCGAAGTCCAATGTCCTCGGCGTCAGTGATGATACCATATCTGAGTATGGGGTGGTCAGCGGTGAGTGTGCAATGGAAATGGCCTCTAATGTCAGGAGTAAGCTCGATGCGGATGTAGGCATAAGCTTTACGGGTGTTGCAGGGCCGGATGAACAAGAAGGTAAGCCTGTTGGTACAGTATTTATTGGCATTTCCTATCGGGATGGAGACACTCATTTCAAGGAGTTGAATCTTTCCGGAAGCAGGGCGCAAAACCGTATTCGGAGTGTGAAGTACGGCTGTCATTACCTATTAAGGGATTTATAAACGCTATAAGCAGAGCTTTATTACAGCTCTGCTTTTTATTTGGTTTTGGAAGTTTGTTTCTTGAAAAATAGGGAAAAAAGAAAAAAGTTAATTCAACGAAATGTGTTTTTTTAGGGAGTAAGTGAAGCGAAATGGAGATTTCCTTAAGATAAAACGCTTTTTTACAAAGAATCTCCTGAAAGAAAAAAACGAATGAATGTTCGACTTTTTGCTTGGCAAAATAGTAAAAAGAGTATATAGTAAAGATAGGTTTTGAGACAGGGTCAAACCTTGATCTCAAATAATTGCTAACGTAAGTACACCTTTAATCGGGCAGCCGATTATTTGAATATAGAGGAGGAAATTGAGTGAGTGATCGTCAAGCGGCTTTAGATATGGCGTTAAAACAAATTGAAAAACAATTTGGTAAAGGTTCTATTATGAAACTTGGTGAACAGACTGATCGTAGGATTTCAACGATTTCAAGCGGTTCTTTAGCATTGGACGTAGCGTTGGGAGTGGGCGGATATCCAAGAGGCCGGGTCATTGAGATATATGGACCTGAAAGCTCCGGTAAAACGACTGTAGCATTACATGCTATTGCAGAAGTACAAAAGACTGGCGGCACGGCTGCATTCATTGATGCCGAGCATGCTTTAGATCCAGCATATTCAGAAAAACTTGGTGTGAATATCGATGAGTTACTGCTTTCACAGCCTGATACGGGTGAACAGGCCTTAGAGATCGCTGAAGCGTTAGTTCGAAGCGGAGCGGTAGATATCATTGTCATTGACTCGGTGGCAGCACTTGTTCCTAAAGCCGAAATCGAAGGCGAAATGGGAGATTCCCATATGGGTCTTCAAGCCCGGATGATGTCCCAGGCACTTAGAAAACTGTCTGGTTCCATTAATAAATCAAATACCATTGCCATTTTCATTAACCAAGTCCGTGAAAAAATCGGTGTTATGTTTGGGAATCCAGAAACGACTCCGGGAGGCCGGGCATTGAAGTTCTATTCAACTGTTCGTCTGGAAGTGCGCCGTGCGGAACAATTAAAACAAGGTAATGAAATCGTCGGTAATAAAACGAAAATCAAAGTTGTAAAGAACAAGGTTGCCCCACCATTCCGCCAAGCAGAAGTTGACATCATGTATGGTCAAGGGATTTCACAGGAAGGTGAAATCATCGATATGGGTGCAGATCTTGATATCGTCCTTAAAAGCGGCTCGTGGTATTCATACAATGAAGAGCGTGTCGGACAAGGCCGCGAAAATGCGAAGCTGTTCTTGAAAGAAAATCAGGATATCGCTCAGGAAATTTCTCAGAAAATCAGAGATCACTATAATCTTGATGGAGAGCATGAATTACCACCAGAAGAAAATGAACCAGAAGAGCATTTTGAATTGCTTGATTAATGATATTTGGAAAAGGCCTAAGCTTATTCGCTTAGGCCTTTTATGTATATTTTGAGAAAAATGCGGAATTTTCAGCGGATTAAATGGCATTGAAATCAGATTTACAGACTTCTTCCATAATGAATGCTGTACATTATGATGGTTGATATTAAGAAAACTTGAATAATCATTGATACATAAGGGACAAACGCTTGACAATAAAAATTCTCAACTATACAATTAATATGTATATTTTACAATTTTTCAAACTAAAATTTTGAAAATTAAGTGCTGTATATTGAATTTATGTGCAATGTACTTGCCGACAGTTCAACATTTTATGTAAAAAGTTCATAGCAAGGGGAGGTGAAACGATGGAACCCATGACAATCATCTTCACTTTGCTTGGCCTAATCGTCGGTGCAGTTGTTGGTTATTTTATTCACAAATCAAAATTTGAGAGTAGAATAGCAGGGGCAAAGGGCTCTGCAGAGCACATCCTTGAGGATGCAAAACGTGAAGCGGAAGCACTTAAGAAAGAAGCCTTGTTGGAAGCAAAAGATGAAATTCATAAAGTTCGTGCCGATTCGGATCGGGAAGTCCGTGAAAGAAGGAACGAATTACAAAAACAAGAAAATCGGTTATTGCAAAGAGAAGAGAATCTGGACCGTAAGGATGAAACGTTAGACAAACGTGAGAGCCTTTTGGAGAAAAAAGAAGATTCTCTAAACCAAAGACAACAGCATATTGAAGAGATGGAAAGCAAAGTGGAAGAGACGGTTCGTAAGCAGCAAACAGAGCTTGAACGTGTTTCCGGTTTAACTCGTGAAGAGGCTAAAGCAATCATTATAGACCGAATGGAAAACGAGCTTGCTCACGATGTAGCGCTTATGATTAAAGAAAGTGATACCCGTGCCAAAGAAGAAGCTGATAAAAAAGCAAAAGAAGTCCTTTCTCTTGCCATTCAGCGTTGTGCGGCTGATCATGTTGCAGAAACCACCGTTTCTGTAGTAAATCTTCCAAACGATGAAATGAAAGGGCGGATAATCGGACGTGAAGGACGAAATATCCGGACGTTAGAAACGCTAACAGGTATTGACCTTATTATTGATGATACTCCTGAAGCTGTCATTTTATCTGGATTCGATCCAATTAGACGGGAAACGGCACGCTTGGCTCTTGAGAAACTTGTTCAGGACGGACGGATCCATCCGGCCCGCATTGAAGAAATGGTTGACAAAGCAAGACGTGAGGTAGATGAACATATTCGTGAAATTGGTGAACAAACTACTTTTGAAGTTGGAGTTCACGGTCTCCATCCAGATCTCATCAAAATACTAGGACGTTTGAAATTCCGTACCAGTTATGGGCAAAACGTGCTTAAACATTCAATTGAAGTGGCCCAGCTTTCAGGTTTACTGGCCGCTGAGCTCGGTGAGGATGAAGTACTTGCCCGCCGTGCAGGTTTATTGCATGATATTGGGAAAGCGATCGATCATGAAGTGGAAGGCAGTCACGTTGAAATTGGCGTTGAATTAGCAACCAAATATAAAGAGCATCCAACTGTCATTAACAGCATCGCTTCACATCATGGCGATACGGAACCAACTTCCATCATTTCAGTGCTTGTGGCTGCCGCTGATGCGTTATCAGCTGCAAGACCGGGAGCTAGAAGTGAAACGCTTGAAAATTACATTAGAAGACTTGAAAAACTTGAGGAAATTTCCGAGTCCTATGATGGAGTGGAAAAATCTTTTGCGATTCAAGCCGGACGTGAAGTGCGGATTCTAGTGAAACCAGAACAAATCGATGATCTTTCGGCACATCGACTCGCACGTGATATCCGGAAAAGGATTGAAGAAGAGCTCGATTACCCAGGACATATAAAAGTCACGGTCATCCGTGAAACAAGAGCAGTCGAATACGCCAAATAATTGTTAATGAAAGACGAAGTGGTGCAAACCACTTCGTTTTTTCTTTTTCCGATATTAATCGTTAAGCGTAATTCTTATAATTACCCCAAATTATGTTACAATACATACTTGAATCATTCATATAATTAGGTGAATCCAGAAAGGGTTTTACAATGAAATTGCTATTTATTGGAGATGTAGTGGGGTCTCCAGGTCGTGACATGATCCAAGAATACCTTCCTAAGTTAAAAGAAAAGTATCGTCCGCATATCACGGTCATCAATGGCGAGAATGCCGCAAGTGGCCGGGGAATTACAGAAAAGATTTACCGCAGTTTTTTAGAGTGGGGAGCGCAGGCAGTGACCATGGGAAACCATACATGGGATAATCGTGATATTTTCAATTTTATTGATGAAGCGAAATATCTCGTCCGTCCAGCAAACTTTCCAGACGGGGTACCTGGAGAAGGTATGAAATTTTTAAAATTGAACCAGCATGAAATAGCGGTCATCAATTTGCAAGCGAGAACGTTCATGCCGGATTTGGATTGTCCGTTCAAAAAGGCGGAAGAACTAGTGGCGGAGGCTCGAAAAAAGACACCGATCATCTTTGTCGATTTTCATGGAGAAGCTACAAGTGAAAAGCAAGCTATGGGGTGGTTCCTGGATGGTAAGGTTACAGCCGTTGTTGGTACACACACACACGTCCAGACAGCCGATAACCGTATATTACCTGCAGGCACCGCTTACATATCGGATGTAGGCATGACAGGACCATATGATGGCATCCTTGGTATGGAAAGAGAGGCAGTCATCCATCGGTTCCTGACCAGCCTTCCTGTTCGTTTCGAAGTCCCAAAAGAGGGACGGACACTATTAAGTGGGGTTCTCCTAGAAATTGATGATAAAACTGGCAAGGCAAAGAAGATAGAAAGGATCCTGATTAACGAAGATCATCCCTTTTATCATTGATTCGAACGGATGGGCAGTCAAACTGGGCATCCGTTTTTCCATCCTTTAATAAATGGTGTACAATCCTGGTTTTCTTTGTCATACAAGTTTTACTTGATGAATATAGTAGCAGTGGAAAGTGTTATAACTATTTAGCCAAGTTAGAATCGGCAGGGAAAACAAGGAGGACTAGGAATGGAAATATTAAAAGTTTCAGCAAAATCTAATCCTAATTCTGTAGCAGGCGCACTAGCGGGAGTGCTCAGGGAAAGAGGAGCAGCCGAAATTCAAGCAATCGGTGCAGGTGCGTTAAATCAAGCCGTCAAGGCAGTAGCAATCGCAAGAGGGTTTGTCGCACCTAGTGGAGTTGACTTGATTTGTATTCCTGCCTTTACAGATATACTTATTGATGGCGAAGAGAGAACGGCAATAAAACTAATCATTGAACCAAGATAATTGCATGTTTGGGTGTCCTGTTTGTCGGATGGCGAGCAGGCTCTTTTTTGTCGTGAAATCCAAATGACGAAAGGCCCGTGTCGTTTATGATGGATCTATAATTATAAAAAAGGTACAGGAAGGGGGATTACATTGGAGATTTTTGATGCACATTGTGATGTGCTGATGAAGATGTTCATCGATCCGGATATTTCTTTTGCAAATAGTGATAAATTACATATAACAAAGCGGGGTTTATTGGATGAAGGGGGAAAAGTCCAATGTTTTGCCATATATATTCCTGAAAAAGTCCACCCTGATATGAGGTTTCAAGCAGCTTTAGCGATGGTGGATATTTTTCATGAAAAGATTTTATCAGAGCCGGAAATGAAATTTATAAAAACCAAGGCAGACATCGAATCTTTAAAAGAAAAGGAAATCGGTGCAATGCTAACTTTGGAGGGCTGCGATTGCATTGGGAATGATTTGTTGAAACTGAAAACCCTTATTCATCTTGGAGTGTCCTCCGTAGGTCTAACTTGGAATTATGCTAACTTGGTAGCGGATGGGGCATTAGAAACAAGAGGGGGTGGCTTGACAGGATTTGGAACGGAGGTGGTCGCGCTATTGAATGAGAAGTCAATTTGGTGTGATTTATCCCATTTATCTGAAGCTGGATTTTGGGACACCCTAAAGTTGGCGAAATTCCCAATCGCCTCCCATTCGAATGCTTATCAACTTTGTCCACATCCGAGAAATTTAAAGGACGGGCAGATAAAAGCCCTTTTACAGAAAAATGGGGTGATCGGCGTAACCTTTGTCCCGCAATTTCTAGCAAGTGGCTCGGCTACGATAAAGGATATCTTGAAACATATAGAGCATATATGCAGTTTGGGCGGAGAGAGACAAATTGGATTAGGGTCCGACTTCGATGGAATCGATCATATGGTAGAGAATTTAATGTCATATAAGGATTATCATAACTTAATAAATGAATTGAATAGGCTTTATTCCAGTGAGTTTATAAAAGGTCTCCTTTTTGATAATTTCACTCGTAATTTTCCGCTTGAAAAGGAAATATCTTAAGTGATTTTCAATTCTTACTATATAGATATGAATGAATATTCTGAAAATATAAAAAATAAAAGCAAAAAGGTTGCAATTTGATGATTTAACCGATAGAATTGAAAGCGTTTAGTACACCTTTCCTAAATTAGAACGATGATTATACATAGTGGAATGTTCTAAGAGAGGTGCGGTTAAATGCATTTATATACGAACGTCCTAAAGGAGTGTAAGACATGATCAATCAACTTTCATGGAAAGTTGGCGGACAACAAGGTGAAGGTATTGAAAGTACAGGAGAAATATTCTGTATTGCCCTCAATCGCTTAGGTTATTACTTGTATGGCTACCGTCATTTCTCATCCCGAATCAAGGGTGGACACACGAATAACAAAATTCGTGTAAGTACTACGGAAACTCGTGCTATCTCTGATGATTTAGACATCTTAGTTGCTTTTGACCAAGAAACAATTGACGTCAATTATAAAGAATTACATGAGGGTGGCATCATAATTGCAGATGCAAAATTCAAACCTGTCTGCCCAGAAGATACAAAGGCAGAATTATATATTGTTCCTTTTACGGAAATAGCAGCCGAATTAGGGACATCATTAATGAAAAATATGGTCGCCATCGGTGCGACATGTGCTGTTCTTGGAATGGAAATTTCCGTATTCAACGATGTGGTTGATGAAATATTCGGCCGTAAAGGTGAAGAGATCGTTAAGAAGAATATGGATGCCATTACTGCCGGCTATAAGGCAATGGAAGTGTTGCTTGGAGAAAAACTGGGCGCGATGGAGCTGGAAAAGGCAGACGGCCAAAAACGAATGTTCATGATCGGAAACGATGCTATCGCTTTAGGCGCAGTTGCAGGCGGTTGCCGCTTCATGGCAGCTTACCCGATTACTCCGGCCTCGGAAATTATGGAATACTTAATCAAGAAACTTCCTCAATTTGGCGGGACGGTCATACAGACTGAAGATGAAATCGCGGCAGCCACAATGGCAATCGGTGCCAACTATGGCGGTGTACGTGCCATCACAGCTTCAGCTGGACCTGGACTTTCCTTGAAAATGGAAGCGATTGGTTTAGCGGGCATTACCGAAACGCCAATTGTCATCGTCGATACTCAGCGTGGCGGTCCATCTACGGGACTTCCTACAAAACAGGAGCAATCCGATTTAATGGCCATGATTTATGGTACACATGGTGAAATACCTAAAATCGTCATGGCTCCGAGTACTGTTGAGGAAGCTTTTTATGATACGGCAGAAGCATTCAACCTTGCAGAGGAATATCAATGTCCAGTTATCGTTTTATCCGACTTACAGCTATCATTAGGTAAACAAACGGTTCAGCCGCTTGATTATGGCAAAGTGGAGATAAGACGCGGAAAATTGGTTGACTTTGAAATTGAAGAGCCTGAAAACAAATCTTACTTCAAGCGTTATGAAGTTACGGAAGACGGAGTCTCACCACGGGTAGTACCTGGTATGAAAAATGGAATTCACCATGTTACAGGTGTTGAACATGATGAAACGGGCAGACCTTCCGAGACGGCCTTGAATCGCAAATTGCAAATGGATAAACGGATGCGTAAGCTGAATAATTTAACTAACACATTCCAAACACCAGTATACAAAAACACACCGCATGAAGAAGCGGATTTATTAATTCTTGGTTTTAACTCAACACGCGGGACGATTGATGAAGCGATCGGCCGTTTAGAAACGGATGGAATGAAAGTGAATCATGCGCAAATCCGTTTGATTCATCCTTTCCCAGCTGATGAAGTCCTATCATTGGTGCAAAGTGCTAAGAAAGTAGTAGTTATTGAAAATAATGCGACTGGACAATTGGCTAATATTATCAAGATGAATGTCGGACATGTTAATAAAATTAAAAGCATCCTAAAATATGATGGCAACCCATTCCTCCCGCATGAAATTCACACACAATGCAAGGAGATGTTCGAATATGGCAACGTTTAAAGATTTTCGGAATGATGTAAAACCAAACTGGTGTCCTGGCTGCGGAGATTTCTCCGTTCAGGCTGCCATGCAGCGTGCGGCAGCCAATGTAGGATTGGAGCCGGAGAACTTGGCTGTTGTTTCCGGTATCGGCTGTTCAGGGCGTATATCCGGTTACATCAAGTCATATGGTTTCCACGGCATCCATGGCCGCTCACTGCCAATTGCCCAAGGAGTAAAAATGGCCAACCGTGAATTGACCGTTATAGCTTCAGGCGGTGACGGAGATGGTTTTGCAATCGGGATGGGACATACCATACATGCGATCCGCCGTAATATAGACATTACGTATATTGTCATGGATAACCAAATTTATGGATTGACAAAAGGCCAGACTTCACCTAGATCCGCTGCTGGATTTAAAACGAAATCAACTCCAGAAGGATCAATAGAACAGGCTGTTTCACCTATGGAATTAGCATTGTCAGCTGGCGCTACGTTTGTCGCTCAAAGCTTTTCCACTGATTTAAAGGACCTGACGGCGATCATTGAAGCAGGGATAAACCATAAAGGGTTCTCCTTTATCAATGTATTCTCTCCTTGCGTAACATACAATAAGATCAATACGTATGATTGGTTTAAACAAAACTTAACTAAATTGAATACGATTGAAGGCTATGATTCATCAAATAAAGAACAGGCCATGCAGACTTTGATGCAGCATGACAGCCTTGTGACAGGGATTATTTATCAAGACTCTTCACGCCCTTCGTACCAGGAATTAGTGCCAGGGTATGCTGAGAAAGCGTTAAACAAATCAGATCTGACACTGGATCAAGCGCACTTTGATAAGCTTGTTGCTGAATTTATGTAAAAATTAAAAGGTTCACCCCTTAGGATGGGGTGAACCTTTTTTGTGATTAATTGGAAAGCACAAGTAGAGAGAATCACTGTACTCTCTAAATTAGCTTACCAAAAACCGTTATTGCATCCGCAGCCGAATGAGAAGAGGTTGCAACGATTCCTTCTGCGACAATGGCGGTCCCGATCGCGATCACGGTCCCTATCACGATCCCGATCCCGATCGCGGTCGCGCCTATTACAGCCCCTTACAGCACGACAAAAATCATCTGCGATTCTATCGTTGTCCCGATCACGATCCCGATCACGATCCCGATCACGGTCCCGATCGTGGTGCCGGTCGCGGTCCCGATCGCGGTCGCGCCTATTACAGCCCCTCACAGCACGACAAAAATCATCTGCGATTCTGTCGTTATTATTGTTGTTATCATGATGATCGTGATTATTGCATCCACATGACATATAAGTCACTCCTTCATAATTTTGTTGTACAAGATATCTTATTCGAGAGCGGACAAGATGCTATAGAAACATGACCCATTTAACAAAAATGTACGGATGCCTAAAGTCATCATCATTAATCTGAAAAGGCCGGTACAACAGGGATTATGGTATTTTTGTGATTGATTTTTCATATCTTTACATATTAAGGTAGAGAAAAAGAACAGCCCTATTTCAGGGGGAATGTACATGTTGAGAGGTAAAATGAAAGCCATAGTCAAACACCATCGAGGTTATGGGGCACAATTACAAGTTGTCGATATACCGGATATTCGTGATGACGAGGTCTTGATCCGGGTGAAAATGACTTCGATCTGCGGAACGGATATTCATATTTTCACCTGGGATGAATGGTCACAAGGAAGAGTGAGTCCACCATACGTATTTGGGCACGAATTTGCTGGGGAAGTAATCGAGATAGGAGCAAGGGTCAGCAATGTTTCAGTTGGTGATTATGTATCTGCCGAAACGCATATAGTTTGCGGTACATGCAGGCAGTGCTTGACCGGTCAATTCCACATTTGTAAAAAAACGGACATTATCGGTGTTGATAAACAAGGTTGCTTTGCAGAGTATATAGCTCTGCCAGCCAAAAATTTATGGAAAAATCCAAGTGATATGCCACTAGATATAGCTACCATCCAAGAACCGATGGGTAATGCAGTCCATTCAGTGCTAGCTGGCGAGGTGCTGGGGAAAACGGTGGCAATAATCGGCTGTGGTCCAATTGGGCTTATGGCGATTGCTGTAGCAAAGGCCGCGGGTGCTGATAAAGTAATCGCTCTTGATATTAATGATTATCGACTTCAGCTTGCCAAAAAGATGGGTGCTACGGACCTCATTCATTCAATTAAACAGGATCCAGTGGAAATCACGAAAAGCCTCACAAGTGCGGAGGGGGTGGATGTTGTTTGTGAAATGAGCGGTAATCCTGCAGCTATCCAACAAGGGTTCAAGATGGCGACGAATGGTGGAAGAATATCTATTCTAAGTCTGCCTTCTAAGCCCGTCACGATTAATATAACAGAGGATATTGTATTCAAGGGTCTTACTGTCCAAGGGATAACTGGAAGGAAGATGTTTTCAACCTGGCAACAGGTTTCAAGTCTGCTAGAAAATGGCAAGGTTGATGTAAAACCAATGATTACCCACCGGTTTTCACTTAGCGATTTTGAAAAGGGATTTGAACTGATGATCAAAGGTCAGTGTGGTAAGGTTCTCCTTATACCTTGAACATCTGAAAAGGTGGAAATTGCATTGTCTGCATTTGAAAATTCTTGAGAGGCTAACTTCGTTTTAGCCTCTTATTTCATGTTTATTTTCAATATTTGTGAAAAATTTCTTACAATTGAAGAAGCCACGACAGAATGATTGTTTCTTGCTGTTAAAAGCTTTATACTATGATAATGTGGATATATCACACTTAATAGCTAATATTTACTGGAAATTCTTAAAAAGGAATCCGTATAAATCCATTTGAAGATAGGTCTTGAAATAGTTGGTGAAAGAAATAAACTAACTATTTTGAAAGGAGATTAACTATGAACGAGAAACAACGATTAGAATCACAACAAGTACAGGCTGAGAATCCAGCGGACAAAAAATCCGAAAAGGACTTCAGTAAGTATTTTCAAGCCGTTTATATTCCCCCTTCCTTAAAAGATGCGAAAAAACGAGGAAAAGAAGAAGTAGAATATCATGATGACTTTGCCATTCCTGAAGGTTTCCGCGGAATGGGAGAAGGTAAAAAGTTTTACATTCGTACTTACGGCTGTCAAATGAACGAACATGATACAGAAGTCATGGCGGGCATCTTTATGGCACTTGGTTATCAGGCGACAGACACGGTGGATGATGCTAACGTCATTTTACTTAACACTTGTGCGATTCGGGAAGGCGCAGAGAATAAAGTGTTCGGTGAATTGGGGCATTTAAAATCATTGAAATTAGAAAAGCCCGATCTATTGCTTGGGGTTTGCGGTTGTATGTCACAAGAGGAGTCAGTTGTAAAGCGGATTCTAGAGAAGCACCATTTTGTAGATATGATTTTCGGAACGCATAATATCCACCGCCTGCCGCAAATTCTTAATGAAGCTTATCTTTCCAAGGAAATGGTCATTGAGGTTTGGTCTAAAGAAGGTGATGTAATCGAGAACCTTCCGAAAGTGCGTAAAGGAAAAACGAAGGCATGGGTCAATATCATGTATGGCTGCGATAAGTTTTGTACATACTGCATCGTACCGTACACAAGAGGGAAAGAAAGAAGCCGCAGGCCTGGAGATATCATCCAAGAAGTCCGTCATTTAGCGGCACAGGGTTACAAGGAAATAACCTTGCTTGGACAGAATGTGAATGCTTACGGTAAAGATTTTACGGATATCGAATATCGTTTCGGCGATTTGATGGATGAAATCCGCAAAATCGACATTCCGCGTATTCGTTTTACGACAAGCCATCCCCGTGATTTTGATGATCACTTGATTGAAGTGCTGGCCAAAGGCGGAAATCTTGTTGACCATATCCATCTACCAGTTCAATCGGGAAGTACGGACACACTTAAAATCATGGCCCGTAAATATACACGCGAACAATATTTAGAGCTAGTAAAAAAGATCAAGGAAGCTATCCCAAGTGCATCGCTAACCACGGATATCATTGTAGGCTATCCGAATGAAACGGAAGAGCACTTTGAAGAAACGATGTCATTATACCGTGAAGTTGGTTTCGATGCAGCATATACTTACATCTATTCACCGCGTGAGGGAACACCGGCTGCGAAAATGCAGGATAATGTACCGATGGAAGTGAAAAAGGAACGTCTGCAACGCTTGAATGCCCTTGTCAATGAAACGTGCGCATTGAAAATGAAAGAGTATGATGGGCAGATTGTTGAAGTGCTCGTTGAAGGCGAAAGCAAGAAGAATGCGGAAGTATTAGCAGGTTATACAACGAAAAATAAGCTCGTGAACTTCAAAGGACCAAAATCCGCTATTGGCAAAATCGTAAAAGTGAAAATCACCGGAACGAAAACATGGTCATTAAATGGGGATATGGTTGAAGAAGCAACGGCGATTGAGGTGGAGTAATATGACTAAATATACTAAAGATGACATTCTGAACAAAGCGGCCGAGCTTGCTGAAATGATCGCCAGCACGGAAGAAGTCGATTTCTTTAAACGGGCAGAAGCTCACATCAATGAAAATCAAAAAATCCGTGAAATGATTGCCAGCATCAAGAGCTTGCAAAAACAGGCTGTAAACTTCCAACATTACGGCAAAGAGAAAGCATACAGCCAAGTTCAAGCAAAAATTGATGCACTGGAAAAACAATTGGATGAACTTCCAATCGTGCAAGAATTCAAACAATCCCAAGTGGATGTAAATGACCTTTTACAAATGGTTTCTTCACAGGTATCGAATAAGGTGACTGACCTGATTATTGAATCGACCGAAGGTGATGTCCTTCGCGGTGAGACAGGTTCACAGGTACAAGCAGGCGGCGGAAGCTGTTCATGAATATTAAAAAAGCCCTTCTGATTTCAGAAGGGCTTTTTTAATATGCGGAAATCCTTATACAGTGCCCATTCGTGACACATATCCCAAAACATGAGCATAAAATAACCTAGGTTTAAAACATTACAGCAGTTTTCAAACAATTAAAATTCTACGCACACTAGACTTTTACCACGCATAGGATGAATGGAAACTGTATGAGGAGGGTTCGCTAGCATGTCACAATATAGAGAGATAATTACTAAAGCGGTGGTGGCAAAAGGACGTAAATTCACAAAGTCCTCTCACACCATTTGCCCGGCTCATCATCCTTCTAGCATTCTAGGTTGTTGGATCATCAACCATAAATACGATGCAAAGAAAGTCGGCAAAAAGGTAGAAATTCACGGCAGCTACGAAATCAACGTCTGGTATTCTTATAACCAAAATTCGAAGACGGAAGTTGTAACTGAAAAAGTGCAATATACCGACGTTATTTCGCTGAAATACCGTGATCCCGATTGTCTTGATGACCATGAAATCGTTGCAAAAGCTGTCCAACAGCCGAATTGTTTAGAAGCTTGCATCTCCCCATGTGGACAAAAAATCATTGTTCATGTGGAAAGGGAATTCTTTGTGGAAGTCGTCGGCGAAACGAAAATTTGTGTCGCTGTAAGTCCAGATGGCCGCTGTGAGGATGACTGGGGCTCTGATTTCGATGATGAGGATTTCGAAGATTTAGATCCGGATTTCCTTGACGAATTCGAAGACGAATAGAATATAGAAATTAATACCGGATGACATTCCCTTCATCCGGTTTTATTTAATTTGAAGCGGGACAAGTACCTATGGCTTTACAAATACAGCTAGCTCACAATATAAAGGATAATTGATTTACCATGCAATTTCGAATACAGGCAATGTTGCTTTCCCGTATGTTATAATGAAGGACATAAAAGTGTAATAGATTTTAGTTTGGAAAGGTTTTGAAGGAATGGCTGGATATACTCCGATGATACAGCAATATTTAAAAATTAAGGCAGAGTATCAGGATGCCTTTTTATTTTTTCGTTTAGGCGATTTTTATGAAATGTTTTTTGACGATGCACTGAATGCATCACAAGAGCTCGAGATCACATTAACGAGCCGAGAAGGCGGTAGTGAAGAGCGAATTCCGATGTGCGGCATTCCGTATCACTCGGCAGCTAATTATATTGATATATTGATAGAAAAAGGATTTAAAGTAGCTATTTGTGAACAAACCGAAGATCCGAAGCAAGCCAAAGGTGTGGTTCGCAGGGAAGTTGTCCAGCTGATTACTCCGGGAACGAAAATGGATAGTAAGGGTCTTCGTGAAAAGGAAAATAATTATATTGCCACCATCACTTATTTTACGGATGGTCAGTTTGGCTTTGGATACAATGATTTATCGACAGGGGAAAATAAGGTTACATTGATTGAGAGTTTCGAGGAAGTTCTTAATGAATTTGCCATCCTTGGTGCGAGTGAAGTGGTCATTGCCGAGGATTTCAATGAAGAATGGAAAAAAAAGTTGCAAGAACGGGGCGCTGCCGCTCTATCCCTAGAGAGTAATTTGGTTCAAAGCGAGTCATTCGTTGCATTGCTTCATTTGCTAAAAGACCAGAAACTGGCGACAACAATCTCACGTTTATTGAATTATCTATACCGTACCCAAAAACGCAGCCTGGATCATTTACAGCCAGTGCTCGCATATGAAACATCACAATATATGAAAATTGATTATTATAGCAAACGCAATTTGGAATTAACTGAAACCATTCGTTCCAAAGGTAAAAAAGGCTCATTATTATGGCTGCTTGATGAAACAAAAACAGCCATGGGCGGAAGGATGTTGAAACAATGGATTGATAGACCGCTCATTAATAAAAAACAGATCGAGCGGAGACAAAGCCTTGTTGAAACCCTGAAAAATCAATACTTCGAACGGCAGGACTTACGTGAACGGCTGAAAGAAGTGTACGACTTGGAGCGGCTTGCCGGAAGGGTGGCCTTCGGGAATGTAAACGCCCGGGACCTGATTCAACTGAAACGTTCATTGCAACAGGTGCCGATCATTCGTGAAATCGTGAAGTCAATGGCTTCCAATCAGGATATTTCAATCCTGGCCGATAAATTGGATCCTTGCGAAGAAGTGACGGATCTGCTTGAAACGGCGCTAGTAGAAAACCCGCCATTGTCCGTGAAGGAAGGGAATATCATTCAGGACGGTTTCCATAAGGAGCTGGATACATACAGGGATGCCAGCAGAAACGGGAAAACTTGGATTGCACAGCTTGAACGCGAAGAGCGGGAACGCACCGGGATCAAATCCTTGAAAATCGGATATAATCGTGTATTTGGCTATTACATTGAAGTCACACGAGCAAATTTGCATCTGCTTGAAGAAGGCCGTTATGAACGGAAGCAAACTTTAACGAATGCCGAACGTTATATCACTCCTGAATTGAAAGAAAAGGAAGCTTTGATTTTACAAGCAGAAGAAAAAAGCATCAGTTTGGAGTATGACCTATTCCTCAATCTTCGTGAAGAGGTCAAAAGCTATATCCCTCGCCTACAGGATTTGGCCAAAGGCGTCAGTGAACTGGATGTCCTGCAGTGCTTTGCGACGATTAGTGAAGAACGCCATTATGTGAAGCCTGTCTTTTCCGGTGATCGAAGAATCGTACTGAAGGAAGGCAGGCATCCAGTGGTCGAGAAAGTTCTTCAATCACAGGAGTATGTCCCAAATGACTGCTTTATGGATGGAGACCGGGAGTTACTCTTGATCACAGGGCCCAATATGTCGGGTAAAAGTACGTATATGCGTCAAATTGCGCTAACATCGATTCTGGCGCAAATTGGATGCTTCGTATCCGCAAGTATAGCTGAATTACCTATTTTTGATAAGGTATTTACCAGGATTGGCGCTGCAGATGATTTGATTTCCGGGCAAAGTACATTCATGGTCGAGATGCTTGAAGCGAGAAATGCCATCATGAATGCGACAGAAAACAGTTTGATATTATTTGATGAAATAGGGCGGGGAACTTCAACTTATGATGGGATGGCGCTTGCTCAGGCCATCATTGAATATATTCATGAGGAAATTGGGGCAAAGACACTCTTTTCGACCCATTATCACGAATTGACTGTATTGGCAACGGAACTGCCAAAATTGAAAAATATCCATGTAAGTGCCATTGAGCAAAATGGAAATGTCGTTTTCCTTCATAAAATTAAAGAAGGGCCAGCAGATAAAAGCTATGGAATTCATGTGGCTAAGCTAGCTGATTTACCGGAGCAGTTAATTGAGCGGGCGGCCGCTATTTTAGCGCAGCTAGAGAATGAAAATGGACAGGCAAAGGCGATTCCTGAACAGCCTGCTGCTGAAAAAGCACCTATTGCCGAAGCTGACCCGGTAACACCCGTCAATGAGGCACAGCTTTCCTTCTTTGGGGAAGAAGCTCCTAAAGGAAGAGTGAATTCTTCACCAAAGGAAAAAAAGGTGCTGGATGACATAAAATCCCTGGATATCCTTGAAATGACGCCGCTTGAGGCAATGAATACCCTTTATAAATTACAAAAGAAACTTAAATGAGAATTAAAGTGAGGCGATAAAAATGGGGAAAATCATACAGCTTGATGAGGCTTTATCTAATAAAATCGCAGCTGGAGAAGTTGTTGAACGCCCAGCCTCAGTCGTTAAGGAACTAGTGGAAAACGCAATAGATGCAAACAGTACCATTATAGAGATTGAATTGGTGGAGGCTGGACTTGGTTCCATTAGGATCGTGGATAATGGCGATGGGATTTTGGCTGATGACATAGAAGCGGCATTTAAACGTCACGCCACTAGTAAAATAAAAGATGAAAATGATCTCTTCCGAATCCGAACACTTGGCTTCCGCGGTGAAGCGATGCCCAGTATTGCTTCAGTTTCCCGTTTTGAAATGAAAAGCAGCACTGGTGAAGGTGTAGGAACGCGCATACTTCTTGAAGGAGGAATGGTTAAGGAACTTGAGGCTTCATCCAGCCGTAAAGGAACGGATATCCTGGTTTCCGACTTGTTTTATAATACTCCTGCAAGGTTGAAATATATGAAAACCATTCATACCGAGCTAGGAAACATTACGGATGTCGCTAACAGGCTCGCACTTTCACATCCGGATGTTTCTATACGGTTAACGCACAATGAGAAGCGTATCCTGCATACGAATGGTAACGGTGATGTCAGGCAGGTGCTAGCCGCAATCTATGGTGCGAATATTGCCAAAAAGATGATTCCGGTTCAGGCAAGTTCCTTGGACTTCAAATTAACAGGATATATCGTCATGCCCGAGATCACCCGGGCTTCGAGGAATTACATTTCAACCATGATAAACGGCCGCTTCATCAAAAACTATGCGCTCGTGAAAGCAATCCTGGATGGCTACCATACACTTCTGCCGATTGGGCGTTTTCCAATTGCTTTGTTAAATATTGAAATGGATCCGATTCTTGTCGATGTCAATGTACATCCATCCAAAATGGAGGTAAGGCTCAGCAAGGAACAGGAATTGTACAGTTTTGTATCGGAAACGATCAAATCTTCGTTTAAAAGGATGTCTCTAATACCAAGCGGATATACACAAACAGCAAAGTCGGAACAGGTGAAAAGTGAGCAAACCACTCTGGAATTGGATCATGTTGTGGAAAACGGCAAGCGTGTTCTTGAAGAAGCCAAGAAAGAAGCTTCACTCTTGAAGGATACCCTGATTCGGGAAAAGCAGGAACAAAAGAGTAATGTGGATCATTTCAATCTTGACCCAATAAAGGAAATAATCTATAGCAATGAACAGCAGCAAATGGAAGATGTCTATGTACCGGTCTTACAAGATGATGAAAGCAAAAATTTCGAGTCGGCCGAAAAGTATACAACCTACACTGTCGAACAAGAGGAAGAAATCGAGGCGAAAGAACCGGACAGCCGAATCCCTCCGATGTACCCGATTGGGCAAATGCATGGAACATATATTTTCGCCCAAAACGAAAAGGGTTTGTATATCATAGACCAGCATGCTGCCCAGGAACGGATCAAATATGAATATTTTAAAGAAAAGGTCGGACGTGTTGAAAACGAGCTACAGGATATGCTTGTTCCCATCACCCTTGAATTTTCAACGGACCAGTGTATCCGGATAGATGAATATCGTCATGAGTTGGAAAAAGTCGGCGTCTATTTAGAAGAGTTTGGCTATAACGCCTATATTGTCCGATCGCATCCACAATGGTTCCCTAAAGGAATTGAACAGGAAATCCTTGAAGAAATGATAGAACAATTGCTATCGATGAAAAAGGTCGACATCAAAAAATTGCGCGAAGAAGCAGCCATCATGATGAGCTGTAAAGCCTCCATAAAGGCTAACCGTCATCTGCGCAATGATGAAATCCAAGCACTATTGGATGAACTGAGGCGGACAACAGATCCCTTCACATGCCCTCATGGAAGACCTATCATCATCTCGTATTCCATTTATGAAATGGAGAAAATGTTCAAACGGATCATGTAATTAAAAGCAATGGAGAACCCTTATGTAATGGGATTCTCCATTGCTTTTTTAGTTCAATGACCAAAAAAATGACCACTTTTATTGTTCCATGCTCTTTTTTATAATAGCTTTTGAAAAGTTTTCTGCCGAGGAGTCCTGTATATTCCGAGCTTTTTGAACGTCCTAATCTTTCTGATACCACTTTAGAACTTCTCCAATCTCCAACATTATAGTTGCATGTGTATGTCGTAAATAATTGAATCCTCTTCATTTCATCATGCATATTTAGAATGTATATAATTTTACCTCCCAGGATTATTACTTGATATTATCAATACTCATTTTTATTGTATCTTTGCAATATGCGAGTCAAATAAGTAAATATAATTGGGTATCATATTTGGTTAACCTATCGATAATAAATATAGTGTTAAATGTATATCACTAGTTGGCGAGTAGGTATATAGAATGATATTGTTTACATAAAAAAGGATGAGAAAACTTGGTTTTAACTATTTTGCTTTATAAGTAGGTGATTTTTTCAGGGTGAGATGAGTCGGGAGGTATATAGTGTTGGTATTTTTCTTCTTCGATAATCAAAATGAAAACGAAATGGAAACTGAGCAACTTAGAGAACTCATGTTAAAATGGAAAAACAAATTCCAGAAAGATGCAAAGAAGCGGACAATTGAATTTTATAGAACTGGATTTAGCACGTTCCTTTATTGATAAGAGAAGTTCTGAGCCAACCGGAAATAGAGTGAATAAACTGTTGCTATAGGGGCAATTTGAGAAACTCTTATATTATAAGAAGAAACTCGGTAGAATATTTAGATTGAATATGGATAATTATATTGGATGACCACCATAATGTAAGGTGTGGGTGAAGTAAATGTATCACTTTTAAACGGGTCATAAAAAGCAATGGAATCCCTATGTAATGGGGGCATCCATTGCTTTTTTCGATTCCGATTTATTAGCCGCAATCCATGAAGTTATAAAGGCCCTTGAACAGGGTTGATCAAGTTCCCTTACTTATCTTCAATAATAATAATACGGGGGATTGGGCTGGACTTGATAGTTGTATGCCGGGACAGTATACCTTTGGTTTTCATAATGAATATTATATTGCGGATATTGCTGCATGTCTTCTTCGGCTGCTCGATGGCAGTTGGCTGGCGGGCCGATGAATGTTGAGGGTTGAACGGGTGCAATTGCTTTTTTCCATTGGTTTTCATCCATGCAATAAGTATGTGCCATTATATTTGCAGGCGTCAATTTCAAGATATCCGAACCGAGGATAACCTCAGGTGTTGGTGCATTAAAAATGGCGAGCAGATGAGTATTATCCGCATTAGCCACTTCATAATGCCACCAACCTTGTGGGACGTTGGCTACTTGACCGGGTTTAATGGGGTAATTTTGAATTTGCTTTGTAAATGGATTCAGTAATGAAACGGTTGCCGCTCCAGAAATGCAATACACTAGCTCTGCTGCATTTTGGTGATAATGCGGTTCTACGACATTGTCTGTACTAAGGTAAATATCTAATAATGAAACATTTTCGAGGGTGTTTAATTGTTTAACACCTAATACATTAATATAGTTTTGCTTGTCTTTTTTCATGAAATTGCTTTTATTGACATCGAAAAAGAATTGTGTGGATGGTGAAGTATAGTCCATATAGGATACCATGAATTTATCATTCCTTTTTTAAGACTTGATTTTTCAGGATATGTTAAATCACATTCTAATGTGCAATAACCCAGTGCGTTATTTGCCTATGGAGCTGATAAGGGGTGCTGATGAACTGTCATTGAATGAATGATAGGCTGTGACTTCGTGTAACGTATCAGTCATTGTTATTATATCAATATTATTTTAAATGTTTTAAAACCGAAACTACTAATCTGATTATTGGATATAATCAATCTTTTAATAAGCAGCATTTCCCCATTGCGTAACTTTAAACTACAGTGATATAATGTTCTCTGTGATTTTAAAGTTTAACATAGGAAGTGGCTAAATTGTCGAACAATTCAAAAGAGAGTAAATTCGTCCCGTACGTCTCTGCATCTAAATCTCTACCGGAATTGACTGCAACTGCAATCATTCTAGGGATCATTCTTGCAATCGTATTCGGGGCGGCAAATGCATACTTAGGCCTACTTATTGGTTTAACTGTCTCTGCTTCTATACCCGCGGCGGTAATTTCAATGGCCATATTAAGAGGGGTTTTTCGCAGGGATTCAATATTAGAAAACAATATTGTGCAAACGATGACCACGGCAGGTGAGGCTATTGGTGCCGGTGCTGTATTTACCATTCCGGCATTATTCATGTGGGACATGGACGTGAGTCAAGCATTCATCATTTTCGTTGTATTAACTGGGGGGTTTTTAGGGGTCTTCATGATGGTTCCCCTTCGCCAGCTTTTGATTGTAAGGGAGCATGAAACATTACCTTATCCAGAAGGCACGGCATGTGCCGAGGTCCTGAAGTCAGGGGAAAAGGGCGGTACAAGCGCCAAGCTAATCGGAGCCGGTTTGGTTATCGGCGGGGTTGTTAAAGGGCTTGGTGATGGGTTTAAGCTTTTCAAGACAGAGGTTGAAACAGGGATCACGAATTTTAAAAATGCAGTGGTTGGTCTTGATGCCTTTCCTTCCCTTTTGGGTGTAGGTTATATTATTGGACCGCGTGTTGCAGGACAAATGCTAGGTGGGGGGTTATTGGCCTGGGTCGTTCTAATACCGGCCATCAGCTTTTTTGGCGGAAACAACGGAACAGCCATTTTCCCTTCAGATGTACCGATCGGTGAATTGGATGCATGGGGAATTTGGGATAATTATATACGCTATATTGGTGCTGGTGCCGTTGCAACTGGCGGATTGATCACTTTGATCAAAACATTACCAATACTTTTCAGTTCAGTTATTGATACTCTTAAAGGCGTAAAAGCAAATAAAGGACAACTAAAATCGGGTTCTATCCGTACAGAACAAGACATACCGGCTAAATACGTTTGGTTGGGAACGATCATCGTAATTTTAATCATTGCTTTCACACCTATAACAGATGTAGGAATCATCGGTGCGATTGCAATCGCGATTTTTGGATTTTTATTCGTGACAGTGGCTTCAAGGGTTGTTGGAATCGTCGGCAGTTCTTCCTCCCCTGTTTCTGGAATGACGATAGCCACTCTATTGATTGTAGCGATCGTCTATAAAGCAACTGGTTTTACTGGTACGACTGGAATGGTAGCCGCGTTAACCGTCGCTGCGATCATTTGTACAGCACTTGCGGTTTCAGGTGATGTTTCCCAAGATCTTAAAACAGGATATATCGTTGGCGGAACACCATGGAAACAACAAGTTGCCATGATGATCGGTGTTGTTGCGTCCGCTTCTGTCATTGGTTTTATCCTGGTTCTGATGGATCACGCATATACGATGGGTTCTGCAGAACTGCCTGCACCTAAAGCGGCGCTTATGAAAATACTTGCCGAAGGTGTTCTAGGTGGAGATTTACCTTGGACTCTAATCTTTATCGGTGCGGCTATTTCCATTACATTAGAGTTTTTCGGTCTGAATTCACTTGTTGTTGCTGTCGGCATTTACTTGCCTGTTCATACTAGTGCCCCAATCATGATCGGTGGATTTATCCGATTCTTCGTTGAGTTCTTCTCGAAAACTAAAGAAGCACTTAAAGCACGGGTTGATAGAGGTGTATTATTTGCCTCTGGTTTAATAGCAGGTGAATCATTGATTGGTGTTCTTATTGCGATATTGATCGCAGCAGGTGTCCAAGTTCCGGCTGCGGCTAAATTAGCCAGCAATTTGCTGCCTTTCTTACTATTCCTTGCTCTAGCTGGCTTGCTTTGGTTCGTATCCAGCAAAGGGAAAAAAGAAGATGCTTCGTAAACGCCAATCAAAAAAGAGGAACCTGTTAACCATGGTTCCCCTTTTGGAAAGTCGCGTCACAATGATACAAGAATCTTCGGAAGCAACTTATTTGGTCATTCAAAGGACCAATTTTGTGGAACGAATTACAATTCGTTTCTTTAAACAACCGTCAGTCCGTAAAATCAAGCTTGATAAGTTTGGGGCATATGCCATTAAACAGATGGAGTTCCAGAGCAATGTAAATCAGATTTCTGAAGCGATGAGTGAACATTTTGGTGAGGAAGCAGAACCAGCCTTACCTCGGTTGATGAAATTTCTGGAGATTCTTGAGACTCATGATTGGATCATATGGAATGATGAAGAATAAAAATGAAAAAAGCTGAAGCTCTTTTGGATGCTTCAGCTTTTTTCTGTTTTGAATATAGTAAACAAAATTATCATTAGGTTTACGACATTCTATTAAACTCGGACTGTAAGTATAGTTATTTGTAATGACTTTATATGTGTTGTATTCTTTTACTGTTAGTCATGATTAATGATTATGTAACTAAAGCAAAATCCAAATGATTGTCTGGACATTCATATAACAAAACCTTACCCTGGATAAGATAACCTTATCCGGGGTTTTAGTTAAGAAGCCCTATATTTAAAAAACATGAAGCAGGTGCATATAACAATGGAAGAAACGAATTATGATGAAATGCTGAACATCAGGACGGGAGGTGAACAAAAAAAATTCAATGATTCTTTGCATTATCACCGATACGAACCTACGCCATACAGCGCATTAGGACTTTTATTCAAAAAATATCCACTGAAAAGAAATGATCGCATTGTGGATTTTGGATGCGGTAAAGGACGCTTGAATTTTTTGATCCATCACTTATATCAATCATCTGTGGTTGGCGTGGAGATGAATGAAAATTTCTATAAAGAAGCGATCGAGAATCTGAATGGCTACATGAAGAAAAGGAAAAACAACAATAATAATATAGAATTCCACTGTTGCTTGGCAGAAGAATATGATATTGATACAAAAGACAATCGTTTTTATTTCTTTAATCCGTTCTCGGTACAGATTTTCATGAAAATCATCAATAACATTTTGCTTTCCTTTGAAAAAGAACCGCGCCAAATCGAACTGATATTATATTATGCTTCACAGGATTATATTTTTTTCCTCGAAAATCAAACCGCCTTCGAACTGAAAAACGAAGTGATGTTACCTGGCTTGACTGAATCGAATCCATTTGAGAAATTCGTCATATACCAACTGTCAAATTGAATGGATATTCGTTTTTTGGTGATAAACAAGTAAATATTAAAAGCACCCAAGCTTTCTTTCATTGATGCTTGGGTGCAAAGAGTGAAGCCAATAAAGGTGCTTAATTTAAAGCATATTGTGAATTCTTTCGGGGCTCATATTGTTTTTCTATATAAATTTGATGCCAAGTCATAAAAGTCAAAATGGTCCAGAGCTTCCTGATGTTGTCCGCTTTATTATTTACATGGTTTTCAAGTAATTTCATGATCTGCGCTTTGTTAAAAAGATAGTCAGTCAGGCTTTCCTGGATACGGAAAGCGAGTGCCTGGAGTGGAATTCAACGTTCCAATCTTACACCCCCCTAAAAAAAACATCGAGTATGTCTACAGTCTAGGATGCCTTTATTAATAAGGCATCCGTCTTATTTCAATAGTTCCGCTCGATGACAAAGTGAGCACGATCGCCTCTAAAGAGAGTTTTAGAGAATTCAATGACCGATCCATCATTTTCATATGTGTAAGTTTCCAATGAAAAACAAGGTGAACCGTTCGGTACCTCCAATTTATCAGAAATGGAATCGTCGGCAAGTGAAAATTCCAAGTGTTCGACCGTCTTTTTTACTTTTAAATCGAATTGTGTTTCAAGTACTTTAAAGAGTGATTTTTCACAGGCTTCGATATTAAGCCCAGGTGTTTTATACCAAGGGAGAAAGGCTATTTCATATTGAAGGGGGATGTCGTTAACGTAACGTATCCTTTCCAGTTTGTTTACGGGGTCTCCAATATTTTGTTTGAAAAGCTTGGCAAGGGTAGCATTTGCTTCAATCACTTTTAAGCTAATGACCTTTGTAGAAGGGTTTTTTCCTTGCATCGTGACTTGTTCAGAGAACTTTTCAACCGTGCTTGTAAGAAATTGCTTGACTTTATTTTCCGAAACGAAAGTACCTTTACCTTGGACACGGTAAATATAGCCTTCGACGTTCAACTGCTGTAAGGCCGTGCGAACTGTTGTCCTGCTTACTCCGTATATTTTACAAAATTCGGCCTCAGTCGGTAATTTTGTATTTGTTTGATATTCGCCATTTTTTATGAGATCGATAATCGATTCCTTGACTATGGAATGCAATGCCGCTTCTTTATTCATGGTCTCCACAGTGATTCCTCCTATGTTCATTCCCAATATATACATATAGATTATCTCGGATAAGTTCAATAATCAACTTTAATTCACAAATTTGTAGTAACAAATTTAAAATTGTGTTGATATTTTTTAAATTTGTTACTACAATGTATGTATGGAGGCAATAATACCCATTTCATATAGCCTTTCAAGGGAAGTGATAAAAAAGTAACATCGATTATTATAAAAATGCGGTTTAGTCTTTCTTGAAAATACTGAATAATCAATCATTAAAAAGGGGGGTAATTTCAATGAATATCTTATTATGTTGTTCTGCAGGGATGTCTACTAGTTTATTAGTTACCAAGATGGAGGAAAGCGCTAAAAAACAAGGGATAGAATGTCAGATATGGGCTGTGGGTTCTACAGAAGTGAACAATGAAATAGATAAGGCTGATGTGATTTTATTAGGTCCGCAGGTTAGATACCTTCTTTCCAAGTTACAGGAAGCGGGGAAAGAAAAGGGAATTCCAGTCGCAACCATCAATCCGATGTTCTATGGACTATGTAATGGTGAAGAAGTACTAAAACAAGCCACTGCTTTAATAAAAGGAGAATAAAGATATGATGACTTTTATTGATAAGTATATTATGCCTGGGGCGGTAAAGGTAGGAAATAACCGGCATTTGCTTGCGATTCGTGACGCATTGATTGGAATGATAGCGATTACAATGATCGGGTCATTCGCCGTCCTGTTTAATAATCTTGGGCAAGTCATCAAGCCTTACGGAAGAATGATGGAGGCCATCTTCGGACCTGCATGGAATACGCTGGGCGGTGATATTTGGTTTGGAACCTTTGCATTCATGACGGTATTCGCTGTATTCGGCATCTCTTATAAATTGGCACGATCATACGGTGACGATGGTTTTGAAGCGATGCTGGTTTCCGCAGCCTGTTTCTTTTTATTATTACCTCAAATCGGAAATGTCACTTTAACTATCGATGATAAGGATGTTACAGGGGGGGCATGGGGTTTTGTAAGCGTGAACTATTTTAATGCTACAGCTCTATTTACAGGAATTGTAGTTGCCTTAATAGCCACTGAAATCTTTGTTAGACTTTCCCGGGTGAAATATTTAGTCATCAAGCTTCCTGATGGAGTACCTCCAGCGGTAGCCCGTTCATTTGCAAAGTTAGTGCCAGGTATGGCAACGATCTTTATTGCTGGAGTATTCGGACTGCTATTCCGTAAAGCTACGGATGGGCAGGTACTGAATGACTGGCTGAGCAAAGTGATTGTATCTCCATTACAAAGTGCAGTAGATTCATTGCCATTCGCTATTTTACTAGTATTTCTTGTTCATTTATTATGGATGATCGGTTTGCATGGACCCAATATCCTTGGCGGGATAACGACACCGCTTTTTGAAAGTTCGGGAGTGAAAAATATCGATTTATATGCACAAGGCGTCAAAGACATGGACCAATACGGGGTATTGGCGGGTTCTTTCCTGGATGCATTTGTTTATTTAGGCGGATCTGGTGCAACATTGGGCCTGATCATTGCCATGATCATTGCCGGTCGGAAACGGTATAAACAGATGATTGCACTCGGAGGGGCGCCAGGAGTGTTCCAGATTAACGAACCCATTCTTTTCGGATTGCCTATCGTTCTGAATCCAATGTGGTTCATCCCATTTGTTCTCGGCCCGGTAATTACAACGGTGATATCTTATATCGCAGTAAGCAGCGGAATGGTTTTCCCGATCGTTGCTAAGATTCCATGGGTAACCCCTCCGATTGTGGGTGGATTCCTGGCCACAGGCGGGCATGTGTCTGGAGCGGTCCTGGCTGCAATCAACCTAGTCATTTCAACAGCGATTTATTTACCATTCGTTTATGCTCAAGTGAAGATAGACACCAAAAATAAAACAGAGCTTACAAAAGATTCAGAAACGCTAAACGTTTAAGAAAGTAGTGATGAAAATGGAAAAAGAAGAATTATACCAACTATCTTTTCAATTGATTTTATATAGCGGGAATGCGAGAAGCTTTGCAATGGAAGCGATGCAGGAAGCAAAGAAAAGGAATTTTGATTCTGCCCGGGTGAAAATAGCCGAAGCAGAAACGGAATTACTGCAAGCCCATAAATACCAAACCCAATTAATCCATGCTGAGGCAGGCGGGGACCATTTTGACCTTCCCATTATCCTGGTGCACGCACAAGATCATTTAATGACAGCGATGACTGTAAAGGATCTTGCAATTGAAATGATTGATCTACGCGAAGAATTCTTACATGCGGATGCCGTGAAGGAGAGGGCTGCTGAATGAGCAAGGGGTTGAAGATCGTCACGATTGGCGGAGGTTCGAGCTATACGCCTGAACTGATCGAAGGTTTCATCAAATATCATGAAGAACTTCCTGTGAGTGAAATTTGGCTCGTGGACATCGAAGCGGGAAAGGAAAAGCTTGAAATTGTCGGGAATTTGGCAAGAAGGATGATTGAAAAAGCTGGTGTGAATATTGAAGTCCATCTCACGCTAGATAGAAAGAAAGCGCTTAAAGGCGCTGATTATGTAACAACCCAGCTGCGGGTTGGCCAGCTCGCAGCTAGGGCTCTTGATGAAAAGATTCCATTGAAACACGGAGTGATCGGACAGGAGACGAATGGACCAGGCGGGCTTTTCAAGGCTTTTAGAACGATTCCCGTCATTCTGGATATTGCTCATGAGATGGAGGAATTATGTCCGGAAGCATGGCTGATTAACTTCACGAATCCTGCGGGAATGGTAACGGAAGCAGTTCTGCGTCACAGTAATATTTCCAAAATCATCGGACTTTGCAATGTGCCGATTGGGATGGAACGAGGTGTTGCGGATTTGATGGATGTAGAGCCATCCAGAGTCCGGATCGACTTTGCTGGCTTGAACCATATGGTTTACGGCTTGGATGTATTCGTTGATGGCAAGAGTGTCAAAGATCAAATCATCAATTTGATTACGGATCCAACTAAAGCTGTCACGATGAAGAATATCCATGCAATGGGCTGGGAGCCGGAATTCCTTAGAGCGTTGAACCTGTTTCCGTGTCCATACCACAACTACTATTATAAAACGGGAGATGTGCTGGCCCAAGAATTGAAGGATGCGGAAAAAGGGGAAACACGTGCAGAGGTCGTTCAAAGACTTGAAGCAGGTTTATTCGAACTATACAAAGACCAAGATCTGGCCATCAAGCCGCCTCAGCTTGAAGAGCGTGGAGGTGCGTACTACAGTGATGCGGCTGTACGGTTGATTTGCTCGATGTATACGGATAAGCGAGATATTCAAGCGGTAAATACGGTCAACCATGGGGCGATTGAAGGCATCCCTTACGGATCGGCGATTGAAACCAGTTGCGTAATAACTAAGGATGGTCCTAAACCAATCAATGTAGGAGAGCTTCCTGTCGCTGTCCGCGGGTTAATTCAGCAAATTAAATCCTTTGAAAGGGTGGCCATCGAAGCTGCAATTTCGGGAGATTATGATACTGCGTTGCTTGCCATGACGATCAATCCACTCGTTCCAAGTGACCGGGTTGCAAAACAGATCTTAGACGAAATGCTGGAGGCACATAAAGATTATCTGCCGCAGTTTTTTGAAAAAAAGGAGTTGCAGGATAATTTATCATGATTGAAGTCCTAGTAAATGCAGATGATTTCGGGTTAACTAAAGCGGTGAATTATGGGATTTTGGATAGCCACAAATATGGAATTGTCAATTCGGCAACGATCATGATGAATGCAAAAGCAACGGAGCATGCGATTGAAATCGCCAAGAAGACAGCATCGTTGAAGGTAGGTATTCACTTAGTGCTGACATGGGGTAAACCTTTGTTGAGTGATGTTCCGAGTTTGGTTGACGAATCTGGTTTCTTTAAGAAGCAAGGTGCGGTATATGGGGATCCTGCCGGTATTTCCTTGAGCGAATTGGAGAGGGAGTGGTCAGCACAAATCGAAAGATTCTTGGAATTTGGTCTATTCCCGACTCATTTCGACAGCCACCATCATGTACATGGAATCAAAGCATTTCTACCGGTTATTAAAAAGCTGTCAGATAAATATGGGTTGCCGGTGCGTAATGCCGGAAGGCACTTTGCTGGGATTCAAACCGTTACAGATGTATTCCTGGATAATTTTTATGGAGAAATGGTGGTAGAAGATTACTTTCAAAACTTGAAGGGGAGGGTAATGGATGGGGAGAGTGTGGAGATAATGACCCATCCTGCTTATATGGATGAAGAATTGAAGGAAGTCTCCTCTTATAATGATAAACGCTTAAAAGAAACCAGGATTTTGACAAATGCAAAATTACCTGAGGGATTTTCCCTTAGATTCAGCATCAACCAAGTAAAGATTTGATTTCTTTAATTACAAAAAAGGGCCATTCATCACAAGATGAATGGTCCTTTTAAATTCTATGAGTGCTTTATCTTATAATTAATAAGCTAGGCTGAATAGGGCTTTGATGTGTGATAGGTAGCGAACATTACTTGCTTCTTTCATCAATGTAGCCGGCAGGCCTTTAAGTGA